>JACDZF010000186.1 GCA_013426795.1 Desulfocapsa sp. | reverse complement strand
GCAACGGTAACCCGATGATCTAAAAATGCTTTCGGCTTATCTTCGCGCCATTCGGGTCAGACCCGATACCCGCGGCAGCCCGTAGCGGGCACTGCGCCCGCCGCCGGGCAGGCTGATCAAGGCACCGAGCTGGAGCAGGGTCGCCAGGTCGCGCGTCGCGGTCGCCTTCGAGCAGCCGGTGATGCCGATATATTTCCCGGCCGTCATGCCGCCCTCGAATCCGGCCGGACCCGCGGCGAACATCCGGGCAATCGCTTTTTGGTGACGGCCGTTGAGACGATCGCGAAATCGGTCGAAATAGCGCGCCTTCTCGACCACGAAGTCGATCTGCGTGCGGGCGATTATTGCGCAACGGCAGCAGGCCGAGCCCCTTCGATTATCCATTTCCCCGTCCGCAGTTGCTCGTTTAAGCAGGCTGAGCAAACGTTAATTTGCGTTCTATTAGGCACCGTCCAGACCGCGGTGATGGGGGCGGCCTCTTTAGCAACGCATACGCTCGTTTGCACGACGCAGGTCCCGAACATGACAACGCCGCTTGGTTCGACTTTCATACTCTTTCTCTCATCAGAATGATGGCGATGTAGCGGACCAAGCTAACCAGCGTATCAGTCGGTCTCTGGCATCCTCGACCAGGTCTTCACGGTCTCGTCGACCAAGGACTCGATGGAACGATGCGTGAATGCTGGTTTCTGCTTCGTCAAGCAGCACATCGGGAATCTCTTTCGGTCGACTGTAAGCCAGTCCATGGCGCTCAACGTGGGCATACTCATGCGCAAGGCACGCTAGAACTGACATCCGCGCGTTGGCGTCAACTGCGTTTGAACCTGGATAAGCGTTGGCCCCCAAAAATACTTTACGATCGGTCTCACTGTATCCGGTTGTGGTGAAGCCTGATCTGGCGCGACTCAAGTCCAACGGAACGGTCATTCCTCCTTGTGTGATTAGCGACCACGCCATTGTGCAGTATTCGATCTGGGTCCCGGTAAGGGCAGATGTATTTCGTGTTGGGAACATACTATCAAGCCAGACTTAGCAATACAATACATTACGAATAAGGGACCAGGCTCAATTTTAAATCCGGCAGGAGGAGGAGGAGAAGAGTCTAACTGAGCCTGGCCCCTTTCACCGCTATCGGGACGCAGTAGATCGGAAGGCTAGAACGGACCCTCTTAAAATTCAAGCTTGGATACCACGGATAATCGCGAAACAATGTATAGGCTTCCTTCGCCTTTTCCTGAATACCTGTTGGCAAAGCTCGAAAGCATTTCCAGAAGCTCCGAGTTGCATCTGATATCACAGCTTATTCGGGTCCAATTCTGTTGTCATGCCTTGCTCTTCCTCCCGCAAAGCTTCGGCAGCCAACTGAGCCAAGACGTCTTCCGATTCCGAGAAAAGCTCATCCCATTTCTTTTCTGATTCGATCTCGTCAAGAAGCGATCGTGCAAGAATATTTTGCTCTAACACGGGGAGCTTTGATGCGACATCAAAGGCTTTCTCAAGCAAGCTGGTCATGGCGCGCCTCCTCTTCTATCTTTACATCTATATGTTGAAAGTAATGAGGGACGGGGTCAGGTTTTGCCTACTTGCCTGACCGGAGGCAAAAGTCAAGACCTGACCCCAGCCCTGTTCCGCGCATTCTCATTGTCAGGCTCGACATGGCCTAGGACCCGGGAGCACCGGCACCGCTCGCCGTCGCGCGGTACCGGATGTTGCCTGCGAGCGGGCCAATGCCGTCGGCGCTCTCCAACCAAAATTTTCGGGGCTCAACACCTTCAAGGTCGGCTCCACCCGTTACCTTTACACCTCGCCTGGTTTCGCGCCTACGCATCGACACGCCCGTTACCGTGCGCGCCGCAAGGCTCGATACTGGGCTCGTGGCTAGCGATTATCCAGGGGGGATTTCAACCCACTAGACTACGCGACATTGCCAAGCCGCACTGACCCGAATGGCGCTAAGTTAAGCACGCGACCGCATTAAAACAGCGACTTACGTTGGTAGGTGGCTGGTCGAAACGCGCCCATACCAGGCGGAACCCGGACGAATCTGGCGGACTGTCGCTGATTCTCCAGAAACTTGGATCTGGGCCTTCGTGCAAGTCGCTGATATCGCTAGGCGGCTCCTTAACTTAGCGCCATTCCGCACTGACCCGAATGGCACTAAGTTAAGGTCTTTTTATATATAAAACAGCGGATTGCTGATGACTTGGAGTCAAAAATTTATCGAGAGAAAATTGCTATCTCTTTGATTTTGTTGAGTAGAGCTTGATTGTTTTCGCGTTTTCGCACGATTATTAGCACTGTAAGCTATTGTTCTAAAATGATTTTCTGCTTAACTTAGTGCCATTCCGCACTGACCCCTTTTCCCCTATGTTGTTTCTGTAGCGCGCCTCCGCCGTAGGGACGCCGGTTACCCGGCGCCCCCGGCACAATCCCGGACGTGCAGTTTTCCCGCATCCGGTTCCTCGGTTGTACTCGCTGTCGCGCGGACCTTCACAGTTGCCCGTTACAAGGCCCGGTTGCTAGTGCCCTCAGTGAGGTTGGCTCGTGTTTACCCGATCCTGCATGTCCGGCACGAGTTTCCTTTAGGGGCTGCGTACTTCCGTCGGGTCCTTCGCCATGTGGCTGGCTTTCCCAACCTCCGACTACTATGCCCGATAAGACACCTCGAACGCATACGGCCGTCACCGGCCTACCTGGTTGTTCCTTGCGCTTTGACTCCACCCGAGCGCACGCCGTGTCAGGGTTCATCACCCGTTCGTGTCCCAGCCCAAACAGTTTCATCATCGTACTTCATCCAGGAGCCTTCGGGGCTTCCCGAGTTCTCCGACGTCTCTCTTTCTGCATACCATGGCCTGAGGACTCCGGCGGACCTTCACACCCCAGCCACCGCGGGTGCTTCGTACTGCCTTCCAGGACGTTAAAACTGTCGGCATCCGCAACAAGCCTATTTCGAAGCTGCCCCGATCTGAACAAGGACACTTCAGGGAACGCGATTTCCCCTACGGTCTACAGAATGCTCTGTGTACGCTTGCCCTGCACTCTTGTTCGCAGCTTGCGCCACTCCGCAGCAGGACCAACACTCGATACGGGCGGGTGGCTAACCCTTACCCGACGGGGACTTTCACCCCGCAAGAGACGCCGAGCTTTGCTCGGCGCGATAACGTCCGGCCTAACCCGGCGCGCGCCCGCACGGAGCCTGCAAACGGCACGCACCCCGATGGCGCGCGCTCGGGTTGAGGCGAAGGTTAGGCATTTTTTCTTTGCACATTGCTGAATTGGCTCTAAACTAGAGCGTAAACAGTTCTCCGAGAAAATACCATGAGCAACAGAACATTAATCGAGTGGACGGAGCAAACATGGAATCCAACTACTGGATGTACAAAAATAAGCCCCGGCTGTAAGCATTGTTATGCGGAATTGATGGCCTTGAGACTTCAAGCGATGGGCACGCCAGGATATGAAAATGGATTCAACCTATCGTTAATGCCGGCTCGATTGCCGCAGCCTTTATCCCGCAAAAAGCCAACAATGTACTTCGTGAACAGCATGAGCGACTTGTTTCATGAAGATATTCCTTTTGAGTATCTAGATAAGGTGTTTTCTATAATTCACGAGACGAAGCGTCACACTTATCAAATATTGACGAAACGCGCCGATCGAATGTCGGATTATTTTAGACATAGAGAAGTTCCGACTAATGCTTGGCTAGGTGTCACAGTAGAGAATAAAGAGTATGGACTTACTAGGATACGTAAGTTGCAGGATATAAAGGCGTCAGTACGATTCTTGTCGTGCGAACCATTGTTGGAAGACTTGGGTGTTCTTGATATTACTTCGATAAATTGGGTTATTGTAGGTGGCGAAAGTGGCTCCAACGCGCGTCCAATGAAAGAAAGCTGGGTTCTCTCCATAAAGGATCAGTGTGAAAGCAATAATATTGCTTTCTTATTTAAGCAATGGGGTGCTTGGGGCGTCGACGGCATAAAACGCAACAAAAAAACAAATGGAAGACTATTGATTGGAAAGACATGGGATCAATATCCTATTTCCCATGTTGTTTGAGAATATGATTTGCTGCCTTAAGGGCTAGTCCTACAGCTTTGTTAGAGCGACTAGAGATGCAAAAGAATAATGAAAACAACTGTGCGCCACGCTGCGGCAAGGCGAGCGGATTTGATACGTAATAGAAGCACGCTTGGAGCCGGGCTTTCACCCATTTTTCTATTTCATTTACTTCGATGCGAACCACTTTCTCGCTGGTGCCTAATAAATCTTGTTCTTCGTGTTTACAGTAGAAATCGGCTTCCCATGAGTTAGTGCCGAATATCATATTTAGGTTTTCTCTTTTGTAATCTTCGAGCTTTCGGAAGTCCGTAGGGGTTTGCCTGTATACGCCGCTCAGAGGAAATAAAAACCATACATCAAACGATTGCGTGGAGGATATTGCTTCTAGCGTTTGCCATTCGACATTATTTCCATACGGATCAAGAAAAATCACTCCCCGATAGTTATTCGATTGCCAAATGGGTTTCTTCGCCATCGTTTGAATAACGGTGTTTGCGTCATCGTTAGTGACGCTAATGTATGTTTTTGGAAACGAATTTCTTAGCTTCTCGAGTTGAGTGACTCTTTCTTGGTTGTTATCAATAAACAAATATCTGTCGAATGGCGGGTCAATGTTCAACGCAATTTTTGCAGATCCGTCGTGTACTATCGTTCTTTCGCTTTCTCCGAATATGGGAGACTCTGGAATTTGTTCGGTTCTAGATCCAGACCCTGCAAAGGCATCGATATACAGTAGCTCGAAACCTTGGTTCTTTAACGCAGTAGTATAGAAGTTCAAATATGACCTGAGGATTTCGAGCTTGATTTCAGTCCACGCCCCACCGAAGTGGTGTTTTACGATCTCGCTGGTCACAAGGTTGTTTCCTCTTCTTCTGCCTCCGCCGTAGGAACGCCGGTTACCCGGCGCCCCCGGCGCAATCCCGGACGT
>JACDZF010000185.1 GCA_013426795.1 Desulfocapsa sp. | reverse complement strand
CAAAGTGTCGCTCGCTCCAGGGATGGAAGAAGAGCGACCGCAGGGCAGGGATGCCCAATCGTCCGCACCGGGGGCGGAGAGAAGGGCCGGGCGCTGCCGGCAGTTCACCGCTGCCGCCAGACTGCGGGCAAAGAGCTGCTTGCCCACCCCGTCCGGCCCCCGGAACAGATAGGCATGGGCCAGCTGCCCGGATGCCAGAGCCCGCCCGAGGAAGAGCTTGGCCTTTTCCTGACCGGCAAGCTGGGAAAAAGGGGCAATCAGTTGTCGTTGAAGTGTGCTCATCCCTCTGCTCGTTCCTTGATTTCCTCTTCCATGTCCATCCCCATCATGCCCGTCAACATATCAGGACTCCGGGCCCAGAGCGCCATCCCGGAATTTTTAGAAAAGCGTTGGCTGCCGCACCGGGGTCGGTTGCACCTGCCCGGCATCGGGATCTTCCGGGGCCATGGGCAGGCCGCGATCCTCAACCGGGCCCAGATAGAGGTATCGCTCCAGGGAGCGCTGATACTCAGTCCACTGCAGGCCGGGGGTCTTCATCCTTTTCCGGAGCTGCTCCATCAGATTCATCTTGGCATCGAGGTCATCCAGACAACTGAGGACAAAGGCCTCCATGGTCATGGGTACGGTGGGAGAGCCAAACTCCTGGCGGCCATGATGACTGAGGATCAGATGCTGGACCTGGGTCAGTAGTTCGGCGGGAAAATCCTTGATCTGGGCGGCGGCGGCGGCCACCATCTCACTGCCCATGACCAGATGCCCCTTCAGCCGTCCCTCGGCGGTATAGTCGATAACCGCAAGTTCCAGCACCAGCTCATCGACCTTGCCGATATCGTGGAGCAGGGCCCCGGTCACCAGCAAAGCACGATCAACCCCGGCATAATGGGCGGCCATAAGATCGGCTGTCCGGGCCACGGAAAGGGAGTGCTCAAGCAGACCGCCGGCGTAGGCGTGATGAATCCCCTTTGCCGCCGGGGCGTCCTGAAAACGCTGCCACATCGGCTCTTTCTTGAAAAAAAAGGCCAGCAGTTTTCGTAAATGGGGATTTTTTACCGAGGCGGCAAGGAGCTGGAGCTCCTCGGCCATCCCGGTTCTATCCTGACCACTGACCAGGGTGAAGTCAGCAGGATCAATCTCACCGCGTTCCACACCACGCACCCCATCAATTTTAAGCTGGAGTTTGTCGCGATAGGACTGGATCTGACCGCTCAGATGGACAAAGTGGCCCACTTGACAGAGCCCTTGCAGCTCCTCGGCCCGATCCCAGATCGGGCCGCTGATTTCACCGGTGCGATCCACGACTTCGAGGGTCAGATAGGGTTTCCCGGCCCGGGTCTCGGCCATACGCGCCGACTTGACCAGAAAGAAATCATCGAGGCGGTCGCCTGCCTTCAACTGTTCAATAAACTGACTCTTACGCATGGGAGTATTTTCTCGGCATGGGGGAATCTTTTATGGACAAGATATCAGCAAAAAAACGTGATTCTTAGAGAGCAAAGGACGCGCCAAAAAACACCTGCAAAAGCCCCCTCCTTTTTTCAAGGAGGGGGTTGGGGGTGGTGCTGTTCTCCGGATGCGGCATAAGAGGCCGTAAGCTCTCCGAGCAACAAAGGACCGTTGCTCCAACCACCGGTTTGTCCGGCTCCTGGCTCTTTTGTCTTTAAAAAACGTGATTCTTAGAGAGCAAAGGTCGCACCAATAAACACCTGCAAAAGCCCCCTCCTTTTTTCAAGGAGGGGGTTGGGGGTGGTGCTGTTCTCCGGATGCGGCATAAGAGGCCGTAAGCTCTCCGAGCAACAAAGGACCGTTGCTCCAACCACCGGTTTGTCCGGCTCCTGGCTCTTTTGTCTTTAAAAAACGTGATTCTTAGAGAGCAAAGGTCGCACCAATAAACACCTGCAAAAGCCCCCTCCTTTTTTCAAGGAGGGGGTTGGGGGTGGTGCTGTTCTCCGGATGCGGCATAAGAGGCCGTAAGCTCTCCGAGCAACAAAGGACCGTTGCTCCAACCACCGGTTTGTCCGGCTCCTGGCTCTTTTGTCTTTAAAAAACGTGATTCTTAGAGAGCAAAGGTCGCACCAATAAACACCTGCAAAAGCCCCCTCCTTTTTTCAAGGAGGGGGTTGGGGGTGGTGCTGTTCTCCGGATGCGGCATAAGAGGCCGTAAGCTCTCCGAGCAACAAAGGACCGTTGCTCCAACCACCGGTTTGTCCGGCTCCTGGCTCCTTTATCCTTTCGGGCACACGCCGCTCCATAGAACAGCCCAAAAACCGGCTGTTCTATGGAGCGGCATAAGAGGCCGTAAGCTCTCCGAGCAACTAACAGCCGTTGCTCGGAGAGCAACGGCCTCTAAACATTAAACCGGAACAACAAACAATCTCCATCCGCCACCACATACTCCTTGCCTTCAGAGCGCATCAACCCCTTCTCTTTGGCCACCGCCTCGGTTTTGCAGGCGACAAAATCCTCGTAGGCGATGGTCTCGGCACGGATAAACCCGCGTTCAAAGTCGGAGTGGATCTTGCCGGCGGCCCCTGGCGCCTTGGTTCCCCTGGAAATGGTCCAGGCCCGGGTCTCTTTCTCGCCCACCGTGTAATAGGTGATCAGCCCTAAAAGCTCATAGCCCGCCTTGATCAGCCGGTTCAATCCCGGCTCGCTCATCCCCATATCGGCTAAGAATTCCTGCTGTTCCGCCGGCGACAGGAGGCTCAGCTCCTGCTCGATATTGCCGGAGATCACCACCACCCCGGCCCCCTCGCGCTCTGCGGCCTCTTCCAGGGCCCGGACATGGGCGTTGCCGGCCAGGGCGTCTTCTTCCGCCACATTGGCCACATAGAGCACCGGCTTGGAGGTCAACAGGCAGAGATCACGCACCAGCTCCCGCTCCAGATCGCCATCCGCCGCCACACTGCGCGCCGGCTTACCGGCATCCAGGGCCGCGCGCAGCTTCTCGAGAAACTGCCCCTGCGCCTTATAGACCTTGTCCCCGGACTTGGCCTGACTCAGGGTCTTCTTCAGCCGCTTGTCAACGGTATCGAGATCGGCCAGAATCAGCTCCATATTGATGATCTCGCGGTCCCGTTCAGCATCGATGGAGCCGTCCACATGGACCACATTTTCATCCTCAAAACAGCGCACCACATGGACAATGGCATCCACCTGACGGATATGGCCGAGAAACTGGTTGCCCAGCCCCTCGCCCTGGCTGGCGCCCTTGACCAGCCCGGCAATATCGACAAATTCCATCTGGGTACCGACCTTGCTTCTGGTGCGGGCAAGCTCGGCCAAGAGATCAAGCCTGGCATCGGGCATGGCGACAATGCCCACATTCGGCTCAATGGTACAGAATGGATAATTGGCCGCCTCAATCCCGGCTGCGGTCAAGGCGTTAAAAATGGTTGATTTTCCCACATTCGGCAAACCGACAATACCACAACGAAAACCCATAACAACTCCCGTAGAAAAAATTGCAGGGGGAATGAACCACTGCCCCTTCAATCGTGAACATTCATATCATCCATTCCCAAAAAATTAAAAAAAGTATTATACTCGGCACCCAGGGAAAATGCCCCACTTTTTCACCCGCAACCTCTTTGTCCAGGTGTCCGCTGCCATGACCGAATCAATCCTGATCCACCACTGCACCCTGCTCACCGAATCCGGTGCCGGCCTCCTGCCCGATGCCTGGCTCCTGACCCAAGGCGACATCATCGCGGCCATGGGGCAAGCCCATGAGCTTCCCCGGGCAGAGATCAGCCCGGCCACCACCATCATTGATGGTCGTGCCATGCTGCTGATGCCCGGCCTAATCAACGCCCATAATCATTGTTCCATGACCCTTTTCCGGGGCCTGGCCGATGATCTGGAGCTTGCGCACTGGCTGAACAGCCATATCTTCCCGGCAGAGGCCCGCCATGTCACCGAAGCAATGGTCTATCATTGCACCAAGCTGGCCGCCGCCGAGATGATCCTGTCCGGCACCACCACCGTGGCCGACGGCTATTTCCTCGAACACCAGGCGGCCCAGGCCTTTATCGACAGCGGAATGCGGGCCGTGGCCGCCCAGGGGGTCATTGATTTCCCCGCCCCCGGCGTCCCCGATCCGTCCCGAAATCTGCGGACCGCCGCCGCCTTTCTGGACGCCTGGCAGGGCAGGCACCCCCGCCTCACCCCGGCCATCTTTGCCCATTCGCCCTATACCTGCTCAAACCAGACCCTGCAAGGTGCAAAAAAGCTGGCCGCCGACAGGGGAGCGCCCTTCTTCATCCATGTGGCGGAAAGCCGGGCGGAACAGGCACTGATCCGGACACCTCGCGGCACCAGCCCGATCAGGCATCTGGCTGCCTTGAACCTGCTTGACCCGCAGACCATCTGCATCCACTGCGTATGGCCCGACGATGGGGATCTGGAGATTCTGGCGAGGAGTGGAGCGGGGGTGGTGATCTGTCCCCAAAGCCACCAGAAGCTGGCCTCAGGAACGGCGCCGGCAACGGAAATGCTCCGACGCGGCATCCGGGTGGGACTGGGCACCGATGGCTGCGCCAGCAATAACAGTCTGGATATGTTTCGGGAGATGGATCATCTCAGCAAGACCCAGAAACTGGCCACCATGGAGGCCACATCTCTGCCCGCCGCGCAGGCCCTGGCCTGCGCCACCATCCATAACGCCGCCCTGCTCGGACTGAAAAAAAGTGGCCGACTGGCCCCGGGTTACAAGGCCGATCTTATTCTCCTGGACATGCGCCAGCCCCACCTGACCCCCTGCTTCAACCAGGATCTCCTCGTCTATGGTGCCAGGGGGAGCGATGTCCGCAGCGTCGTCATTGATGGCCGCCTGGTCATGCGGGATCACGAAATCCTGAGCTTTGATGTCCAGGACACCATGGGTGAAGTGCGCAAGCTTTCACAAGCCGTGATGAAAGCCGCACCTGACTGGAACAAACCCCGATGAACGGGATCAGTGCCTTTCGCAGATTCTATTCTTGATAAAACTGTAACTATTCAGCATCCAAAGTTGATGCAGTACTTACCATGAATGCTGG
>JACDZF010000184.1 GCA_013426795.1 Desulfocapsa sp. | reverse complement strand
TTAAGCTGTATTCAGCAAGAGATATGATTCTCTGAGGAGATTATAGAAATAATAGATAAATTCCGGAAAAAATTGGTAGCTGGAAATTCTGAAATTGAATTGACAGATAACCGTTTGGAACAATTATGAAAAGATGTTAACAGGCCTGTCGATCTTTTTCAAAGTGGAATTACTACAGATCCGAATGTTGTGAAACCGGCACTACACTCGATGATTGAGGAAATAGTCGTTTGGCTGAAAGAAAAAGACGAGGAGAGAAGACTCGAAGTAAGAGGGGGAACTATCTCCCTCTTACTTCGAGTAAATTTGGTGACCCCAAGGGGAATCGAACCCCTGTTTACGGCGTGAGAGGCCGCTGTCCTAACCGCTAGACGATGGGGCCGGAAGATCAGTGTCTTTTTACAGGAATCAATTTGTCTTGTCAAGACATTGTTTCTCCCACGCTGGAAGCACGAAAAATGGCCGATGGTTCAAGCGCAGCCCTGTCCGGTTGAACGGTGGATTTTCAGGCGAGTGTCCTTGGTTATGCGTGCGATAATGACAGGACTTTATCGGGAAAGAGGGCATGGATCGCCTGCCTGCTGGGCTGCACAATTCCTCGTTCGGTGATGAGTGCGCTGACAAGTCGGGCCGGAGTGATATCAAAGCTGAAATTGAGAGCCTGGGTCCCGGGCCCTGCCAGCCGCACGGATTCGATTTTGCCGGTGTGACCCATGCCGCTGATCCACAGAATTTCATCCCCTGAGCGCTGCTCAATGGGAATTTTGGCGCCCTCCGCAAGCTCCCAGTCAAAGGTGGAGGAGGGGAGGGCGACATAAAAGGGGATATGGTTGTCATGGGCGGCCAGGGCCTTGAGATAGGTGCCGATCTTGTTGGCCACATCCCCGGTGTGGGTGGTGCGATCACTGCCGACGATGACCATATCCACCATTCCCTGCTGCATCAGATGGCCACCGGCATTGTCGGCAATCAGGGTGTTGGCGATGCCTTCCTGCTGCAGCTCCCAGGCGGTAAGCTTCGCCCCCTGGTTCCAGGGACGGGTCTCATCCACCCAGACATGCACCGCAATTCCGGCATCCCTTGCGGCGTAAATGGGGGCAGTGGCGCTGCCATAATCAACAAAGGCGAGCCAGCCCGCATTACAGTGGGTGAGGATATTCACCGGCGCCCCGTTTTTCTTTCTGCTGATCGCCTCAATCAGCCCACGACCGTGCTCGCCGATCTGTTTGCAGAAGGCAGCGTCTTCATCGGCAATCTCACAGGCGGTTTGATAAGCTTGTTTCTTTTTATCACCCCCCGCCCGCACGGTTCTGACGGCAGCGAGGACCCGTTCAACGGCCCATCCCAGGTTTCTGGCGGTGGGCCGACTTTTATTCAGCCGGCTTGCCGCCTCTTCCAGAGCCTCGTCGACCCCATTCTCCGGGGCATTGATTGCCGCCAGATACATGCCAAAACCCGCGGTGGCCCCGATCAGCCCGGCACCTCGCACGTGCATGTCGCGAATGGCCGTTATCGCATCGTCCAGGCAATGTAAATGTTCGATGACGAAGTGATGGGGAAGCTGGCGCTGATCAAGAATAGAGATTTTTCCTCTATTTTCAGCGTCAACCCAGATGGTCCTGAAATGTTTTCCATTGATCTGCATAACGGCAACAGGGTGTTTTCTTGAGGGGAAAAAGGGCTGGAAATAAGAATGAATCCATGGACTCTTCCTGAATACCCATCCTGTCTTGAAATGTAAATCGATTCCATTGCGAAAAGGTGAATCTTTCATTTGATGTAAATGAAACAATGTTAACAAAATTGATATTTACAAGTATTATTCTAACAGAAACGTAATGAAGTGTTGACTGTTTTTCTGCGTTTCTCCCATGGAATAATCAATAATTTAATAATGTTAGTGTTTTTGCCAGAGGTCTGGCATGTCTTTTGTATTATCACCGCAAGACGCCATGCATTGCATTCTGATATTCTCGTGGACGTGTCCGACTGATGCTGGGATCTTGGTCTGGAAAAGGGAAGGTGCGGGGACGGGAGACCCTGATTTCGGTCTTGAAACAGAGTAAGGGGGAAGAGTGAATAAGGCGGATACAGCATTTGTCCTGGCAGCTGCAGGACTGGTGTTACTGATGACCCCTGGACTGGCCCTTTTTTACGGAGGGATGGTGCGGGGCAAGAATGTGCTGGGAACGATCATGCAGAGTTTTTTTTTGATCGCCCTTGTTTCCATTGAGTGGGTTTACGTTGGCTATTCCATGTCCTTTGGGCCGGATGTCGGCGGGGTTATAGGGGATCTTTCGTGGTTTGCCCTCAAGGGTGTGGGGAGTCTCCCCAGTCCTGACTACGCGACGACGATCCCGCACACCGTATTTATGATCTATCAGTGCATGTTTGCCATTATTACCCCGGCCCTTATTACTGGTGCCTTTGCCGAGCGGGTACGTTTTTCTTCTTTTCTGGTGTTTGCCCTGTTGTGGACGGTGCTGGTTTACAACCCGGTCTGTCACTGGGTCTGGGGAAAAGGGGGGTGGCTTGGGCAGATGGGGGTTCTGGATTTTGCCGGTGGCCTGGTGGTCCATGTCACCTGTGGGGCGGCGGCCCTGGCGGCGGTTCTGGTGGTGGGACCACGGCGGGGATATGGGCGAACCAGTTTTATGCCCCATAATCTGCCGATGACCCTGATGGGCACCGGGCTCCTCTGGTTCGGCTGGTTTGGCTTTAACGGCGGATCGGCGCTGGCGGCCAGTGAAGTCGCAGCCACCGCCTTTGTGTCCACCCATCTGGGTGGCATGGCCGGGATGCTGATGTGGGTCATGATGGAGCGCATTGTCATGGGTAACGCCACCACCCTGGGGGCGGCCTCCGGGGCCGTTGCCGGCCTTGCCACCATTACCCCGGCGGCTGGTTTTGTGGGGCCCAACGCGGCGATTTTGATTGGAATGCTGGCCGGGGTTGTCTGTTTTCTGGCGGTACGCCTGAAGACCCGGTTCAGGTTTGATGATTCTCTGGACGTGGTGGGAATCCACGGGGTTGGCGGTGTGGTGGGGACATTGTGTCTGGGGATTTTTGCCTCCACCCAGGTGAATCCTGGCGGGGTTGATGGGTTGCTGGCGGGAAACGCGGCGCAGATTGGAAAACAGGCTATTGGGATTGTGGTGGTTGGCGGCTATACCCTGGTGGTCAGCTGGATTCTTCTGAAAGCCATTGATATCCTTATGGGACTCAGGTTGACGGAAGAGGCCGAGGTTGTCGGGCTTGATTCAGTTGAGCATTCGGAAACGGCGTATAACCAATAAGAACGTTAAAATTGTGTTACAAGGAGACGATGATGAATAGTGGAGATACCGCTTTTGTACTCATTGCCACGGCAATGGTGATGTTGATGACACCGGGGCTGGCCCTGTTTTATGGGGGCCTGGTGCGGAAAAAAAATGTTTTGGCCACGACCATGCAGAGTTTTATCACCATCGGGATTATCTCGGTGATCTGGCTGGTATATGGCTATTCACTGGCCTTTGGTCCCGACGTCGGCCATGTTATCGGCAACCTGGATTATGCCTGGCTGAAAAATGTCAGCCTGGAGCCCGGACCCTATTCCGAGACGATTCCGGATTTATTGTTCTGTGCCTTTCAGCTCATGTTTGCTATTATTACCCCGGCCCTGATTACCGGTGCCTTTGCCGAGAGGATGAAATTTCCCGCCTTTCTTGCCTTTACCATCCTCTGGTCAACCTTTGTGTACCTGCCTGTCTGCCATTGGGTCTGGGGCAAGGGCGGATGGTTGTATGCCATGGGCGCCCTTGATTTTGCCGGTGGTACGGTTATTCACATCAACTCCGGTGCGGCAGCCCTGGTGGCAGCGCTGGTTCTTGGCAAACGGAAAGGCTACGGGCGGGATTCCATGCATCCCAGTAATCTTCCCATGACGGTCCTTGGTGCCGGTCTGCTCTGGTTCGGCTGGTTTGGCTTTAATGCCGGCAGCGCCCTTGCTGCCGGCCCCATTGCGGTCCTTGCCCTGATGACCACGCAGATCGCAACGGGTGCAGGAGCCCTTTCCTGGATTCTTGCAGAATGGAAGATCCAGGGAAAACCCACCACCCTCGGCGCTGCTTCCGGCGCCCTGGCCGGACTGGTGGCGATAACCCCGGGAGCAGGCTTTGTGACCCCGGTTTCGGCCCTGATCATGGGTGTTGTGGCTGGTGTAATCTGTTATCTGGCGGTGATTGCCAAGTCTAAAATTGGCTATGATGATTCCCTGGACGTTGTCGGTGTGCACGGAGTTGGTGGTATCTGGGGTGCTCTGGCCACTGGTATCTTTGCCTCATCGGCGGTTAATTCTGCAGGGAAGGGACTTCTTGACGGCAATCCCCATCAGCTTCTGGTACAGGCAACCGGTGCCGGCGCAACCATCGTTTACTCGGTGATTGTGACCTATATTCTCCTAAAAATCATAGACGTCACCATTGGTCTTCGGGTAAGTTCGGACGATGAGACACAGGGGCTGGATTTGACCCAGCACAGTGAGGTTGGTTATAACCTGTAATGAGAAGATGGGCAGAATGGGAATGACGATTGGAAATGTTTGCAACCGATCAGGAATGAGCTCATTGTCTTCTGCCCCTCTATTTTCTGAATAGAAAAGGAGTTGTCATGAAAAAAATTGAAGCAATTATCAAGCCATTCAAGCTGGATGATGTGAAGGATGCCCTGAACGGCATCGGCATCAAGGGGATGACGATCAGTGAAGTGAAAGGGTATGGTCGGCAGAAGGGACATACCGAAATCTATCGTGGCGCAGAGTATGTTGTCGATTTCATTCCAAAGATCAAAATTGAGGTGGTTGTTGGCGCCGAACAGGTGGGTCAGGTCGTGGATACGATCAGAAATGCCGCCAACAGTGGAACCATTGGCGATGGTAAGATCTTTGTCATGCCCGTTGAACGGATTGTGCGCGTGCGGACAGGTGAAGAAGACCGGAACGCTATTTAGGAACCGTTATGAAATAAGCAGCGCTTTTCTGCTTATTTCATTACGGATCCTTATGCCGCTTCC
>JACDZF010000183.1 GCA_013426795.1 Desulfocapsa sp. | reverse complement strand
GCGCCGGTGAAGCGGTGTGGATGGATGGGCCCCTGACCCTGGCGGTGCGGGCCGGTGGAATCTGCTATCTCGATGAGGTGGTGGAGGCGCGCAAGGATACCACCGTGGTTCTCCATCCCCTGGCCGATGACCGCCGGGAGCTGCCCATAGAAAAACGGGGCGAGCTGCTGGTGGCGCCGCCCGAGTTTATGCTCGCGGTGTCCTATAATCCCGGCTACCAGAGCGTGCTCAAGGATCTCAAGCCCTCCACCCGGCAGCGTTTTGTCGCCCTCAGCTTTAACTACCCGGAGGCGGAGCAGGAGGCCGACATTGTCTGCCGGGAGGGCAAGGTTGACCGGGAGCTGGCCCTGACCCTGGTCAAGCTGGCGGTGATGACCAGAAGCCTGAAGGATTCCGGACTGCCGGAGGGGGCCAGCACCCGCCTTCTGATTCAGGCCGGGAAGCTGATCGGGGATGGCGTCGATATTCCTTCCGCCTGTCGCGCCGCCGTGGTGGAGCCTTTGAGCGATGACCCGGAAATGCTCGCCGCCATTGAGGATATGGTCGCCTCCCTCTTTTGATCGGGGCCGGGGACACAATGCGCTTTCTGTCCCCGGCCTGATGGAGATTCCAGCCAATGCCCATGAAACTACTGGAGCTGACCCAGCGCTTTAATCAGATAGTGGCGCCCGACATTCCCAATGAGTGGGACGTGGAGGAGATGCTGGAGCCCTATCTTGAGCAGAGTGACGAGGTCTGCCGGACAATCTTCTGGTGTATCCCGGCTATCTGGCCCATCTCCAATGCCCTTTGTCGTGATTTTCTCAAGCTGCTTCCCGAGCTTCTGGGATTTGTCCCCCTGGCCCAGCTCCCGGCCCGGGTGGGTGAGATCCTGGACTGCTATGAAATGCAGGGGCTGCGGGCGGCCCAGCAGTTTATGCGGGGCATGGAGAGTCGGTATCGGGAGCGAAATAACGGCTCGGGCCTAGTGCTTCTGGCAGAGGTTGAGGGGCGTCTTCTCCCCTTTATCCGCGGCGTGGCCGGGCGGGAGCTGATGATTGCCCCGGGCAGCGCGGTCTTCACCGACAGCGAAACCATCTTTCTTCCCCCCGAGCTTGCCATCTACCCCCGGGCCGCCGACAATATCCTGCTCTACAAGTTGATCCTTGCCTTTCAGTGGGCCTATCTCGAGATTGGCAGCTTCACCGTCATGGATCCCGCTGACCGGGAATTTTCTCCTGATCCTTCCTCGCCATTGTGGCTTTCCACCTTTTTCGCCTCCTTTTCCGATCCGATTTTTGCCCGTGATTGCTACTCCTTCCTGGAAACGGTGCGGGCCGCCCGGTTTCTGGAGCGGCAACTGCCCGGATTGATCCGTGCCTGGAGGGCCCTGCCCCGGATCGTCTCACCGCCGGCGCGGGCGGAAGATCGCAAATCCTCCCTGCTCCTTGAGCTTCAGGCCGGGTTCGTCAACGGCTCGCCCTTCCGCGACCAGCCCCCATCCAGCCTTCTCGCCCTCAATTCCTTCTGGCACCGGCTTTCCGGCCAGGGCGCGGGGGCGATGGAGAGTGTTCAGACGGTGCGGGACATCCAGGCCGCCTTCGCTGATGGCGGGCAGGATAATGAAATCCATGAAGAGTCCACAGGAATCTCGCCCCTGCTCTTTCAGGGAGAGATCCGGCTGGCCGCCATTGAGGCGGTGCGGCGGCAGCAGTTCGCGCGTCAGGGTGAAGAGCTGGTGCATAATCTGGCCCTCTATCTTGCCGCCTTGCCCCAGGAAACGCTCCGGCAGCTGCTCCGCTCCGAGGAGGAAAAGCAAGGCGGGGCCAGCGGCCTGGAGTCGGATGTTTCGATGATCATGGACAGCGAATTTGCCGGAACGGTGGCCGAGCATCAGGCGCCGCTGCTGGTCACCATCAATAATGAAGAGGTGGAACTGTCCGGGGAGATGGCGGAGGAGGTGCGGCGATTTCGTAAGGAGTTCGGGCACCTGCCCGGCCGGTTTGTGAGCAGCGCCGTGGGCCTCGCCGGTGAAGGGGTTGCCCCCGATATCGGGCCGGATGCCGGGCCGGGCGGGGCCTTGCAGGCCGCGATCTGTTATGATGAATGGGATTACCGCCGCCTTGGGTTCCGCAAGAACTGGTGCGTGGTCACGGTCAAGGAGCTGCCTGATCTCAAGTCCGGATTTATCCGTCAGACCCTCAGCAAGTATCACGGGGTCGTCCATCGACTGCGCCATCAGTTTGAGATGATGCGCACCAGCGATCGGTTTGTCCGCCGCCAGCGGGACGGTGATGATATTGATCTCGATGCCCTGGTGGAGTCGCTGGCCGACGCCCGGGCCGGTCGGGCCCAGTCAGACCGCCTTTTTATCCGGCTGCTCCGCGATGAACGGGATATCGCGGTGATCTTTCTGGTGGACATGTCCAACTCCACCGCGGGGTGGGTGGGGAACGCCATCAAGGAGTCTCTGGTGCTGATGACCGAGGCCCTGGAGGTGCTGGGGGATCGTTACGGGATTTACGGGTTTTCCGGGATGCGGCGCACCCGTTGTGAAATCTTTCACGTCAAGGACATTGGTGAGCCCTACGGCGATGTGGTTCGGCAGCGTATCGGGGCCATCGGCCCGCGCGAATATACCCGCATGGGCCCGGCCATCCGCCATGCCACGTCACTGCTGGGCAGAACCGATGCCCGGGTTCGCCTGCTTATCACCCTCACCGACGGTAAGCCCGAGGACTATGACGACTACAAGGGCGAGTACGCCATCGAGGATACCCGGCACGCCCTCCTCGAGGCCAAGTCCGCCGGTATCCATCCCTTCTGCATCACCATCGATCATCAGGCCCATGATTATATGGACCATCTCTACGGGCCGGTGAACTATATCTTTGTCAATGACGTGCGCAAGCTGCCCCTGCGCATGCCCGAGATCTACCGGGTTCTGACCACCTGACCGGGGAGGCGGCCCGTCCCCGGCGCCATCGGAAGCAGCATTTCCATGTCTTCGGGCCATAACGAAAGAAGCCCTTCCTGCTCCGGCAGGAAGGGCTTCTTTCGTTTCAGGGTTGCTCCCAATGACTGGCGGGAGGGGGAGCTTATTCGTCCATATCCACCTGGGCGATCTTGGCCCCCGGCTTCACCGCATCTCCCACCTTCACCGACAGAGTCGTCACAATACCGGCGATGGCGGTGACCACCGGGGTTTGCATCTTCATGGCCTCCATCATCGCGATCTGATCACCGATGGCGACCTCCTGGCCTTCCTTGACGCTGATTTCACAGATATTGCCGGCAAAGGGGGCGCGGATGTCGCCATTTTTGGCCAGGGTCTGGATCTCTTCCTTGGAAAGCACGATGGCGGCGGCGGCCACTCCCGCCTTGGCCTCGGGCGCGAAGGAGTAGATGCGCTGGTGGTGATCCACATTGAGATAGACATTGGACTCGCCATTGTCATTGACCATGGTGGGGCCGATTTCAATGACATGCTCCTTGCCGTAATGATCGGTGAAGGAGAGGGTGCTGCCCTCGGAAAATTGCCCCTGATGGAGGAAGATGGAGGGCGGCAGGACATAGACCCTGCCGAATTTGTCCTCGAATTTGAAAAAATTAACCGCATCATTGGGGTGCTGGAGGTAGAGAACCAGCTGCTGATCGGTGGGGGCATGGCCGATCTTTTCGGTGAGGCTTGCCCGTTCCCGGTCAAGATCGATGTCTTCGATCTCGTCCATGCCGCCCTCTTCCTCAAGGACCTTTTTCCAGTCGGGCCCGAGCACCTTTTCGTAGATCCAGTCTTCCGGCTGGTAAAAGGGGAATGGGCCGTATTTGCCGAGGAGCAGATTGCGTAAATCGCCCGACGGGTTGCCGTAGCGTTCACCACCCTGGACATTGGCCACCGCTGTGGTCCACAGGATCTGGGAGCCGGGAGTCACGGACCAGTAATTGCCCAGTTCCTTATGAACCCGGGGCAGCTCCTGGTGCAGAATGTCCGGCATCTTGTCAAGAAATCCGCCCTTTGCCGCCTGTTCCAGGCTGGAGCCCATGGCCCCGCCGGGGAGCTTGTGGATCTGGACGGTGGGCTGGAAGCCCTTGATCTGGGACTCAAAGGCGGCGTAATACTGGCGTTGGTCACGGATAATCTCGGATGTTTCAATGACCGCGTTTTCATCGATCCCGAGGGCGGTATAGCCCAGTTCTTTCAGGGTCTGGATGACCGTGAGGCTGGGCGGCGGCCCGTAGTATCCGGTCATGGAGGAATCACCGGCATCAATAATGGTGGCGCCATTGATGACGGCGGCGGCGATGCGGCCAATGTCGTTGCCGTCGGTATTGTGGCCGTGATAGTGGATGGGCAGGTCGGGGTAGCTCTGCTTGATGGCGTTCACCAGCTGGCCGATGCGTTGCGGACTGCCCAGCCCGCCATGGTTTTTGATACAGAGGATAATCTCGGATCCGGTAACATCGACGATGGCCCCCACCTTTTTGACATAGAATTCATCGCTGTGTTCCGGCCCGGTGGAAAAACAGATGCAGGGTTCGTTGATCTTCCCGGCCTTGGCCACCTCCTCAAAAACCGCCTGCATATTGGGGACATGATTCATGCAGTCAAAGGTGCGCCAGACATCGACATATTTGGCGAATTCACGCACCGTAAAGCGGATCACATTCTGGGGATAGGGACGGTAGCCGAAGAGGTTGATGCCACGGCACAGGGTCTGAAACATGGTCTTGGGCATCTTCTCGCGCAGCAGTTCGAGCTTGAGGAAGGGGTCAACCTGTTTGCGCAGAATATCCACATGGATGGAGGCGCCGCCGGTGATCTCGAGGGAAAAATAGCCCGCCTTTTCCCGGGACGGGGCGGCCAGCAGGTCGGTGTGCAGGAGGATGCGATTTTTAAAGTCGGACTGGGAGAGGTCGCGGGCCGTATTGGTGATAAAATAGCCGTCCGCCTTTCTGAGCCGGGCGATAACCTCGCCGGGGGCCGTTCCCTGGATGATTCGTTCCATAATATTTCCTCGGGGTGGGGCAGGTTCATCCATGTTTTTTTGGCCGGAGGCCGTGGAAAAACCTGAGATGAACCTGGAGAGTAGTGTAAGAATTCAAGAATATTAAAAAAATC
>JACDZF010000182.1 GCA_013426795.1 Desulfocapsa sp. | reverse complement strand
GGAGGGCTTTTTTACTCTCACATCGTCAAGGTCTCTCTTTTTCTACGCTACCAAATTTTTTGTACCGCGCATGAAAAAAACAAAATGCGCCAGACAGGTCCGTGAGTGGTCGTTTGCTGTCATTTTTTCTCCTGTCAGTCTGGATTTTTTGGGGTTGGCATATGGCTCATTTTTACCTCTTTTGCAATGAATGGAAGACTTGTTTTTCTTACTGTTTCTGCAAAAGATAATAGCATATTATGCCAAATATCTCAACATTTTATGTCGCATTCTAATGTGACAAAGTAGAAATAGTTACTTCCAAAGAATATCGTCGGCGCCATCGGCATGAGCCTTGGCGCTGCTCCACTGCCAGGCGTAAGGATCAGGAGTGAGATTTGCCCGAACGGGATTCATCTCAATGAGATGGACATGATTTGGCATCAGACAAGAGCACCAAATCAATACGTTGAACTTTCGGCACCACTCGGCCATCAAGGTCAAGTAAGCCTGATAGTCTTCATCGCAGAAAAAAGCCTCCATCCGCCGATTTCCACGCTGAGTCAGGTGGTGAGGAATACCGGGCGCGATCTTGGCATGGGAAATATGCTGCTGCTCTAGATGGCTTATGTAAAAGGCGATATGGGGTACGGAGAAGAATCTCTCCCTCATCATTTCCTTTTCGCAGTGACCGTGATACTCAGCACTGAAGAACTGATCTCCTCTACTTCCTTATCATCTAGTTCGAAATCCTCGATGATTTTTTGCGCTATTGGATCGTTTAGCATTAATTCAAGTGGGAATGAAGCCGATTTTTCGATCTTGATGTCAGAAAACCCAACTGATTCTAAGCTTTCCAGATAATCGGCCTGTGTCACAGCACCAGCCACACATGCTATATAGCCTGCAATCGAGCTTCTCACAAAATCAGGCAATTCTTTCCGAAGCACTATATCAGAAACTGTGATTCTGCCGCCCGACTTGAGCACTCGAAAAGCTTCTTTGAAAGCCAAGGTCTTGTTCTGAACCAAATTTATGACACAGTTGGAGATAACGAGATCAATGGTAGAATCCGCTACAGGAAGATCTTCAATGGATCCATGACGGAACTCAACATTCGAATACCCCCCCTTCTCCTTGTTTTCGTCTGCTTTTTTTACCATTGCTGGAGTGAAATCTACTCCAATGACTTTCCCGCTATCACCTACCGCTCTAGATGCGAGAAAACAATCAAATCCTGCTCCAGAACCAAGGTCAAGAACTGTCATTCCGTTTTGTACACCGGTGAAGGCAAGTGGGTTACCGCAACCGATTCCTAAGTTAGAATCCTGGGGTACCTGATCAAGATCTTGCTGACTATATCCGATCTTCTGACCGATGACTTTCGCTCCTTCATCAGGCTCACAACATGTAAATAGCCCCTGCTTAGTTTTGCCCTTCACGATCTGAGCATAGCCTTTCTTTATACCCTCCTGACTCCAAACTCCCTTTAGCGTTCCTGCCATCTTGTCCTCCTAATGATACGTTTAAGGATATGCGGGGCACCATACCTATTTATCTTCTTACTTCTTTCGCCCGGCTTTCCGTGGCTTCACCGTTCTTATCAAAGACAGTTCAAGCGATTCGAGAAAGGAATCCGACTCGAATGCTCGCCCCGTACGGTCATGGCCGCGAATCATGTTCGCATCCTCTTCATCCGTGACCATCAGAAACAGCTTCCAGCCCCCAACCATCTGCAGAAGATGAGATACCTGTACAAGACGTCGGCGCCATTGGCATGATCCTTGGCGCTGCTCCACTTCCAGGCGTAAGAATCAGGAGTGAGATTTGCTCGAACGGGATTCATCTCTCTCTATCTGGCGGCTGCAAGAAGATACGCCTTATCCATCGGGAACGACGAAAATCTCCCCTGTCCCAGATGGCCGGTTCATTCCTGCCGGCGATTGATCATGACGAAGTATCGGCGATGCGCTTCGCCAATCGCCATTCGCAGCCCCTCTTCTTTTTCCCGCACGGCAATGAGATGGACATGATTTGGCATGGAAAATATGTTCCTGCCAGGGATGGCTTGTGTAAAGGGCGAAATACGGATGGTGTCCCATTGTTTTGCCACACTTCACCCGCCCGAGGCCCGTCCGTTGTGGCCGATCATCCATGAACATGTCGAGCGGACGCTCCGTGCTCATGGTTCCGTTCCTCCCTCTTTTGCGCATGGTTTTGGCCGACCAAGTAGAACTGCTCCACGACCGGCCCATGGTCTCTCCTAATTGCCAACCAGGGTGATTAGAAATCCACCGCGTCGCGGATGATCGGACAGGTCATGCAGTGACCGCCGCCGCGGCCGCGCCCAAGTTCGGCACCAACGATGGTAATGACCTCAATGCCCTCCTTGCGCAGCAGGGTGTTGGTATACGTGTTACGGTCGTACGCATATACGACGCCCGGCGACGCGCAGACCAGATTGGCACCGCTGTCCCACTGCGTGCGTTCGCGCTGGTAGTCGGTGCCGCCGGCTTCGACCACACGCAGCTTCTTGAAGCCGAGGGCTTCGGCCACCACGTCGACGAAGGGCTTGTTCTCGGCGTGCAACTCGACGCCGCTGGCGTGGCTGCTCGGGCGATACGAGAAGGTGCGCGTCTGTTTCATAAAGTCGGGTGCGACCAGGACGCAATCGCGGTCGGCGAAGGTGAACACTGTGTCGAGGTGCATCGCGGCACGAATCTTCGGCATCGCGGCGACGATGACGCGGTCGGCCGCACCCTTCCTGAACAGCGTCGCCGCGAGCTGGCTGATCGCCTGGCGCGAGGTGCGCTCGCTCATGCCGATGAGCACGTTGCCCTTGCCGATGGGCATCACGTCGCCGCCTTCGAGCGTCGCCTGGCCGTGGTCTTCGGTGGGGTTGCCCCACCAGACGTTGACTTTGCCGGCAAAGTCGGGGTGGAATTTGTAAATCGCGGTGGTGAGGATGGTTTCCTCGTGGCGCGCGGGCCAGTACAGCGGGTTGAGCGTCACGCCGCCGTAGATCCAGCAGGTCGTATCGCGCGTGTAGAGCGTGTTGGGCACCGGCGGCAGCAGGTATTCGGTAACGCCGGCGGCTTCACGCACGATGGTGAACGCCGCGCCGCCCACCGACTCGGGGAATTCGTTGGTCGACAGGCCACCGATCAAGGTCTCGGCGAGGTCGCGGTTGCCCAGGCCCTCGAGGTAGCTGCGCAATTCATCGATGAAACCCAGGCCGACCTGATTTGGCACGACCTGATTGTCGAGAATCCATTTCTTGCCTTCGGGCACTGCCACCGTTTCGGCCAGCAGGTTGTGCATCTCCACCACATCGACGCCGCGATCGCGCATCTTGCTGACAAAATCGAAGTGGTCGCGCTTGGCGTTCTCGACCCAGAGCACGTCGTCGAACAGCAACGCGTCGCAATTAGACGGTGTAAGGCGCGCATGCGCCCGGCCCGGCGCGCACACCAGCACCTTGCGCAGTTGGCCGACTTCTGAATGGACACCAAATTTAACTTCGGTAGTGTTTGACATAGTGGTCTCTCCCTTGACTAAATGGTGATGGCGCCGGTTGCCAGACCGAATACGCCAATGATAGCGCCGGCAACGATGACGCCGAAAGTAACCCAATCCGAGGTCTTGCTGAACACCGGCAGTGCCTGCTCGCGCCGCGCGACGACATACAGCACGGTGCCTGGCGCAAAGAGGATCGCCGACAGCAGGATGAACTTCAGGCCGCCGGCATAGATCATAAACAGGGTGTAGATCACGGCAATGGAAGCCAGGATCTGGTCACGCTTGCGCTCTTCGGGCCGGACTTCGTAGGTTTCGCCGCGCTGGGCGATCATCAGGCCATAGGCAGCGACAAAAAGATACGGGATCAGTGTCGTCGCACTGGTCAGGTTCAGCATCAGCGCAAACGCGTCGCGCGACCAGTAGGTTGTGATCACGATGAGTTGGATGATGCTGCTGGTGACCCACATCGCCACCACCGGCACCTCGTTCTTGTTGACCTTGGCGAAGGCCTTGGGCATGTCTTTCGATTTGCCGGCGGCAAACATGACTTCGGCGCAGATCAAGGCCCACGCCAGATAGGCGCCGAGCACCGACACGATAAGGCCGCTGCTGACGAAGATCGCGCCCCAGGGACCGACCACGTTTTCCAGCACACCGGCCATCGACGGCTGACGCAAGCCAGCAATGTCGGCACGCTGCAACACGGCATAGGGCAGGATCGTCACCAGCACCATCAGCCCGGTGACACCGATGAAGCCAAGGATGGTGGCCGAACCCACATCGGAACGCTTTTTGGCAAACCGCGAATAGACGCTGGCCCCTTCGATACCGATGAACACGAACACCGTCACCAGCATCGTCGCCTTGACCTGTTCGAACAGACCATTCGTCAGGTCGCCGCCGTACAGGTTGAAGCGGAACAGGTCCATCTTGAAGGCAAAAAACGTCAGTACGATGAAGACCATGATCGGGATGACCTTGGCGACGGTGATGATGCTGTTGATGAACGCCGCCTGCTGCACACCGCGCAGGATCAGGAAGTGAAAGAGCCAGATGCCGAGCGAGGCGACGCCGATCGCGACCACCGTGTTCCCGTCGCCGAAGACCGGGAAAAACGCGCCCAGGGTCGATTTGATCAGCACCCAATATGACACGTTACCGATGCAACTGCCGATCCAGTAACCAAAAGCCGACAGAAAACCGGGATAGTCGCCGAAACCGGCCTTGGCATAAGCAAAAACGCCGGCGTCGATATCGGGCCGGCGCTCCGCCAGAGCTTGAAACACCCGCGCCAGCATGTACATTCCCGTGCCGGCGATAACCCATGCGATGATGGCCCCAAGCGGGCCGGTGGCGTTCGCGAATGTCCGCGGGAGCGAAAAGATCCCCGCGCCGATCATTCCACCGACCACCATCGCGGTGAGCTGCATCCGCGACATCTTCTGTTCGTCTTGTGCCATGGCTGGAACCTCCTGCAAGTTGAATACATAGAAGCTTTCACGAATCAGTCGCCGTTCACACGCTCTTTACACTCTTTAATAACAGTACGAGTACCTTCCAAAAGAAAAAAATTCCAATCTTCCCTGCTCCTCCGCATCCGATCCTTTCTT
>JACDZF010000181.1 GCA_013426795.1 Desulfocapsa sp. | reverse complement strand
CACCAGCAGCACCGCCACCAGCAGCAGGGGCCAGGCGATGATGCCGATAACCAGCAGATAGAGAAAGAGAAAGGGAATATCGACCAGGGCAAGGAGATACGAGGAAGAGACAAAATCCCGCGATAAGGAGAGATCCCGATAGTTGGAAAGGAATCGGGCAAACCCTCCCGGTGGCAACTCCCTCTGAGCAAGCAACTTGTGCCAGAGCCCTTCGTCGCTGCGCAGGGTGAGCTCAACCCCAACCCGCTCCGTCGCCCAACTGCGGACAAACCGCATCCCCATATCGGTGGCCACATACAGGGCCATCCCCATGGTCAGGGTCCAGAGGGTCTCGAACAGGCCGTTATTGGCCACTTTGTCATACACCAGCATGGCAAAGAGGGGCAACAGAAGCTGACCGGCATTGATAAAGAGGCTGGCCAGCCCGACCTCTGCCCAGGCGGCCCGCAGTTCCGGCCAGATGGCCGCAAGGGATGCCAGCCCTTGCGGTTTCCAGTGGATCAGCGGCATCTGCAACACCACTGCCTCAACATAGACATCGCTGTTCACATCCACCACATCGGACAGGGGCAACCCGTCAGTGCCAATGCAACGCCAGCGCTGCTCGTGCAAGTGGAGGAGGGTAAAGCTGCCTTCACTTCTCTGCAGGAGGGCAAGGTCTCCGGGAAGAAGGAGGATCTCACGAAGGGGAGCGGCACCATAATGGGCCGCGATCTTGAGGAAGTTCAAGCGACGAACCTGGGCTGCCCAGTTCCCGGTCTGCGCGGTCAGCCGTTTCAACACCAGACGCAGCAGGGTGGCGGCCGAGCGATTGATGCCGCACAGGGCATTGACGGCGTTGAGAACGCTTTGACGGGTGAGTGTTTCAGCGGGAAAAGAAGGGGTTAGGAAATTGTCTGTCATGGCCTGGAACTCCGCTTCAACGCGGCAAGAGCCGTGCGATACCTTCTACTGCTCATCGCACGGCTGGAGAACGGAAAAACCCGGAGATGCCCACAATCAACGCCGGATCAGGCGGTTTGCCAGTGAATCTGGGCCACCTGGGTATTAGCCGAATTGAGAATCGTATAATCGATCCAGTTATCCGTCATTACATTTGTCCGGGTGGTCTCTCCGGCGGCAAGATTCATCACCAGTGAATCCCCCCCGCTGTCTGCCTTGATCCAGATCTCAGAGGCGTTTCCGTTATCGACAAAACTGCGCACATCAAGGCTGCTGAGGCCGAGATCGGTATCGGCGCCGGCATTCCTGATGTCCAGAATCTCCATATAGTTGGTAACAGAGGCCAGCGAACTCAACGAATAGCTTCCAGAGACCAGATTATCCAGAATGATCGTATCACCCACCAGGGAAGCACCGTCGCCACTGACAAGGGTTGGTAAATTGGCAGGATTGGTCAAGCCGGCATTGGCATCAACATGGAAGATGTCATCGCCATTCCCCCCATATCCGGTATCCCGGCCGGCTTCAGTGTAGAAGATATCGTTCCCGTCATACCCATACATAAGGTCATTGCCAAGTCCACCGGTGAGGATGTTGACTTGCACGTCACCGTACAGGGAGTCGTTGAAATTTGACCCAACCAGATTTTGAATACCGGAAAAGGTATCACCCACGGCATCAGCGCCGCTCACCGCACCGGTAGCCAGATTAACACTCACCACTGCGGACGAATGCTCATAGGAGGCGGTATTGCTGCCCAGTCCACCAATAAGCTGATCACCTCCGGCTCCGCCTTCGAGGATATCATTTCCGCTTCCACCATTAAGGACATTGCCACTGGCATTGCCGATCAAGGTGTCATCCC
The DNA here is from genome assembly GCA_013426795.1 of Desulfocapsa sp. Lineage (GTDB taxonomy): Bacteria > Desulfobacterota > Desulfobulbia > Desulfobulbales > Desulfocapsaceae > UBA2270. The sequence goes on along the minus strand of JACDZF010000181.1, from coordinate 3,321 downwards.
AGGAACTGCCGATAAGATTTTCAAAACCGCTGAGGGAATCGCCCTGGGCGTCACCGCCGGAGCCTGCTATCCCAGTCACCAGGCTGACGAACACACCACTGGCCGATCCGGCGTAGCTTGCGGTATCGGCTCCCGTGCCCCCGGTCAAGACATCAGCGCCGGCCCCACCTTCAATCACATTCGTGTTCCCATCGCCGCTGAGGGTGTCATTATAGGCTGAGCCAATGATATTCTCCACGTTGGAGAGGCTGTCATCCCCGGCAGCGCCAGATACATTGGTGCCCAGGGCAAGAAGATTGACGGTGACCGCGCCACTGGCAGCAGCATAGGTGATGGTATCGATGCCGGCACCACCGTTTACCATATCATTTCCCCGTCCGCCGTCCAACAGATTATAATTGCCATCACCAGTCAAAACGTCATCGTGATCGGAACCGATCAAATTTTCGATACCGGTGAGCACGTCCCCCGCGGCATCACCCCCGGCCGCACTGGAATTGAGGGCCACAGTGACGGCGGCACTGGAGTCTGCGTAGGAAACCGTATCGATCCCCACCCCACCGGTCAAGGTATCGGCCCCCAGTCCCCCGATCAACAGATCATCACCGGCGGCGCCATCGAGAATATTCGCATTTCCATCCCCGGTGAGAACATCACCATAGGCCGTGCCGACCAGATTTTCAAAATTGCTCAGTGTATCGCTCCCGGCGCCTCCGGTGGCAATGCCGGTGACCAGACTCACTGTGACCGCCGAGGCGGCAGTACTGTAACTTGCGGTATCATTCGTTCCACCGCCGCCATCCAAGGTATCATTCCCCGCTCCCCCCTCAATCACATTGGCATTCCCATCACCTGTCAAAATATCACCAAAGGCAGTGCCAAAGATATTCTCAATACTGATCAGGGTATCATTGTCGGTATTTGCACCTCCCAAAATCACCGACCTGGGGCCCGTTGCGCTGGCATAGGAAATGGTGTCGGCTCCGCCCTTGCCATCGATGGTGTCAGCTCCGGCCCCCCCATCAATCCACTCATTCCATGCCGTTCCGGTGACTGTGTCACCATAATTGGAACCGATTATCCGCTCTATGTCGACCAAGGTATCGACCCCCGCACTGCCGCTTACCTGCATGGTGGCAAGTTCCATGGTAACGGTCACCGAGCCGGGGGCGTTAAGGTAGGTGGCGGTATCCTCTCCACCGGAGCCTTCTAGATAGTCATTCCCCAGTCCTCCGTCCAGAACATTATCATTAATGTCCCCATAAATGAAGTCAGCATATACAGAACCAACAACATTCTCAATGGAGTAGAAGGTATCCCCCAGGGCGTCATTGGTCATGGGATGGCTGCCATTATTAAAGATGTCCACCGTGACCCCGGCAGTGGAATGGGCATAGGACACCGTATCACTTCCCGTCCCTCCCAGAAACGTATCCCCTGCCGCCAATCCCTCCAGCAGGTCGTCGCCGGCCCCGCCGGTGAGGATATTGACGGCAGAGCTGCCCACCAGGAAATCATTAAAGGCCGAGCCATAGAGGTGATTGATGGTGGTATAGGTGTCACCTGCGGCGTCACCAAAATTGGTCAAGGCCGCACCGGTATTGGTAGAGATTCCCCTCAGCCCGGTTGTCAGGGTGGCGATAACATTAAAACCTTCCGCGGCCACAGCGTTGCTGATGCCCTGCGCCACCAGATAGGCATTCCCGGCATTGGCATAGCTGGCAGTAGCGGAACCTGTACCCTGGATACTATCATTGCCCATAAAGCCTTCGATCATCCCCCTGGCATAGAGGGAATTATTGCCCGCGTTGCCGTAAATCCAGTCGCCATAGGATGAAGTAATATTCTCCATATTGGTGACGGTATCACCAGTGGCATCCCCCACCATCACAATACCCATGGAGTCATTCTGCGCGGCAGTGAGCAGCGACGCGGTGACAGAGTTCCCGCTCCAGTCAATGTACCAGGTGTCAATCCCATCTCCGCCATCAATGATGTCATTGCCATACATACCGCGAATCGTATTGGCGGCACTATTGCCGATCAGAACATCGCTGTAGGATGAACCGGCGTAGAGATGCTCGATATCAATCAGGGTGTCATTGCCGCTGCCGCCCCTCACCTCGCCGGTGGCCAGATTGGCGTAGATACCCCGCGATGCCCCTTCATGAAAAAGAACGTAATCACTCCCGGTGCTGCCACCGTCAATGATATTATCCCCATAGCTCGCATAGACATAGAGGGAATTGGCGCCGGTGGCGGTGACATTCTCAATGCCGGAGATATTGGCATAGCCTCCCGTGGTTTGAAAATAGGCATACCCCTGGGAAAGAATAGCGTCCATCCGGGTATTGCCGGAATAGCTCCACACCAGGGTATCGGTGCCGCTGCCGCCATTGATGGCATCTCTATCCCCCACCGAGGACTGGCCGGTGAGGATCAGGGTGTCGTCACCATCCTCGCCGTACAATCCCGCAGCCCCCGTGCCATCATCGCTGAGGGTATCATTCCCCGTTCCGCCCCAGAGGACATCCACCCCGGCGCCCCCGAGCAGGTTGTCGTCCCCGGCGCCGCCGGTGAGGATATTATTATTGGCATCACCGGTGAGGATATCGTCATGAGCCGAACCGGTCAGGTTGGCGATATTAATGTAGATGTCACCCTCTGCATCATTGGTGTTTGATCCCGGAGCAATAAGCGAGGCCGTTACATTCAATGTACTATGCTCATAAGTGGCCGTGTTAAAACCAGTTCCACCATCAAGGGTATCATTGCCACCCATGCCTTCCAACACATCATCGCCAGCGCCGCCTATCATCAGGTTGGCACCTGTACTTCCAATCAAAACATCGTTGTAGTTGGAACCGGTTAAATTTTCAACACTCTCGTAGGTGTCATCGGTGGCATCACCGACGGCACTGAAACCGTCCAGACCAGTGGTCAATGAGGCCATCACATAGGTGTTGGCATGGGCATAGCTGGCGGTATCACTTCCATCACCACCAACAAGACTGTCCCCTCCGGCAAGTCCTTCCAGCAGATCATCGCCTGCCTGACCGATGAGGATATTCATACCGCCATCACCGATCAGGGTATCGTTATAGGCTGAGCCGGTAATGTTCTCGATTGAGTTATAGGTATCACCAACTGCATCAACACCGCTGTTCAGGGTATTGTTGTCCAATGAAACTGTTACACCCAGTAACCCGTTGGCTGCTGCATGGGCATAGCTGGCCGTATCACTTCCATCACCACCAACAAGACTGTCCGCTCCGGCAAGTCCTTCCAGAATGTCATCACCCAGACCGCCTGTCAGGGTGT
>JACDZF010000180.1 GCA_013426795.1 Desulfocapsa sp. | reverse complement strand
CCTTTGAGGTGCGCGCCGCCGAAGGGAGCATCAGCAGCATGACGCAGAGCTGACCTTGTACGTCCATTCGAGTAAGGGCATCGGTCTTTTCCAGCACCTTGACCCGTCCGCCGGAGGCCCGTTCCAGGAGTTGGCGGTACGGGTGTTCCCGGTTGGCGAGCTGTTTCCAGGTTTGGCGGTATATGGCCTCGGAGGGTACGACCCAGAGGATAAACCCAGTCTGGCGTTTCAGAAAATCGGTCTGGATTCGTTCCAGCGAGCAGACGGCCAACAGGGTTTTGCCGCCGCCGGTGGGGACTTTCAGGCAGATATTGGGGATGGATCGATGCAGGCCGTCATGGCGGGAGAGATAAGGCGCGACATGGGCGGTGCTGTGCTGATCCCGCAAGGAGGGCAGCATCCGCTCGTTATTCAACTGATCCCAGGCCTCACGGCAGTAATCAGCCAGATCAACCACCTTGCCCCGGCTTTTCTGGAAGTCCACGAAGGCCTTGGCATCGTCCCGCTTTTCCGCCAGCACGGTTAGGTACCGGTCCAGCTTCAGGAGCACGCCCTGTTGATATTCCTTGAGCTCCATGGCCTTAGTTCCCCAAGATGCGATGGACGGCGTAGGGCAACTGACAGAACTCAATACGCTGGCCGGTCAACTCCTTTTGGCTCATGAATTTGGCCACGGCAAAGACGATGGCCCGTTTGCCGATCTTGTTTCCTTTGGTAATGGCGGTAACTCTTTCGGCGTCCAGGGCGGCCTCATTGGAGCGCAGCCAGGCCGGATCGGGTTGATAAAAAAGGTGGATGCGGAACAGTTCGGTTTCACCGATATAGCCGTCCGTGGAAGGTTTGGCAATGTCGGCCAGCGAGCGGCCGGTGGCGGTATAAAAGACATAGCGGGCCAGGGCCGCGAAAGCGGGAAGCCCCTGACCGGTGAGCAGGCTTTCCACCTCGATGGGCTGGCCCAGGGAACAGAAGGTGAAGCTGCCGGAGAGGCCCGGCATCTTTTCTTCAATCGTTCGTTCGCCGGTGACGGTGAGCACGCCGTCCTTGATCTCTTTCTTCACCCGGTCGAAAGAAGCCGCCGCCTTTTTCTCAAAGTGCTCCACCTGGCGGAGAATCTGCTGCTGGTTTTTGGTAAACTGGCTCCAGGTGATCTTTTCGCGGTACAGTTCTTCGCGCTGGGTGCCGGTAAAGGCATAGCCGTTGATAACCCGCCGCACCCGTTCGGCGGTCAGGGTGTCGGCGTACTCCTCGCACTCCACCAGGATAAAGCGGCGGTTGCCGCCGTCCCTGTGATTGGCGGCAAGGACGGCATGGGCCGTGGTGCCGGAACCGGCAAAGGAGTCGAGGATGATGGAATCAGGCTTGGAAATAAGATCAACGACTCGGGATACAAATTCTATTGACTTTGGGAAATCGAAACGTCTTTCACCCATGATTTTGTCAACTGCATCTGCCCCTGATTGCCCCTTTAAGTCAGACCAAAAACTGGATATTGGCATTCTTTCTGCGGTTTCAAACAAAAATCGTTTTTTGCGCGGCTTGCCTGTCTGATGGTTTTCAGGCCAGTAAATTCTATTGTCATGTAGAAGAGCAAGAAATCCGGTTTCGTCAGTAATCCAGCCCCTGGATGGATCAGGATCATAAATATCGCCCGTCAGTCTATTGACAATTCTGTAATGTAAATTCTGCCTCTGCTCCGCAGTTGCTTTTCCTGTCAATGGATCCGTTACATAATCGCCACGAGGATCGCTGTCTGGGTTAGAAAAGTCACTTCGGTCAATCACTCGCCCCCGCATGTTAAGTTCTGACTTCGATAAGAATATTACATATTCATGATCAACGGACATTTTGCTCTTTACTCTATTGTCTGTATTCCTCGTTTTCCAGCAAGCGACCTTTACTTTGTGTTCATCTATGGAAAAAATTTCATCCAGAATAGCCATCAATCTCGCAAATTCATTATCATCAATGCTGATAGCTGCCACCCCTTCATCAGACAACAGCTCGTGGAGCAGATTCAATCTCGGCCACATCATGCACAGCCACTTGTCATGGCGTTCCAGATCCTCCTTGTCCACCGGGTTGGCTGATTTCTTCAGCCACTCCTGCATCAGGGGCGAACGCACATTGTCGTTGTAGCACCAGCCTTCGTTGCCGGTGTTGTAGGGCGGGTCGATAAAGATGCAGTCAATCTTGCCGGCGTGGGTGGGCAGCAGGGCCTTGAGGGCTTCGAGGTTATCGCCATGGATAATCAGGTTGTCATCCAGTGAAGCTTGCCGTCCTTCGGCGGGCAGGGACTTTTCCGGCACCACCTCCAATTCACGAAACGGCACGCTCAGATGGTGAGAATAAACAAACTGCTTCCCCTTGAACTCCAGTGTCGGCATAACGGATTCCTTTCAGATATTCTAATTTATCAAAATGTTATAAGCACAATATGCGGGTGCCGGGTATGCCGCCGCTTACCCGGCAAGTTGGGCGGGGGTAATGCCCAGAGCAGCGGCGATCTGGTTCAGGGTGGTTCGGCGGGGGCGGGCTCCGGGCTTTTCGAATTTGGCAATGGCGGCCTGGGTGATATTCATCCGTTGCGCCAGTTCGGCCTGGGTGATGCCGAGATGTTCACGCCAGGCGCGGATCATGGGTGTTCCGTCCAGGACATGCGCCTCCACCACCTCCTGGGGAATGCCGGTGGTCAAGGCCCTTTCCCCTTCGAGCAATGGACGGAGCCGGTTGAACTGCTCCCATGGCACCAGAACGAAGGTCGGTTGGCCGTTGTATTCAATGGTCTGGTATTTAGTAAGTGTTGTCATCGCGCTTCTTTACCTCCTCAATGCTGATAATGTTTATGACCTCAAAGGTGTTGAAGAGCAGCCGCCAGTTTCCCATTCGGAGCCGATGGGTGTAGGCGTGGTTGGTTCATTGCTTGACGTTGGCGCATTTGGGAAAATCGGCCAGGGTGCGGGCAGCGGCAAGCAGCCGTTCCTGGATAGCGCGATCACCTATTTTTTTGAGCTGTTTTGTTGCTTTGGGCTGCCAGATGATCTTCATGGTTTTATTATAACTCTATATAACCCTTGTTCAAGATAAAAGGTTGTTTTAGAGATGTGATAGCAGGTGGATCTGATTTCTTCCATTCGGCAAAAAAGGAACATAAGCCCTCTTTCTTGGCAGATCACGGCGCGGCTGGGTAGCTGATGAATTAATTTTCAGGTTCAATAAGGCGACAGACTTCATTGCAGCAGGTTTTGCATTTTCCACGAATGATCAAGTCGCCTTGTTCCATTATTGCAGACTCTACAATAATTGTGCAAGAGCCTCGACAAGTACCGCACTAAACGTGATCTAAAATTTCTTTCTGTATCGATTTGGGAATTTTATTCCATCTCCTGGCAGCTTCGGGGCTAAAGGGATGTTTTTGCGGGAAGGGGATAACTTTGCCTTTCGTCATTTTCTTCTCGATCAATAAAGGGTTGAGGACTTCCTGCCATTGAGAGCTCTTTGCCGGTGGACGATGAGGCCCTTACTCATTCTCACGGCCCTTGATCCTTTTGGCGGTTTTTCCCGGTGGAAGAAAGTTGTCGCCGGACACCACCTTTTTCCCGGTTGTCTGCTCCAACTCCAGCCGTGCCTTTTTGGCTATATTGCCGCCCTTTTTACCGGCCTGGGCGTTTTCGGCCATACCGGTGGCCAGGACACTCTCGGCGATCTGGCGGGTGGAAAGCTCGGCCAGGGCGGTAAAGATCAGTTCCGCTTCGCTCATGTGGTCGCGCAGATTTTGCGTCTCAAGCCCCTTTATCTGCTTGTGATTCTTGACCGAAACACCGCTCCATTCCTGGTGGATGATGTTGGTCAGGACGGCGAATTCATCCTGACCCTTAATTTCGTGATCCTTCCAGTAGTCGGTCAGCTTGTTGCGAGTCTCCTGCCCCATCATTCGCTGCTGAATCCATTTCTCGCTCCGGCCATGCTGCTTCCAGTATTCGCGGGCGCGGTCGAGGGAGCGGGCGGGGTCGCCCATGTCCTGAATGCGTTCATAGCCGACCTTTGCCAGCCAGAGCTTGATGGGTTCAGCCTTGGGGCTGGGGACGGACTGGATGAGTCGCAGCAGCGTTTCCGGATCGGCTACATCGGTGAGATAGGATTTCCCGTCAGCCGCAGGCAGTTTCAGTCGGTTACATTTTGTAACCGACTGACTTTCTTCTTTGTTCAAGCGGTTTTTGAGAACTTTCCAGTAGTTCCGTGCCGCCTGATGATCCGGCTGCTGGAGCAGGGCGGCAATGATGTCGACCACCGAAAAATACCAGGTTTCGGCCTTGTCGTCATACACCCGGCGGATATTGAAATCCTCGAAGACCGCCAATGCTTTCTCGTTACTCATGGTCATCCTCCAGAAAAGATAGGGTCCGTGCTGTCCCGCAAGAAGGACAGATTGGCAACTTGATTCTCCGATTGTCCAGGAGTATCCGGGTGTCTGGCGGAAGGGCTGCTGCCTTGGAGTCGGGGGTCACAGGTCGGCCTTCCGGGCTAAGTCTTGATAAAGATCCTGATTGAAAATCGATACCGTGTCGCCCCGTTGTTCAAACACGGGTTCGGGCTCGGGGCCGCTGTTGAGAAAGCAGCGGGTGCGGTGGACGGCGGCGGCATAGGAGCTGAACAGATTGCGCAGACTGGCGGTAAAACGGCGGTCAAGGTCTTTGGTGGGAGGCTTGGGGCCGCCGTGCGTGCACCGTTGGGCGGCCCTCAGTCTGGACAACTCGACGCTGGGCAGGGCCAGATAGATCAACTCCACCTGCCAGCCCTGGACTCGCATCCGCTCGATTAAGCGGAGAAAGGCGCGTTCAGCGAGGGTGCTTGCAAAGGCGAAATCCTCGCCATGGGCAATAAGCTCCTCAACCTCAAGCACCAGGCGCATCGCCGCCATCAGCTCCGGTTGCGGGGCCTGTGGGGGCAGGCCGGCGGCGATCTGGTCGGCATCAACAAAGGGGATAGGGCCCGCCTCCCGCGTCAGGTCCTCCCGGGCAAAGGTGGACTTGCCCGCGCCATAAGGCCCGGCGATGATCCAGCAGGTGGGCATCAGCACCCCTCCTGGTCACAGATTTCAGGGCTGATCGTTCTTCCTGCGGCCCCATCACCATTCAAACCC
>JACDZF010000179.1 GCA_013426795.1 Desulfocapsa sp. | reverse complement strand
GGCGGGGCGGGGATAATTCGAATTCTCATTCAAGGGTTCCATATGGGAAAGAAAAACGCCCCTCCTGTCATGATTGACATGGTATGGATATTTTTAGCATCCATTAATAGTAGAACGATGAATTTGCTTCGAAAAAAACTGAACCACCTATGAAACACAAGCTGCTTATTTTGGTTATTGTCTCGCTCGGATCGCCGTGGATTTTTTCCGTTTGCACGGATGCTGCTGCCCAGGAGGATCCGGGCCGCAAGGATATTGCGCAGCCGGGCTCAGCAATGGCAGCTTACGCCGGCTCAAAGAGCTGTCTTGCCTGTCACGAACGTTTTTACGGACTCTGGTCCACCTCATTCCACGGTCTGGCCATGCAGCCCTATACCGAGACTCTGGCGAAGGAAAAACTTTCTTTCCAGAAAGAGGACATGGTTATTGGGACACAGCGTTACCGGGCTGAAATTGGTGCTGACGAGGGCTATGTCCTGGAAACCGGACCAGATGGGCGTGAGAAAAAATACCGGATCGAATATGCTCTGGGCGGTAAAAACGTCTTCTATTTTCTGACTCCCCTGGAAAAGGGCCGCCTCCAAACCCTGCCGGTGGCCTACGACGTTCGCAAGAAAGAGTGGTTTGACACCGCACTTTCCGGCTTGCGCCACTTTCCCGGCCAACAGGGGAGCGAAACCCCCGTGGGCTGGAAAGAACGGCCCTACACCTTCAACACCGCCTGCTATGGTTGCCATGTCAGCCAGCTTTCCACCAATTATGACCAGAAGACCGACAGTTACGCCACCACCTGGAAGGAGCCGGGAATCAACTGCGAAACCTGTCATGGCCCATCCGAGGCCCACAATGCCTTGATGACCAAACTTCCCAAGGGAGAGAAGCCAGCCGACCCGGCAGATGTAGGGCTCATCAGCACCAAGAAATTCACGCCGACTCAGCACAACGACTCCTGCAATTCCTGTCACTCCAAGGCCTCGGCGCTGACGGCCGGTTACCGGACACCGGAACCTTTCTTCGACCATTTCGATCTGGTGACCCTGGAAAACCCCGACTTCTACCCTGACGGCCGGGATCTGGGGGAGAACTACACCCAGACCTCCTGGCGCATGAGTCCGTGCGCCATGGGAGGCAAACTCCACTGTGTCACCTGCCATACTTCTAGCGGCCGTTATCGGTTCCGCAAGCCCGAGGACGCTAACAAGGCCTGCCTCCCTTGCCACGAAGAAAGGGTAAAGAACGTGGCGGCCCACAGTCATCACCCGGCAGAAAGCGCGGCCAGCAATTGTATCGCCTGCCACATGCCCAAGACCGAATTTGCCCGGATGCTGCGCACCGACCATTCCATGCTGCCGCCGACCCCGGCCACGACCATCGCCTACCAGTCGCCTAACGCCTGTAATATCTGCCATAAGGAGAAGGATGCGGCCTGGGCGGACCAACAGGTTCGCGCTTGGCACCAACAGGACTACCAGGCCCCGGTTCTCAAACGGGCGGCCCTGGTGGATGCGGCCCGCAAAGGAGAATGGAAACAACTGCCGGAGATGCTGGCCTATATCGAGGACCCCAAGAGCAATGAGGTGTTCGTTGCCGCCCTCATCCGGCTCCTGGCCAACTGCAATAATCCATCCAAGGTGCCAGCTCTCCGCAAGGCCCTCAATAATCCATCACCGCTGGTGCGGGGGGCTGCGGTGGAAGGGCTGGGGAAGAGTCCAAGCCTGGAGGTGCTTCAGGATGTAGCCGCCGCCACAAGTGATGACTCTCGTCTGGTGCGGGTGCGCGCCGCTGCGGCTCTCGCCCACTTCCCGAACATGAGCCCCCAGGGGAAGGCGAAGGAACAGTACGCCAAGGCCACCGGCGAATTTATGGCATCGCTCATGGCCCGCCCTGACACCTGGGATGCGCACTACAATCTGGGCAATCACTATCTGGGGCAGAACCGGCCCAAGGAGGCGCTGGCAGAGTATGACATCGCCTCTCATCATGAACCGCAGGGGATCATGATCCTGGTCAACGCCGCCATGGCCCATGCCAAACTGGGGGAAACAGCCAAAGCCGAGGAAAAGCTGGACGAAGCACTCAAGATCGGCCCCGGCAGTTCAGCGGCCCACTATAATCTGGGATTGATCAAAGCCGAGCAGAATGATCTGCCAGCCGCTGAGCAGCACCTGAAGGAAGCGTGGAAGGCGGATCCACAAATGGCAGGCGCGGCCTTTAACCTGTGCGTTATCACTGCCAAAGACCGCCCTGCCGAGGCCTTGGAGTGGTGCAGGAAGGCAGCCGTTCTCCGGCCGGCGGAACCCAGGTATGCTTATACGCTGGCCTTTTACCAGCGCCAAGGAGGAGACACAGTTGGCGCTCTCGCCACCCTCAAGACTCTTTGCAACCAATCACCTGCGTATCCCGATGCCTTCCTGCTCCTGGCCCAGATTTACGAGGAGAAAGGCAAGAAAGAGGAAGCAGCTAAAGTGTATTCTCAGGCCGCAGCCGTGCCGGGGATGCCTGAGCGGGCCAAAATGTATTTCAAGTCCAGGTTGGAGGCCGGACAGAAGTAGTCAGTTCTCAAGAGAGCAGTCGTTGTGGGGTGGCGCCCAAAAATAGAATCGAAAAAGAATCAACAACCTATGTTGTCAAGCTGAGGAAGCGAAGCTATCTATACCAACTATACTGTGCCATGAACTGGATTACCATCACTTGGCCTATGGTAGCCGCAGCCTGCGTCACCTTAGGCCTTATTGAATTGTACATTGGGCTTTCGCAGCCTCCGCGTAGGGCCCGTCTTCTATTCGCGCTGAGCGCATTCACTGTTGCCATCATTTCCGGCTTGGAGCTGGCGTTGATGCGGGTGGATGTTCTGGCTGCATGGTGGCCATTGATGCGCTCAATGGACATCGCGGTCGGAGTGTTGATAGTGTCGCTGACGGCATTTATCTGGGTCCGCTTCGACACAGGGAACAGGTGGCTAGCGCTCGCCGTGCCAGTCACCTACGCTGCCGGGTTAGTGTTTGACTATCTGCCTGGTCCGCTCGGTTCAGGCATGACCTACCAGAGGATCACAGGGTTCAGAACGGTCGAGACGTTCGGTGGTGCCTCAATCACCGTGGCCGAAGGTGTACCAACCCTTTGCAATGTCTTTCCCTATCTGGCTGTTATAATACTGATCGTGTTCGTGGTGGACGCCTCGGTGAAATTGTGGCGTCACGGCGGGAGCAGGCAAGAGGCTGTCCTCGGGTGCATCGTAGCGGCCTTCTTCCTGGTAGCAGGCGGACAAGCGGCTTTAGTTGAGACCGGGTTTGTGGAAATGCCCTACATGATCAGTTGGATCTATCTCGCCATCTTGGTCGCCATGGCCAACGGTTTGAATGCCGACGTCTTGGCCTCGGCAAAGCTTGCTGACCAGTTACAGGAAAGTGAACGCCGCATGGATCTTGCCAGTGCTGCGGCCGATCTGGGCATGTGGTCGTGGGACATTGCCGATGACACGATCTGGGCCACCGAACAAGCACGCTCGATGTTTGGCATTTCGGCATCGGAGCACATCAGTTTTGCGCAATTTCAAGGCATGCTACACCCCGAGGACCGTGGGGCGGTTGATCGCGCTATCGAAAATGCACTGACCTCTGGTTGCAGCTATGAATCTGAGTACCGCGTGTCCCTTCCTGAAGGGCAAGTTCGCTGGATAGCAGCGCGCGGGCAGGTCCAACATGATTCCAGAGGCAAGCCAATTCTCATGCGCGGAGTGGTGCTCGATATTTCTGCACGACGCGACATTGAGATGGAGTTGCAACAGCTGCGCAGTCAACTGGCGCACACCGGCCGCATATTGATTGTAGAGCAGTTCGCATCAGCGCTCACGCACGAGTTGAGTCAGCCGCTGGGCGCAATTCTGCGCAACACCGAAGCCGCCGAACTCTTCCTTCAGCGCGAACCGCCGGATCTTGACGAGCTACGGACTGTATTGGCCGATATCCAACGGGACGATAAGCGTGCCTGTGGCGTCATCGATGGGCTTAGGGCGCTGTTGAAACGCGGCAGCTTTGCCCCGCGCGCGCTGTCAGTAAGAGACGAATTGGCGAGTGTCGAGACGCTTGTGCGCAACGATGCGGCAAGGCGCAAAGTGAAACTTGTGATCGACGCAGATGGTGATCTGCCCTTGGTGTTGGGCGATCCTGTCCACCTCCAGCAAGTATTGTTGAACCTTATTCTTAACGGAATGGATGCTGTCGAAAACGTAGCCGCCGCAAGGAGGAAGGTGACGGTGTCTGTCCAGCGTCACGGTGAGGGGGATATCGAAGTGGCAGTCGAAGACCTAGGTGTCGGCATAGCGCCAGAAAAAAGGGGGCAAATATTCGAGCCTTTTTTCACCTCCAAGGCGAACGGTATGGGCATAGGACTCTCAATTTCACGCACGATAATCAAGGCGCACGGCGGGCGTATATGGGCGGAAAATAATATCGATGAAGGCATGACATTCCGGTTTACGCTACCGCTTGCGGGGGCAGCAAAGCCAACATGAATCAAACCGTGCCGGTGGTCCATATCGTTGACGACGACATTTCTTTCCTCGTGGCGATCGCACGCCTGCTAAAGGCGGCAGGTTACATGGTCCAGACGTATTCATCTGCGACCGAGTTTCTGCTTCATCTCGATAATACACCAGGTTGCGTCATCACCGATCTTCGGATGCCAGGAATGGATGGACTGGAACTTCAGCAGGATCTGGCGCGCGGGTCGAACGCCCTGCCGGTGGTCTTTCTCACCGGGTAAGGGGACATACCTACATCTGTAAGAGCAATGCGCCAAGGTGCCGAGGATTTCCTCACAAAGCATGGGCCGAAGGAGGACATTTTCGCAGCGGTGAAAAGGGCGATCGCCCGCGATGCTCGTCAGCGCGAAAAAAATGCCCGCTTACTCGTGTTGCAGGAGCGGATCGACCGGCTCACGCCCCGTGAACTTGAAGTCTTGCACCAGGTTGTCGAAGGAAAGCCCAATAAGCAGATCGCGGCCGATCTGGGAATCAATGAACGGACAGTGAAATTTCACCGAACGGCCATAACAACTAAACTCCAGGTGAGCTCCGTGGCCGAACTTACACGGCTCGTGCTGGCTGCAGGATGGTCGCCAACCTGCCCTAAAGGGTAATAGACGAATC
>JACDZF010000178.1 GCA_013426795.1 Desulfocapsa sp. | reverse complement strand
GCGGCGGAAAAAAAAGCATCAGGTTTTTAAGCCATTGCCGCGGCCGGAGAAGTTGCAAAAGTGCTGTATTACCTTGCGTTATCATGGCCTAAGAGCTTTTGAACAAAGGGGTAATATGCATGGTTTTCCGGCATGGTGGCCGCTGCCTTGGAGAAAAATTTCCTTGCTTCTTCTGGTTTATGATCAGCAAGAGCGATCTTCCCCAGATTATAATAAATCAGCGGGTCCGGACGCAGGGTAAAAAGCAGCTCCGCGTGAGTTTTCATGGCGTTGAAATATTTTTCTCTTTCTTCCTCGCCGGAAACTTTTTCCCAGAGGGTCTGGTAACAAGTTACAAGTCCGTCCTGGGCTTCAGGAGATTTCCCTGATGATTTTTTAGCAACAGCTTCAAATGTAGCGATGGCAGCTACAATATCACCTTGCAAACATTGAATCAGGCCAATATTGATTTCAGGAATTTGTTCATAAGAAAGGGGGTTGCCGCCGACATTGGCAGCGCGTCGTGTATAGATCAGCGCCTCGTCATACTTACCCTCTCGAAAAAGAGTAGCACCGTACAACCAGAGGATGGTACGGTTTGATGGAGATTTATGGGCAGTGTCGGCCAGGATGCCCATATTCGTTTGCCAGACCAGGTTGCGTTGCAGGGTGGTGGCCGCGAAACCAATCAGAACAACTGTTGTCAATATCCATGGCCACGGTGCCGGCAACAGCTGGCCGCGTTTGCGGCAAAACATGACCAGGGCCATGCTGGTAAATGCCGTGGTACTGTACAGGTATCTTTCGGCAAAGGCGGTCCAGGCTATTTGATTCAGGGAAATCAACAGAGCAGGAGAAAACAGGAGGAGTCCCGCTGTGAAAATCGCTGAATTCATTGTCTGCCTGCTGGCAATATATAAACAAATACCCGTGAGGGGAATGGCTGCCAGATCATAAAGGGGGTCCACGTCGTCAATGGCAAAATTAAGCGGCCAGGGGAAAACGAGCTTGATAAGATAAAAACCGATGGCCCGCAGAAAAAGAAAAAAAGAATGACTGGGGTTGATTTGCATATATTGCCAGGTTATGCCGATCCTCGAAGAGTTGGTGCTGAAGGCCAGGGATCGGAACAGGAAAAAGGTTCCGACAACCAGCAAGGTGATCCCGATCATGATGAGGATTCTATTACACAGAACAGAAGGTGTCTGGTGTTCGGCAGGGTGACTCTTTGCGTACAGAATCAGGAAAAAACCAGGAAGAAAGGCGATGGCCAGTTCCTTGGACAGCAGGGCGCACAAAAACGAGAGGGCCGCAAGCCAGAGACAATACTTTTGAGCAGTTGCGCGATACTGGATGATCAGGAAAAGGCTGACAAGCAGAAAAAAACCCATAAAAAGGTCGGTGCGCCCGGATATCCAGTTCACTGACTCGGTAACAAGGGGGTGAAGACCGAAGAGCAGGCTGCCGACAAAGGCGGTTATGGGGGTTGGCTTGCTTCCTTCCAGTTTCAGCAGATTCTGGATAATGAAAAAAACCAGCAGGGTATTGGCAAGGTGGAGCAGGATGTTTTCGGTATGCAGGGAAAAGGCATCGAGCCCGAAAACGGATTGATTGACCAGAAAGGACAGAAAGCTTAAGGGCCGATAGTAAAGTCCTCCCTCAGCTCCGGGAAAAAACAGGTCATGCAGATTCCATTGACCAGCACGTTGAAGGCTTTCCACCATCTGAGCATCATCAACCTTACAGATTTCCGCGGAAAATGCCGGAAAGAAAATGGCCAGCATGATGAAGGTAATGAGCAGCGGCCATGCTCTATTGGTCATTACTTGAACCTTGACTGACGATGCTGAGGAAGAAGGCTTCCAGATTTTTGCGCAAAGGTTCCAGCAAGATGACTTCTTCACCACTCTGGAAAATATTGGTCATGAAAACTTGCAGCTCTTCCGGGCGGATCGTTGACTCTTTGAATATCTCCTGCCCCGGCATCCGGTGGCGGATATGATAGCCGGTAATTCCCTTTTCCATAAGTGTTCCCACCTCCTGCACCGTTTGCAATTTCCCCTTCAAAATTACTCCGACCCGGTCACAGACGGCTTCGACATCACTGGTGATATGGGTGCTGAAAAAGACACATTTCCCGGCGGCCTTCAACTCCAGGATAATCTCCTTGACCAGCGCTCTGCCGATGGGATCAAGGCCACTCATTGGTTCGTCCAGGATATAGATCTCCGGCTGGTGAACAAGCACCTGGGCGATACCAAGACGCTGCACCATTCCCTTGCTGTAACTGCGAATGGGGCGTTTTCGGGCTTCCCAGAGGCTGAGTCGGTGGAGAATTGTTTCTGAACGGGCGGCAATGGTTGTGGTGTCCAGCTTGAATGATTGACCAATGAACGTAAGATACTCGCTCGCGTTGAGATAGTCATAGAATGCAGGATTTTCCGGGAGATATCCCGTTGTGAGCCGTGCCTGGGGGAGAGTGGCCGGGGTTCCCAAAAGCCGGGCCTGCCCCTGGGTTGGACGGATAAGACCCATGAGAATTTTGATGGTGGTGCTTTTGCCGGCACCATTGGGGCCAAGAAAGCCGAAGACCTCGCCCTGCGGGACCCTCAGATCAAGATGATCGAGGGCCTTGACTCGGGCTCCTTTTTTCCCTGGAAAAATTTTAGTTAAATCGACGAGCTCAATTGCATCCATACAATATTCCCTGAACCGAGGAGTTACTGATTATCTTGCGAAGGGTTTGCAAACTTGCTTGTGGTCCGTACGGTGCCATCCGGTTCAAGATAGAACTCACCACCATAGGGGTCCCCAGGCGGCGGGGCGAGAACACCTGCATCCTGAAGCTCTACTATGGATTTGGGCAGGCGACCGGTCTTTTGCCGGAAGACATCCCGCGCCTGTTCAATTCGCCGAACCTCCAGAAGGGCGGCATATCGTGTCTGGAATGTTTTTTTGATGGCCTCATTTTTACTGCTTTGAATCATCGCCGTCAGATAGTCGATGGCCAGGCCGGTCTGGCCAGCCTCGTACATATAGCGACTGGCCAGCCTCGTGAAAAGATCAGAGCCGGAAAGTCGGGCTGCCGTTGCAAAATGCGGGGCGGCGGCAGCGTAATCTTTCAGGAAATAAGCAGAGTTGAACCCGGCAAAGAAAGGAAGATAAAAGTCCCAGTCTCGATACCGCATGCCGTATTCCAGCAGTTCTGTGATTTCCCGAATCTTGTTAGAATTCCAGGCCATGGATTGGGCGAAATAGTAGATATCCATATTGTACGGGTCCAGGCGGGATGCGGTTATCAGGGTGGTCTGCATGGTGCTGTGATCGGGAGGGATATCAGCACCGAACAGGTTTTTTTCAACCAGAGTCCCGTAATATGCCAGCACATTAAAAATCAGACCAGCAGCCATGGCATATCTTTGGTCGGCGGCAAGGGTTTGGAGGATGAAGGGCTGCGGTAAATAACCGACCTTCTCCAGAAATGGTCTTTGCCGCAAGTGCCGGGTAAAGGGAAGAAGCAGTGCCGCGTACACGACGACAAGGGCTGCCAGCAGGGCAACGGATTTCATTGGAGTTCCCTTCTGGTGAAGAGCAGAGAGGCAGAGCTGAGGAGGATGGCGATATAGACGGCGGCATAGGCAAAGGTGAGGAGCAGGCCGCCGGGATCGAGGGGGAGGCTGTAGATGGCGTTGGCCTTCAGGTCAAAGGCGCTGAAATTGGGAAGCATATAGTAGAAAAACAGGGCTGCGGCCTTGACACCTGCTGACAATTGCTCTCCTTGCGGCGTTTGAAGATAGTCATACACATTCTGAGTGGCACTGCCGGCCAGAAAGGTGGCGATGGTGCCGAAAATGGGCAGGAAAAAGGAGGTACTGACCGTGGAAAGGAGAAAGGCCACGGCAACCAGCAAGACATATTTCAAGGCATCAAAGAAGACGGCAATCAGAATGTTCAGCCACAACAAAGGACGGTCCGGCGGATAGGCCATGGCGGCAAACCAGATGGCGGCAAGGCTGAGGACCCCGAGCAGGAAGGCGGTGGCCATGACAAAAAGGCTGACTCCGCTGTATTTACCCAGCACATAGCTGGCGCGGCTGATGGGGGTGCCACCCAGCACACTGTGGGTGTAACGTCTTTCCACGTCTTTCCAGAGGGAGGTGCCGCCCAGGAAAACGGCCAGGAGGAGAAGGAGGAAAGAGGTGAGTGACAGGGACAAAGTGATGGCCAGCTGCGGCACCTGGCGCATGGAGAAGGCACTGGCAGAGGGGATAAACAGAAAGAGGCCGGCGACAAGGAGGATGCCGTGAAAAACTTTGTCGCGGAGAACCCCTTGAAACGTAATCCCAACAATTTTTATCATAGTTTTCCGGTAAAAAAATATGGAGAATCTGCACAAACAAATTCTCCACCCGATAATCGTTACCCCCGCCTTGTCACACTGTCTTCCAACCTCTCGACTTAAGAGGTGGGACCATCAACACTATTTTTTATACAAACAATGTGACAAAGCAGGCAGGATACGCTGAATCATTAAGAACCAGAACCAAAACCACTCAATGCAGTTGTTGAAGTTTGATCTGTGACTGGATCACTTTTAGCCATATCAGTCTTGATAGTGATTGTGACATCGGAAGACGTCATGCCATACATTGACGTCCCGCCGGTTTCGTGTTTCGCTGCCGCTGCAAAAGCGGTGGGGGCTGACATGGCATCTACAGCAACGGAGGTGGATGGTTTAAACGCAATGCCGTTCAGTAGTACTGAGGTTGTAGTCGAACCAGCTGGATTTGTAAATTTTGCAGCCGAAGCCGTATTGACAGTGCTCAATAGAACCAAAGCGGTTATCGCTGAAAGAATGGTCAGTTTCATTATTTGTATCTCCTGTAGTTTTGAGTTCAAAGGGGGCCAATAATTCCCAATAATTAGTTGGCAATAGTTGGATAAGTTTGAGTGTCTGCAAGGGAAGCTTCCATGGTAGTTTTAAAGTTTCTTAAGTCACTTTCTGCCGCCGCATTAAAAGCCTTGGCACGATAGGCAGCAAACTGCGGAATGGCAATGGCCGCCAGGATGCCGATAATGGCAACAACGATCATCAACTCCACCAGGGTAAAACCTTTCTGGTTGTTCTTCCGGGCCTTCAAAAGCTGTTTCATCATAATTGCTTCCCTCCTTCAGGGTCTGGTTAAAATGGTAC
>JACDZF010000177.1 GCA_013426795.1 Desulfocapsa sp. | reverse complement strand
CTCTGGGCCTGGATGGCGGTGATGGCGATGGTGTTGACGATGTCGGCAACCAGGGCGCCCCGGCTCAGATCATTCACCGGCTTGTTCAACCCTTGCAGCACGGGGCCGATGGCAATGGCCCCGGCGGCTCGCTGCACCGCCTTGTAGGCATTGTTGCCGGCGCTCAGGTCAGGAAAAATAAAGACGGTGGCATGTCCGGCGACATTGCTTTCCGGCATCTTGAGTTTTGCCACCGTGGCATCCACGGCCGCGTCGTACTGGATCGGCCCTTCCACCTTGAGGTCGGGCATCCGCTCGCGCACCAGGCGGGTTGCCTCCCGCATCCGGTCAACATCCGGTCCGGCGCCGGAGCTGCCGGTGGAATAGGAGAGCATGGCCACCCGGGGGGCAATGCCGAAGGCGGCGGCGGTCTGGGCGGAGCTGATGGCGATGTCGGCAAGCTGGGCCGAGGTGGGCTCGGGGACGATGGCGCAGTCACCGTACACCAGGACCTGGTCGGCAAGGCACATCAGGAAGACGCTGGACACCACCGAGATTCCCGGTCTGGTCTTGATAAACTCCAGGGCCGGGCGGATGGTGTTGGCCGTGGTGTGGATGGCGCCGGAAACCATGCCGTCGGCAAGGCCCTGATGCACCATCATGGTGCCGAAATAGCTGGCGTCATTCATCGTGTCCAGGGCCATCTGCGGGGAAATGCCCTTGTGCTTGCGCAGTTCGTGATAGACGGCGGCAAATTCGGGCAGCAGCTTGGAGCTGCGGGGATTGATGATTGCGGCCCGCTCCAGGGAGAGGCCGAGGCGGGAGATTTTTTCCCGCACCTCGTCGGTATCGCCCAGCAGGGTAATGTCACAGACGTCGCGCAGAAGAATGATCTCCGCGGCCCTGAGGACCCGGTCTTCGCTGCCTTCAGGCAGCACTATATGGCGGCGCTGCTCCCTGGTCCGGCGGATAAGTTCATACTGAAACATCAGCGGCGTGACCCGATCGGCGAGGGCAGGGGCGTCCCGCTCCAGAAGTCCCGGCATATCCATGGAAGATTCCACCATGCCGATGGCCGCGACAATTTTGCGGCGGGTTGCCACCGTGAGAACCGGGCGCACAGCGCTGACCTTTATGGCCGTGGTGAAGGTGTCGGTGCCGACGGCAAGCACCGGCACCGGGGAAACCCGCAGTCCCTGGAGCAGGCGCTGGAGCTGGGGGGCCGGCTTGAGATTACCGGTGAGGATCAGGCCGGCAACGCGGGGATAGCGGGAGGAACGGTCGGCGGCAAGGGTGCCGAGGATGATATCGGAGCGGTCCCCGGGGGTGATGATCAGGCTGCCCTCCTCAAGATGATCAAGGAAGTGGGGCAGTTCCATGGCGGCGACCTTGATGCTGTTCACCTCCCCGTCCATCCAGTTGTCTTCGCCGCTGAGCCGTTCCGCGCCGATGGCAGACGCTATCTCACGCACCGTGGTTTTGCCGAGGATGGGATCTTCGGCGAACACAGAGACCGGTTTGCTGCCGGGAAGCTCCTGCTGCAATCGGGCAAGGAGCCCGGCCCGCCGGTTCGCCTCGATGCGGTTGACGATGACGGCGAGGACGTTGCACTTCCTGACCTCCAGGGATTCGAGCAGCGCCCGGATGGAGCGGAGAAGCGCCCCCGAATCCTTGCCCCGTCCGTTGATAATGGGCAGCAGCGGTGCCCCGAGGTTTCGCGCGACCTCGACGTTGAAGTCAAACTCAAGGGCCGTGGACACCCCGGTATAGTCGGTGCCGACGCAGAGGACGAAATCACAGCGTCCCTCCAGGGCCATGAACTTCTCCAGAATCTGGTTGTGCAGTTCCTCATATCTGCCGCCGGAGAGAAGCTCCTGGGCCAGCTCGTGGGTGACCCCGTAGAGCTCCTCGGCGGCAAAGGGCAGGTGGTAGAGCTCGGACATAATCGCAATCAGAGGGTCCGGGCTGCCGCTTGCGCTAATCACCGGCCGGAACAGGCCCACCCCTTTGAAATGACCGCACAACTGCTCCATCAGGCCCACCGCCGCCACCGCCTTCCCGCTCTCCTGCTCAAGACTTGTGATGTAAAGACTTTTTATCATGGTTCAGTACCTCATGGGTGGGGTTGTTTTATTTCCAGATCAAACGTGGATTTCCAGATCAAACGTGGACGGCCCAGAATTCCCCCTCCCCTTGGCGGGGAGGGGTCAGGGGAGGGGGGAACCAGCAATGAAAAAGGATTGTTCCAGCTTCGCCCACCCCCAGCCCCGCCCGTCAAGGGAGGGGAGTTTTTTACGAGATGGAGCCTTTGATGGAGAATGCGAAGGAGTGGTTCAGGAGTTGCCGGACATCTTCGCCATCATCAGAACCATCATCGATACGGTATCCCCATAGTCCTGTTTTTGCAATGAACGATTTTTCCTCCCTGCCTTGCCAGGGGGCCTGACCTTCCCTGAAATGTTGTGGCCAGCCCTGAACCATTCATGCTGCTGCTCCATTTCTGGGTTGATTTCGTCGAAAGGCGCACGGATAGAATTTGCATTTCACTGAAATTGCATTAGAAAACCACTTGAAAAGATTTTGTTTGACAACAGTCCGGAAAATCTTGTTGTATGGGAAGGGATACGAACCAATCGACAGCGGCTGAAGAGAGGATTCTCGAAGGGATTTTCGATGCCGCAAGATGGCATACCTCTTCATTCTGCTTTGTCACATTCCCTTCAATGGCAACCACTCAACCACCCCTGACCCCGACCACCCCTTCCCCTCCTTGATAAGGAGGGGAAGGGGTGGTCGGGGAATAAAGTCCCCCTTCCCTGAATCAAGGAGGGGAATAAAGTCCCCCCCTGACAAGGGGGGGCAGGGGGGTTAAAGGGTTGCCGATTACGACGATGAAACAATGTGACAAAGTAGGATGAAACATCGGAGAAAAAATCATGGATGAAATCAGGTTGCTGCTGGAAAATCAGGTGCTGTTTACTCTTTTTCTGACCATCGCCCTGGGATATCTGGTTGGTGAAATCAATATCAAGGGTTTCTCCCTGGGCTCCGGGGCCGTGCTTTTCGTCGGCCTGGCGGTGGGCGGCCTGGCGCCAAAGGCGGCACCTCCGGCCCTGCTCGGAACCCTGGGCCTGCTCCTCTTCCTCTACGGGGTGGGTGTCCAGTATGGCGCCCAGTTTTTCAAGGGGCTCACCAGCGCCGACGGCCTCAAGGCCAACGCCGCCGCTGCCCTTGGGGTCATCGGGGCCGGGTTTGTGGCCATGGCCCTGGCTCCCCTGGCCGGTATCCGGGTTGACGAAACCCTCGGGCTCTTTGCCGGGTCGGGAACCAGTACCGCCACATTGCAGGCCATCATCGCCGCGTTGAAGACCGACGGCGCGGCCGTGGGCTACAGCGTCGCCTATCCCTTCGGGGTGGCTGGGCCCATCCTCTGCATGTACGCGCTGAACGCCTGGCTCAAGCCCAGAATTGAGCCGCCGGCGGCCCAGCAGATCGAAACCGCGGAGATTGTTTTGAGGAACCCAGGTTTCTCCGGCGCAGGTTTTACCGAACTCGCCACCAAGTTACCGGCAGGGGTTGCCATTGCCGCGGTGCGCAGGAAGGGGCACAATTTCATCCCTTCCGAAAAGCTGGTGCTGGAGCTGGGCGACGCGCTGCTGGCAACGGCGACGAGCAAGACGGTGCTGGAGGCGACGGTGGCCCTGCTGGGTGAGGTCCAGACCGGGATCATCGCCAAAGATCGCCAGGATCTTGATTATTTCAGGGTCTTCGTGTCCAGACCCGTCGTGGTCGGGCGCACCGTCGCGGAGCTGGTCTTTCCGGCGGACGTGGAATGTTCCATCATCCAGATCCGCCGCGGCGACAGTGATCTGATGCCCAGCCCGGAGCTGGTGCTCGAGAGTGGTGACCGGGTCGGGGTACTGGTACACCGGTCGAAAATCAAGGTCGTTCGCGCCTTTTTTGGTGATTCGATCAAGGGCACGGCCGACCTGCGCTTTATCTCCATGGGTATCGGCGCCGCTCTCGGCCTGCTGGTGGGCTTGATTCCGCTTCCGGTTCCGGGCCTTGGCAGGCTGACGCTGGGGCTGGCCGGGCTGCTGCTCCTGGCCCTGGTCCTTGGAAAGGTGCGAAGAACCGGCCCTTTTGTGTGGACCATGCCCCTGTCGGCCAATCTGGTGCTGCGAAACTTCGGCCTGACCATTTTCCTGGCCCAGGTCGGCCTGGCCTCCGGCCCGAAATTCTTTGCCACCGTCGGCAGCACCGGTGTTTCCTACCTGCTCTATGGCGCCATTATCGCCCTCACCCTGGTCCTTGTCACCGCGGTCTTCTGCCTGTGGGTCTTTCGCCTTCCCTTTGACACCGCCATGGGGGTGATCTCGGGGGCCACCGGTAATCCCGCCATCCTTGCCTTTGCCAGCCGCGTCGCCCCCACCGACCGGCCCGATATCGGCTACGCCATGATCTTCCCCTCCATGACCATTCTGAAAATACTCTTTGTCCAGATTGCGGCGGTGGTGATGGGGGGATAAAATGGCGGCTCCTCAGGGTTCAGGAGCAGGGGCCCATGGGGGAACCGGGAGGAGTCCAGGGCGAGGATGGAGAATAGGGCGGGGAATTTCCGGAAAAGTTCTTCGGAACTATCCGGTAGCGCCCCATCTGCTTCGTCATCGGCCTGCTCACGGACGAACCAGTGCACTTCGCAGACCTCTTTCTCGCATATGGAGCATGACCGAAGGGTTATTCCATTTCCAAATCAAAGGAGGATGTGAAGAAAATTCCCCGCCCCCCCCTGCGGCGAGGGGAGTTTTCTTGAGCAGGGGAGCCGGAGATGGAATCCTTGATGCAGAATTCCAATTACCCTGCGCGGTTGTTTGTTCCTCTCCGGCAACAAGCTGGAGAGACACAGTTCTTCCACCTTTCCGCAGAAGCTCTCACCCCCCCCTTCAAAATTCAGGCCCTTGGTGTCAAGAGGTGTGGAGCCTCCCTGTTTCGACGGCCGTAACTGACAATTTTTGTCAGTTACGGCCTTTTTTTTGCCGCTTTTGGCCGTAGTGACAAGATCCGGCAGCGGGGAATGGCGGGGAGATTGGGGCAAGGGGAAACGGGTGTTGCCGGAATATGCCGAGGTTTCAGTCTCTTGCATGTTTGACTCTGGTTCCTTTCACATATGGCATGGTTTATGGATAAGCTATGGCAACAGACAGGTCACTGGACGTCTTGTCCACAATGAAGTACCATTTTAACCAGACCCTGAAGGAGGGAAGCAATTATGATGAAACAGCTTTT
>JACDZF010000176.1 GCA_013426795.1 Desulfocapsa sp. | reverse complement strand
CGGTATCGCATGGATACCAGCGGCGATCTCTCCGGCATCCCTTCGCTTTTCGAAAACCGCAAGGTCTGTATGGTAGGGGCGATCATTCCCCTGCTCAAGCGATTGAAAGAGCTCAATACCACCCAGGTCACAATTATTGACCACAAAAAAGAAACCCAGGCCGAATCGGAGGCTGGATACGGTACCTTTGTTTCTCCGGAACGTACCGCCGAGGCCCTTGCTGAGTGCGAAACCGCCGTTTTTACCGGGGCCGCCATTGCCAATGGCAGTATCAGTCAACTCATCGACCTTGTTCCCAAAGACGCCGCCATCGCCGTGGTGGGGCCAACCGCCGGTTTTATCCCGGAACCACTCTTCCACCGCAATGTTGCCATGGTCGGAACGGTGATGGTAACCGAAAGCGACCAGGCCCTGGATATACTTGCCGAGGGTGGCGGCGGATACCGGCTTTTTCATACATGTGTGCAGAAAATAAACCTGCTCAATATGCCGAGATTGCGGCAATTGGGCCTCAACGGATTTTTGCTGAAAAATCAAAAATGCGCGGAAGGAGTTCTGTCGTCAACATCAATTATGGATCACCTGTAACCCAACTGAATAATAAGGAATAAATGGAGAGTATAATGAAAAACGAACACTTTGGAACCTACGAAACCCTCCTGGAAGAGGCCGGAAAATTTCACGGCGATATTTGTCGCGGCATCGCCATCGGTACCCGCATGACCATGAGTGGCCTGAAACGCATCGGCATTACTGATCCCAAAGGGGCCGATCGCAAAAAACTCATGGTTTTCGTTGAAATCGACCGCTGTACCACCGACGCCATTATGGCCCTGACCGGCTGCCGCCCCGGAAAACGGACGATGAAAATTCGAGATTACGGCAAGATGGCCGCCACCTTCATCAACCTTGAGACTGGCAAGGCCGCACGGGTAGTCACAAAAATGAATAAAAATCCTCCGTCGGATGTGCCCGGCGAAAAACCCGATATGGCCAACGCCCTGGAAGAAGATTTATTTACCATCACCGATGTTGAGGTGTCACTCCGACCCGAGGATATGCCGGGCAAACCACTTCGCCGCCTCCCCTGCTCCTGCTGTGGAGAAATAATTATGGATGGACGGGAAATTAAACACCAGAAGAAATCTTTCTGCGAGCCATGCTTCAACAAGACCGATTATTACCGTGTCATTGACAATCCCTGACCAACGGGATTTTGAGGTATTCAAACGATCCGCAGACAACAACATGGAGTAAACGGACCACCACCCTGTACCCATATTTTTTACAAGCGTACATCCCCGGATAATTTGTTGATTTGTTTCCATTTTAAGGCTGGATACTACAAAAATGTCAAAAGCCCGGTGCCTCATTTATTTTTCTTGTTTGAGGCTGCACCCCACGGTATTCAAGGCCTTCCATCAAATTTTCGAGCCAGAAGTGTTTTGGCATAAGATTTGTATTCTCAATTATTAACAGGAATTTTTTTTGCTTACCGTTATTATTTTTTTGAATAACGAACTTTTCACCGGCTCCGTGACGATTCGATATCGTACCAGAAATACTCAAATGCCCTTTCAGAGGACGACACCCCGACATGCTGCCTTCGAGAACCACCATCAAGGCATTCAGCATGTTCTTCTGCCTGGTATATGGTGATAAATACTGTTTCGATGATGTGAGGAAGAATATGGCTGGCTCGTTGTCAACACTTTTATTCGCGTTCATCCTCATTGGTTTCCAGTACCTTATGGAAGTTCATGGGGGAAGTTCCATCTGCATCCGTGACGCTGAAGCGGGTGTGTCGCCCATTGACTGCACCCCAAGAAAATGTCCATCCCCTGATTTTCCGGGTATGGCAGCCCCTTTGCAGCTATTGGCCCTGGGTTTGCCACTTCTTGTCACAGACCTGTTCATGGGGGGAGCACTGATCAATGCTGGCTGTGCTTATATTCTTTCTGTTTAAAGACAGGCCATCCATCAAACACAGTGGAAAAAGCACCTGATTTATCAATTCTGTATTTATCCATTCCATAATGAAAAGGAGGTCAGAATGAAAGCTCAAACAACGTTGGAGACGAAAAACGAGGGTGGATTTCGCATCGTCGGCAGGGTGGCAAGTCCCATGAGCTTTGACATGGAAACCCTCCATACAATGGATCCTGTGGAAACGGGGAACCTCCCTCTGAACTGCGGCAGCGGCGTCCCAAAAGGCCGTCTCGGTCACTGCCGGGGGGTCTTGCTGGCAGATATTATCAACAAAACCGATGTGTTAATTACCGATCATAATGATACCAAGAAGATGTTTCTCATCGCCTCATCAAATGATGGCTACAAAGCAGTTTTCTCCTGGCAGGAGGTTTTTAACACCTCTGTGGGTGAGGGCATCATGGTCTTGTTTGAGAGAGAAGGGAAACCCCTTTACGACGGAACCGGCCCGGTGGACCTGTTATCGGCTGAAGATTTTCTGAGCGGCCCACGGTACGTGAAACAGCTTGCCAACGTCGAAATTGTCATGGTGGGGTGATTTTTATTCTTTTTGAATACCCCTTGTTCTGCTTCCAGCGCAGCAGACTCAATATACCGGGAAAGGTCGAACCATACTTGCAGATTTGGGGGGCAGAATGAATGGAAGGAATCAGGAATTTACTGAGCTACTGACCATGGCAACAAAGTTTCACGGACATCTCTGTGCCGGCCAGATCATTGGGGTGCGCATTGCCATGCTTGGGCTGAGGGAACTGGGAATTCATGACCGCAGGGGCAAGGATGGTAAAAAATTCATGGTCTTTATGGAGGTATCCCGGTGCGCTGCCGATGCAATCATGACCGTTACCGGCTGCCGGGTGGGAAAACGCAGTTTTAAACTTGTGGATACGGGCAAGATCGCGGCCACCTTTGTTCATATGGAAAACTTTCGAGGCCTGCGGATCATCGCCGCCAATGATGTCGAAGAGAAGATTGCAATCAGGTATCCGGGAGTAGATGAAAAAGAGGCGCAAAAAAGCGCATACCGTGAGATGTCGGACCGGGAGTTGTTCACCGTGCAGGAGGTTTCGGTTACGATCAAGCCGGAAGATATCCCGGGCACTCCGGCCCACAAGGTCTCCTGCGCCCTCTGCGGAGAGACGATTCTCGACAGACGGGACATCGATCACAATGGGACCATCCTCTGCCGCCCCTGCGCCACCGGAGCCGTTTACTACACCGCGAAGTCAACGAAACGCGAACCAATACAGGAGGGCCTTTTCTTATGAGCATGACATCTGCATCAACGGGAAATTTGAAAAGCCTGGACTGGAACATGGCCTGGCGCGAAGCCCGACAGAATCGAAAGCATGCCCGCAATGACAATACGGCTTGGAACCGGCGGGCGCCCTCATTTGCCAAACATACCAAGACCAGCGGCTATGCCCGCAATTTTTTGCGCCTGATGAATCCTGAGCCCAACTGGAGTGTCCTTGATATCGGTTGCGGGCCGGGGACACTGGCCATCCCCCTTTCCGGCCTGGTGCGGACGGTCACCGCCATTGATTTCTCCGACGTCATGATCTCCATCCTCGACAAACGATGCTGGGAACAGTCCGTCACCAATGTGGCAACCCATGTTCTCGGCTGGGAGGATGACTGGAGACAGGCCGGGATCAGAGAACATGATGTGGCCATTGCGTCACGCTCTCTGGTGGTTGAGGACATCGAGGCCGCAGTGATCAAGCTCGACCGCATGGCCGGACAACAGGTCTTTATCACCTCACTGGTGGGCGACGGCCCCTGTGACCGGCGGATTTTTGATGCCATCGGCCGGGATCTCGACCGAGGTCCGGATTACCTCTTCGTCTATAATATCCTTCATCAGATGGGCATCCTGGCGGATATCACCTTTGTCGCCAACGGAGACAATACCACAAGCTATGCCAACATCGATGAGGCAGTGAAGGGTCTGCACTGGATGATTCGGGATATAACAGACGCGGAAGAGTCCAGACTGAAGACCTATCTTGAAAAACATCTTGTAAAATCAGGAAAAGGCTGGGCTCTTTCCTATAAACATACGGTCCGCTGGGCGGTTCTTTCATGGAAGAAGCCATCGATCAGCAGAGATGTTTTCCCCTTAGGGGTGACCAGGACGCCATGGGCCGGGCGCCCACGAGATACCTGGCGACCTGAATTGCGCGTTGAATCGACTAATAAGACGACGGTTTACTCCTATTAGGGCCACTTTCAATCAAAGTGGTTGTGGCCCGGGGGATGGTATTCATAAAATCACCACCATACCAGATCGAAAATTAATGATATTACCAAGAAACTCGGGATTGACATACCCGGCAACGTATCAACACAAAGCAGCTCTTTGCTGCGAATGGGAAAGGAGAGACGGATGAATTCCTCGCGGATGAAATGGATCGGCCTGGGCTGCATCTCGGCAGCACTGATCCTTGAACCCTTGACGGCGACAATGGCGGCGGAATCGCAAGACAATCAGGCAGCCCCGTTAAAATTGGAGCCGGTCATTGTCTATGGAACAACTGCCGAGGAGAGACAGTTTCTAACACCATTGGACTTGCTGGCCCCGACAAACCGGCAGAGCTTCACAAGAAAAAGCGTCGAAACCTTCGGCAGGCCAGGCAATATCAACGTATTCAAGATCATCGAGTTTTCACCGTCGGTCAACTACACCGCGGTTGACGCCCTGGGCACCAACGAAAACGGGTTCCACGACTCGCTCAGGATCAGAGGCAAGAAACAGACGGGACCGGGAAGCGCCAAGTCCTATGAAGGGGTTCCCATAAGCGGTAATCCGGGAGGGGGGAAGACGATCTTTGATCTGGAAAATATCGAAAGCGTTGATGTCTATAAGGGATATATCCCGGTGGACAAAAGCCTTGGATTTTCCAATCTCATCGGTAAGATTGATCTGCATATCAAGCGACCCACCACTGAATCCGGGGCGGAAATCTCCCAGACTGCGGGCAGCGACAACTTTTACAGAACTTTTTTGCGGCTTGATTCGGGTGTCATCGACAATGCCGCCGCCTTTGCCTCATTTTCCAATACCGTCAGTGACAAAAACAAGGGCGAAGGGGACCTGGAACGCACCAATGGTGCCTTTGGTATCACCGCAAATCCAAATGACAGACTTAAAACAGAATTTTTTGTCTCTCATAATCGAGACGATCATCATAACTACTACAATCTCACCTATAGTGAGACCCGGAACTTAGGCCTCAACTTCAACAAGGACTTTAACTCCAATCCCGCCAGCGCTA
This sequence comes from Desulfocapsa sp., assembly GCA_013426795.1. Classification (GTDB taxonomy): domain Bacteria; phylum Desulfobacterota; class Desulfobulbia; order Desulfobulbales; family Desulfocapsaceae; genus UBA2270. The sequence continues at coordinate 18 of JACDZF010000176.1, read as the reverse complement.
ATTATTATGATTACAATA
>JACDZF010000175.1 GCA_013426795.1 Desulfocapsa sp. | reverse complement strand
ACTCCTGACTTTGCAACCCCATGTTCCAGTGTAATGATATCATCGCAGATGCGATGAAGAGCCAGACTGTCATGACTGACCACAAGAATGGTGCCATTCTGGGAAAGAATCGAATTGATTTTTTCCAGGCATTTTGACTGAAAGCTCTCATCCCCCACAGAAAGCACTTCATCAAAAAGAAAGATCTCGGCAGGGCTGTGCACCGCTATGGAAAAGGCCAGCCGCAGATACATACCCGATGAATATTTCTTGACCGGGACGTGGATAAAATCATCCAGTTCGGAAAATTCCACGATCTTGCCAATATCCCTTTTTAATTCACGAATGGATGATCCAAGAATCGTACCATTCATATAAATATTCTCGATGCCGGTCAGATCGGGATGCATCCCGGCGCCCAGTTCTATCAGCGGCGCCACTTTTCCCCGCACATGAAGAGCGCCTCTGGTTGGGTAGGTGACATTTGATATCAGCTTGAGAATGGTGCTTTTGCCGGAACCATTATGGCCTGCAAGCCCGATACACTGGCCCTTGCCCACCGTAAGACAAATGTCGCTGAGTGCCCAGAACTCTCCTTCGGCAAGTGTGTCACGGCATTTTCTGCCCGTTAGCACAGAAACCAGTTCCTCACGCAGGGAGTTGTTTAACACCTGCTGCTTGGAATACTTCTTCCAGACATTGGAAAGCTGGATAACCGGTTCAGATGAAATCGCCACCGAGCCACCTACCCTTTGGATGCCATATATTGCCTGCCCTTTTCAGTCAGGCGATATTCCAGGTGGTCAGGCGCTATACAGCCTGAATGCGTCGGCAGAGCGGGGCTAACAAGGCGCTTCATATAACAACCCTCCACGTGCCGCCTCGCTTAGAGCCATTCCTTATAATAATGCCCTTCATTTTAAGTCCTTGTAACAATCTTTTAATCGTCGATGCACTCACTTCCGTATCATGAGCCAATAACTCATAACTGGCGGATGGGTCTTTTTTAAGAAGAGATATGACCTTGTTTTCCAATATATTCGAGCCTCGCCGGGATTCTTTTTGGGTCAAATGACCCAAAACACGATCAGATGGCCTATAAATAGTGACCTTAAATTCATTGCCATCCCTATCGTCAAGAAACGCGATATGGGGCCAATCTGCAAGGGCGCGACGAATACCTGTTCCAAGTCCACGATAGGGAAGAATTCCTTTATACGAGAATGAAGCAAGGACAGGATTTCTAATATTTGAATTGCCTGCCTCAATTTTTGCTATGGTCAAATGGTTGGGAAGATGCCCTGGGCTAATCAATTCGATTCTGTCACAAAACACAAACAACCTGATTGGTGCCGAAATAAAATAATCACGGTGTACCAATGCGTTAACTATTAGTTCCTCCAATACAATCTTTGGGATTTCAGGAACGCCTGGTGAATTAACACCTTGCCCGGCCTGCTTTTTCTGAAGACAACGCAATACAAATGACATAACGCCTTTGAATTGATTTTCAATGGCTCCTTCAAAATCTTCACTATCCAGATATGTGTCCACTGACAAATCGTTGCCAAAGAAATGGATCGCCTTGCACACAAAGGCAGGCATTACAAACTGTGGTGAAACGGCAAAAAGCATCAAGCCTGCTAATGTTAATCGATCGCCAACAGCAAGACTCATATTATTGAGCAGAGTCTGGAGCTGCAGGGGTGTCTCGGGAAGAGTCTGCTGATAATATCTTGCCAGAAATTCTGAAAAATATCCTGTGTCGAGCCTGGCAATTTCGGCTTTTGTGGGGACCTCATCGGCATGGACTAAATTGTTGGCTTGAAACAGTCTTTGCAGTTCTTCTTTTGAGTTTATGCGTCTTTTATCTGCTCCATTTTTCAGCCAAATCGTACCATTTTTATCAAAATAGGGTTTATCTAATCCTGCGGCTACCTTTACGAGTACAACCACCTCTCGTTGCCAACTGCAACATTTACAGTTTGCACAGCTATGGGGCTTTTCACATGTTGACTGGCTGCATTGCTGATAAGCTGATTTATACGTCCGGCATCTTGCACTGGAATACCGGCAAGTTGGCCGTCATTGGTAACACCAATACAGATGGTGCCTCCAAGAGTATTTGAAAATGCCACCATTTCTGCTGCCAGCGCATCGGTATTGGTCACATCTGACTTGAATTGCGTTTGACTATCCTCACCAGTGGCGACTATTTCGATAAGTTCCTGTTTTGTCATCGCAAAATTCCAGTGGTTATTATTTTTATCCTCACTTTATCAGATGACATCGGCAAAGGCTCGTTGTGTAATGGATAGCTAATTGATATGCTTACCTAAACTTAACACCTGCTGTTTGGAGTACTTCTTCCAGACATTGGCAAGCTGGATAACCGGTTCAGATGAAATCGCCACAGAGCCACCTACCTTTTGGATGCCATATATTGCCTGCCCTTTTCAGTCAGGCGATATCGCTGCATTCTGCTTTTGGGTGTCCGTTGGCCTGGTCATCTCCAGCAGTCCTGCGGCAAGAGCGGGCAGCAGATACGCTTTTCTGAAATGGTCTTCATGTTGTAAACCAAGCAATCCTTGCAGCTCTTTGCGGCTTTTCTCTCTATCACATACATTGAGCAGTCGCATGACTTCCCCGGTGACTTCCCCGGTGACTTCATGCTTCTTTAAGAAAGCCCCTGGAGTTGGAAGATGGGCTCGTTTTATTTTGCCCATCCTACGGCTCTCAGATTCACCAGCGGTCAGCAGTGTCAGTATGTCTGTCATATTCTGAGGCATGGTGCAGGTCTTCTCTCTTTTATCAGATAACATCGGCAAAGGCTCGCTCGATCCGGATAAATATACGATAGATTATCAGATATAAAACAACCACCCCGAGCATTTCCGCCAGCATCTGCCAGAGAACGATCTCCCGCCCTTCAATGGTAACCCGGCGCATGTTTTCCACAATATAGGTTAAAGGATTGAGAAACAGCAGGAGTTTCCACTTGTTACTGACCGCATCAATGGAATAGATCACCGGTGTTGCAAAAAAAAGAAACTGAATCAGAAAGGTAGTGGCAAGCTTGATATCGCGATAATACACATTCAGTGCCGCCAGCAGCAGAGAGACTGACGTGGTGTACACCACCAGCATGGCCAGAAGCGGAATGAGCCAGAGGATGTTCCAGGTCAGCGGTATTTGATAGACAAGTAACAAGAGAAAGTAAACTGTCAGGCCGATCAGATAATCGATGAAGTTTATGGCGACGCCGGAAAGGGGAATGATCTCCCTGGGGAAATAGATCTTGGTGACCAGGTTAAAATTCCCGGAAAGACTGGTGACAGAAAAATTGGTGGACCCGGCAAAAAAGGTCCAGGGTAAAACCCCGGCAAAGTAGAAAAGTGTGAACGGATAGTTTTTCTGCGTAGTCTGCAACACCACGCCGAAGATAAAGGTAAAAAGCAGCATCAGACTGACCGGCTGCAAAATCGCCCACAGCACGCCAATGGCCGTCTGCTTGTAGCGAATGAGAAACTCCCTCCAGATGAAGACCAGCAAGAGATCCTTATAGGCATAGAGACGGCGGATCATCTGCCCCTCGCGTCCCTGATGCCAATGGGAACTCCTTGCCCGGATTGTCGACGATTGATGACGGCGGACATGGTCAACTTTTGGTTGATGAATCAAGAAAAGATTTCAGAACAGCTGAAAGATTACGAAAGACAGAGTCAAGGCTGTAAAGCCCCTCGGCCATACTTTCCCATTCTATCTGGAAGCCGTACCCATGATGAACAACATGGCGAAACTTACGAAAGGGCGAGAGTGAAGATGCAAGCTTTTTATCAAAAAGCATCGGTAGCGTTTCATGTCCTGGCTCGCAGAATCTTCTGAACAAATCAAGATGCCAAGTTTCCCCAGCAGGAAGTGGAAGGTTCTGGTGCCGGTGAATGCGCTTAAGAATATTTTCAATTCCGCCATAAAATTGGGCAAGAAAGGCGGCAGCAGCAGTTCGTTCGCGCACTGTGGCTGCTCGTCCAGAAACGTCCGCGATAAGCGACGCTACCTCATCTACAATTTTTCCCATGAGTTCCAACTCAATACTGATTTCTTCATGAAGTGATTCGGAAATCATATAAGTCTCTTCCCCTTGGATTCGATATGTCGGGTAAATCTGGAAGATGGATCCATGGAAACCAAATCAAAATTTATGTGCAACGTATCTTCAAGTTGTGCCGCCAACTCAAAAAGTTTCCAGCCCGTAACCCCACCACAAGCAAGATCAATATCCCTGGCGTCAGCAGGACTTTCAAGGGCACCCCCAAACAGAAACATCTGCGTCGCGCCATACTCTTTTGCAATTGAAGTTATCGTTTTGATTGTATTTTCATCGATACGCATTGCAACCTCCTCCGAACATTTTTTGCCTGAAGTGTCCATCTCGCCACGACCACAAAATACCATTTATCTCCGACGTGACAACCTGAAATGAGAAATGAGTGGAGCAGGAATCAGCGCTGATGACAGCAGATATCCGGTACCGCCCGACAAGCGAGTCATACAGTCCAAGCTGGCCTAAAACCCTTCCCACCTCCAGGAATTTGCTGCATTGCAACTGAATCGCTCACGCCTTGAGTCCCCATCCAAATGAAAACAGCGGGGCCTGGGATAACAATGGTAACTCAATTCCTGAGGTCAAACTGCTCATCGGTCATCCGTACACCTGTTCCTTTTTGCCACGGATGCCGTCAAGTATCCCGCAGAGAAAGCCGATGCCGAATCTGCCCTGTTCCTTGAAACGTCGAACCGGCAGTGGCCACAAGAGCGCGTGGCGGGCGCAATTAGCCAGCAGCAGCAGCCAGACAAGCCGGGAATAGCGGTTTTTCAGGCCAAAGAAGGAGAACCCCACAGCCCTTGGTTTGCGGGTATCGGGAACCAGCAGGGGTGGATGATAATAATGGAGTTCTTCGGCTTTGAGTGCGGTTTTCCCGGCGATGGTGAAGCGGGTCACAAACTCCACATCTTCCTGTCCGACAAAATGATCGATAAATCCGCCCAGCTCGTGCAGGACTTTTCGGCGATAGGCGGTGCAGCGACTGGTCATAAAATATGGGTCGTGGAAGCAGTAGTGATCTTGGATGATGGAAAAACCGGCATGGCCGTGCGGCATAACCGCATCCGCATTCCTCTGCTCCATGAAAAATGCGTCAAGTTTCGAGAGAAAATCATGCTGCAATATTACGGTATCGTCATCAAGAAACAGAACGATTTCACCACGGGTATGAGCAAGCCCGTAATTCCGGGAATAGCCCATTTT
>JACDZF010000174.1 GCA_013426795.1 Desulfocapsa sp. | reverse complement strand
AGAGAAAATTTTACCAAACTTACAAGCCGACTCTTTAAGTTAATGACATTGAGTGCGGATTGAAAACAGGTGGTCAGAGAACGATTTTATTCATAAGTGCCTAACACACTGAAAGGAGAATGTGTATGTCGGAAAATCATTACGGTTTCAAGTATGACGAATATGGAAATACCCGGGAAATTCTTGTCTATACCAGCGGCGCCGTGGTTGCGTCGATCCCCTTTGTCAATAAGGGAACGGCCTTTACCAAGGTTGAGCGCGGACGTCTGGGCCTTGAGGCGGCGCTGCCGCCCACCGTGCGGACCCTGGAACATCAGGTGGAAAATTCCATGGCCAAGGTCAATGGCAAGGATGATCCCATTGAAAAGTTTACCTATATTCGCTCCCTCTTTGACCGCAATGTGACCCTGGCCCATGCCCTGATCAAGAGCGATATCGAGCGGCTGATGGGAATAATCTACACCCCGACGGTGGGGCTGGCGGTGCAGCAGTACTCCTCCATGTTCCGCCAGGCCAACGGCCTTCATTTCTATCCCGATAACATTGACCGGGCCGAGGATGTGCTCAGGCGCTATCTCCATCGCGATATCCGGGTGGCGGTGGTGACCGACAACCAGGGCATTCTCGGGATTGGTGACCAGGGAGCGGGCGGCATTGCCATCTGTCTGGGGAAATTGATGCTCTACACTCAAGGGGCGGGAATCGCGCCTTGGCACTGTCTGCCCATCTCCCTGGATGTGGGCACCGACAACGAGACCCTGCTCAATGACAACGACTATCTGGGCTGGCGGCACCATCGTCTCAAGGGCGACGAGTATCTGGATTTCATCCGCCGTTTTGCCCGGGCCTTCCGCAATGTCTTTCCCAACGCCCTGTGCCAGTGGGAGGATTTTTCCAAGCAGAACGCCTTTGCCATCCGCGACACCTATCTCCATGACCTGATCTCCTTTAATGACGATATTCAGGGCACCGGGGCCATTACCCTGGCCGCCATTCTGACCGCCATGAAGATCAAGAGAAGCAAACTCTCGGAGCAGGTTTTTCTGATCCACGGGGCCGGAGCGGGCGGAATCGGAGTGGCGGAACAGATTGAGACGGCCCTCCTGGATGAGGGGATGGATGTCGATTCGGCCAGGGCCAGGATTTTCACCCTCGATTCTCGCGGGGTGGTCACCATTGATCGGGACATTGAGCCCTACAAACAAAAATTTGCCAAGGATAAAAAGGCCCTGCCCTGGTTGCAGGACAAGAAGAATCATGATCTGGCCAAGGTCATCGAGCTGGCCGGGGTGACCGTGCTCATCGGGACTTCCGGCCAGGGCGGCTGTTTTACGGAAGCGGTGGTGCGACAGATGGCGGCAAACAGCGAGCGGCCGGTGATCATGCCGCTGTCCAATCCCACGGTGATGGCCGAGGCGGTGCCGGCTGATATTTATACCTGGACCGACGGCAAGGCCCTGGTCGCCACCGGCAGTCCTTTCCCGCCGGTTCTGGTGAACGGGCAGGAGCAGCGCATCAGTCAGTGCAATAATGTCTTTGTCTTTCCCGGTGTGGGCTTAGGGGTGCTGGCCTCCGGCGCCCGTGAGGTACGGCCGAGTTTTCTCACCGCAGCGGCGCACGCGGTGTCCGAGTGTGTCAGCCGCAGCGAGCGGGAGCAGGGTCTGCTGGTGCCGGCCGTGTCGACCTTGAAGGCGGTGAGCGCCAAGGTCGCCCTGGCCGTGGCCATGGCGGCGGTGAAGGAAGGGGTGGATCGACCTTGTGTCTATTCCACCTTCCAGCATAATCAGGATGAAGTGCGCATGAAGCAGTTGATCCGCAAGATGCGCTGGAGTCCCCAGTATCTGCCGCTGGTGGGGATGTAAAAAGGCAAAGGGGCCAAAAGGGGCTGAAGGGATTATCTTCCCTTGGCCCCTTTTAAGCCCCGAAAGTGCCGTCACCCGCGATTCCATGCCCGGACAGGGCCGGGGAGCGGTCAGGCCGGAGGCGAATCGGGGGAGTTGGCAAGCTTCCCCAGAATGGTGTCTGGCAAGATTTTCTCCCGTCCTGCCCCGCCGGACAACTGGCGTTCGTAGCCGGACCGGGCGGTGTAAAGGGATTACCCTAGAGAACAGAGGACGAATTACCTTTGACTCGTGATTCACCAAGGGGGGTTGATTCAAGTTCTATGAACGGTCCCAAAACTCCCGCAAGACAGGCCTCGAAACGTGCCAGCACAGCACCAGGGACTTGAATCACAAGAAGTTCTGCAAAAACTGGATATTCTTTTATTCTGGATGATATGCAGATCTGCAAATTTACTTGTTATGCGGCTTTATACCGAGCACATTGAAGGTATCGAAGATGACCACGACCCATCCTGAATCGAAGCGTGTGAAGGCGTTGCGCTTGGAAATCGCTAAGGAAATACCGAAATTCCCGAACGACAAAGCGACGCTTCAGGCGCTGGAAACGTCTTCGCTAGCATCGCTCTTGATCCACTACAACAACTGGGCGATCCGTTATGTATCGCCCCATCCCAGGACGGTATCGATTGAAGCAACGGCATCCGGAGACCCTCGATGGTCAAGACTTGCCAACGAAATTACAGCCTTCCTCGACAAGGTAAGGAGAGGAGATGACCTTACACCGCACCTCTCGCTAGAGCCCCATACGCGAGGCTATACGCCAGCCTCGGCACAAAAAGGACCGGACGTTGATCGATGGGCCGACAAGGACTTCTTGCTAAATGTGATGGGCTACCACCATTTCCACCTTGGGCCACTAGTTCATCCAAACGGCTTTGCCGCTCGCACCGACGACCTAATTTTCGCGAGGGTTTCTCGTGACCATTTCACTGTTGTCGCCATCTTCGACCACTCGGTGTTCGAGAGGTCAGAAGACTCTACTGAGGCAATGACAAAAGAACGAGAAAGACTTTGGTCCGTATTTGACGAGCACTCATCCAGAGGAATGGCGCCTGGTGCCGTATACATCCGTTCGATGATTACTACTTCAGGACATTCAATGCACGTTGTTCGCATGGCGGACGACTATGCTCGCGTAGTCTGGGAAATCGACCCAAAGCTCGATGACATTGAATTTATCAGAGGGCTTTACGACCCAGCAGTACCGCCATGCCCCAAGAAGCCTAAACTTAAATGGCACCTCAACTATCTTGATTTGGGGTTACTCGATATAAAGTCCAGCACGTTCTTTGTATTCCGGTACGGTCCGAATTGATGCTTTTCACTTGGGCCGTCAAGCCGCATAAGCCTGCGGTCCACCGGACGCTGCGCGATAAAGCCGCGCTGCGCCGGTGACCTTCACGTTATGAGGAAAAAAAGGAAATACGAAATCTATAAGAGGGCTATTATGAGGATATTCACTTGGTGTCGTCCATCAATAGGTGTTTCAGCGTTCGTTATGATTATGAGTATTGTTATTGTCGCTGGGAGTTCAGCGGCTACAAGTAAACCCTCAATCCATCAGAATCAGACAACATCAATCAGGTCAGTGTCTTTGGTGTTTCAGGTGGTTGCCGCCGGAAATATGGGCGTAAAGGTCGTAGGTACCACAAATTTGCCTGAGGGCATGGAGCTGTTGTCCACTCTCGATGGAAAAACAACCAACTTTATGGGTTCTTCTGACCTTATAGTCAGGAACGGGCGGTTTGAGTCAGAGACTTTTGGCTCTGATAAAGGCTTATTACCCGGACAATACGTTATCGAAATTACATCTCCAATGTCCATACTCCAGCCAGATCGGGTGCAGGCACTGATAGGTGAGAACGGAAAGAATCTGAAAGGAAAGGCACTGAGAAAACGAGATGGTGACACCGTTGTAGAAATCAAACAGCCTTTCCAATTATACAAGGACGGCAGCATTTCTCTAAAAGAAGATAAGAAAGCAATACAGGTGGCACAGTCGGAAACTCGCACAACAGTTCGTGAGTATTTGGCCGCACTCAAAAAGCTTGAGGCCAAAGGCCGTGCATTGGAGCCGCTACGGCAAAAGGATGTTCCTTCATGCATGAAGAATATCCAAGCCAGAAAGGAAGAGGCCAAAGTCCTTCGCAGCAATATTGAAGGGGCAAACCTTCCTTTGGAGTACTCCTTGCCACTCGGAATGGCTGCCATGGAACTGTCTTTGTGCGTCACATGTTCTCAAACCCTTGCCCCAGATTTCTGTGAGAGAGCTAGAGTGCATATCGGTGATGTCGAAAAAGTGCTCAGGCAAGGTCAGTAGATTGATTGGGCAGAATGGGGTCAGAGAATGGGGTCAGGCTTGACTTGTTGACATTCCACTAGAGTCAAATGGTTCCTCGCTGTTTCCAGTGGGTAAATAAATCTGGTTTTCAGTGACGCGAGGCCTGCTTGACACAAAAAAATCTCGTTGAGGGGAGGGATTACAAGTGGTTCGTGAATTTAATGTTGTTATAGAGAAAGATGAGGATGGCTATTTTGTTGCCTATGTTCCCGCTCTTCGTGGATGTCACACCCAGGCTAAATCTCTAGATACTTTAATAAAAAGAATAAGAGAGGCTATTGAGCTTTGTCTTGAAGTGGAAGATCCGGTATCAAATAAGTTTGTTGGCGTCCAGCGTATAGCCGTTAACTGCTAAGACATGAGCACCTTTCCATCCCTCACTGGCAGTCGGCTTATACGTGCTTTAATCAAGGCCGGGTTTGAAGTCGCCCGCGCCAAAGGTATGTCACAAGTTGCCGGGGATGCAGGACTGTCGCGCGAAAGCCTCTATAAGGCACTTTCCGGTGAACGGAGCCCAAGCTTCGATACCATTTTGAAGGTCATCGGTGCCCTCGGTCTCAAGTTGCATGCTCAAGCTGCTCATTCCTGAGCAGGTTCCCAACCAGGGAGCAAGGGGCCGACGCCGATAAGAGCCGGTGTTAATATGGACCTCGGTTGCGGCACGGCTTATTGCCAACGCGAACCCTTTATGATTCTCACGGTGCGGGAGTTCTGGAGACAGTTTAGAGAGCTTGAGTTCACCCCGGATTCTCAAGATACCAGGGGTTAAATATCATTTGAATCTTGATTCAAGGCACGAAAAAGAATACTATCAGTGATAATCTTGTGCAGGTGAACCCAGGCAAGTATCCGCAACTTTTCCAAAGCCGGTGGCGGTTGATGACCACCCCGGCACTGACAGGAGGTTTTATATGGAAAGCAGCAACGACGACGAAAAAGAGATCAGCCCTGAAGAACTGGGGCAGAATGGGGTCAGGCTTGACTTGTTGACATTCCGCTAGAGTCAAACGGTTCCTCGCTGTTTCGAGTGGGTAAATAAATCTGGTTTTCAG
>JACDZF010000173.1 GCA_013426795.1 Desulfocapsa sp. | reverse complement strand
AAATCGCCGAGGTTCTCGATGTCTCGGAAGGAAGAATCTCACAACTCCACAGTCAGGCCCTGCTCAAGCTGAAGACCAAGGTTCAGCTCCGCATGGGCGACAGCAGATAGCAGGACAACAACTAATTCCATTTCTAAATCAAGATGTGCACGAGAAGAAAAGCGAGTCGCGACGAGGCAGTACAATAAGTACGGTGAGGATCGACGCAGCGCATTCGACGAAGTGAACGCTTGATTTAGAATTGGAATAAATCGGGCACTCCGCAATCCCGGCTCTTTTCTGTAGTCTCGACAACGTTCATGGCGCACACGGCCTTCGAGCCAGCAATGATTTTCTGGCCCCAACCCTTTTCTGATGTATCGACAACGTTCATGACTTACTCTTCTCTCGTCATCCTGCTGGTCAGCATCCTGTTCCTCTCGGGCATCAGTGTCCTTGGGGTACTGCTCAGGCGATCCGCCTTCAGCAAGGAGCAGCCCCGTGACAAGGGGCCGGAGACTGCACCGGACAGTGCCTTTTTCAAGGAAAATCTGCGTTCAGCCGGGCTCACCACCAGGCTCCAGCAGTCTCGTCTCACTGTCCAGCAAAACAGCGGTTTCTCGTCTGCACCCGAACGGTATCGGTACGTCCAGTCCTTGTTTGCAAGGGGATTAAGCGCGGAGGATATCGCCGCCGCCCTCTCCATGTCACGGCATGAAACGACACAGATCATCGCCCTGATCAGAATCGCCAGCCCCAGGGCCCTGCCTTCGGCCTCGCCCCGGCTCTCACCGGAAGAATCATCCGTCCCGGTCAGGTCCGCTCCGCTGCCCGATCCCATGGTCAGGAAACCCATCCTCCACGCATCTGCACCCTCTGAACAACCAGGGGTGATCCATAAATCCATAAAACTTGCCAGATGGTTAAAGACCCGTGCCGCTTCGGCAAGCCGCCGAAAACAGGGGGGCCGGGAACCACCCCGCAACCCCCTACCCAACAAAACCGGTCTGCTTTGTGATCCCTTATCGGGTTACATATGATGACGGTTCTTCTCTCAAATCCGCCTTTATTGCCTTCATCCTCAATGGTTACAGGCTCTGGGATGCCTGCGTGCGGAGATCGGCAGAAGGATTTGTCCTGGGATGCTCGGATGCGACAAGGTATTTCCTGACAGCTCCTGACCCCGATGAACCGGATACGTGCCTTTCGCAGATTTTCCCTTGTGAAAAAACAGGAAAATAATCTGCACGTCACTAAGAATCCCTTCGAGGTATCCGATAAGAGAGATGGGACAACTGGGGAGATGGGTATTTTCAGGAGTTCATACCGCCCATATCACGACCTTTGAATGCATCCGTGAATCAACGATGAGACACCATGGTATCAGGTAAATACAGCGCCCTGACGGGAGCGGTTTCCCGTGAACAGTGCATGGCCAATATTGCCGCCAACCTCGCCAACGTCAACACCGTTGGCTACAAAAAGGCCAGCGCCAGCTTTGAATCCCTGCTGGCCGGCGCCAGGCAGAGGGGGGAAGCCAAAGGAATCAACTACACCCGGATCAGAGAAAACCTCGCCGAATTTTCCCCCGGCCCCATCATTGAAACCGGCAACCCCCTTGATATGGCAATCCCTGACGATGGCCTGTTCAAGGTTCAGGGACCGCAGGGAATCTTGTACACCCGGCGCGGCGACTTTGTCCTCGACCAGGATGGAACCCTGCAAACCAGTAATGGCCTGCCGGTGCTGGATGAGTCCAATGGCCTGATCACCGTCCCGGACAGCAGCACCAGCCGGATTACGGTGAACAGTCTTGGTGAAGTGGCGGTCATCGATGCAGAGGGAAACTCGTCCACTGCCGGTACCGTCGGTGTGGTCACCGTTGACGACACCAGCAAATTAAAACGGGAAACAGACACGACCTTTTCTCTGGCAGCCGATGGCCGGGAAACCGTCGTTGAGGCGCCCCGTCTGGTTATTGGCAGCATCGAGACCTCCAACGTCAATATGACCGAGGAGATGACCCGGATGATTGACAGTCTGCGAACCTTCGAGACCTATCACAAGGTATTGAAAAGCTACTCGGACCTCAGCCAGAAACAGGATGAACTGGGAAGCCTCGGCTAGGACCCGGACAGACAGATTGAAAGGAGAGAGAAAGAGTCCATTTTTTAAGGATATCCGGGTGAAGTTCAGTGCTTGAACCTCACCTTCAACCCTCAGTTCAGAACCACTTCGTAGCAAGGACACACAAATGATTCGCTCACTCTGGACCGGCACCACCGGCATGAATGCCCAGCAACTGAATATGGATGTCATTGCCAATAATCTGGCCAACACCTCCACCACCGGCTTCAAGAAAAGTCGGGCGGATTTCCAGGATCTCATGTACCAGGTACTGAAGGTACCGGGAAGCCAGTCTTCCGCCGACACCCAATCACCCACCGGTATCCAGATCGGTCTTGGCGTCCGTCCCGCCGCGGTGCAGAAGATCTTCACCGAGGGCGATATCATTCAGACCGGGAATGAACTCGATGTGGCCGTGGAAGGCGCCGGGTTCTTTCAGGTGGAGATGCCGGACGGGACCACAGCCTACACCCGTTCAGGATCCTTCAAAAGAGACAGTGATGGCCGACTGACAACCTCGGATGGCTACCCGATCACGCCTTCCATCACCATTCCGGAGGGAGCCAAACAGATTACCATCGGGGAAACCGGCATCGTCTCCGCCATCCTCGGAAACGACACGGTCAGCACCGAGATCGGCACCTTCGAAACCGTCATCTTCACCAACAATGGCGGCCTGTTATCCATTGGCCGCAATCTCATGGTTGAGTCCGCGGCCTCCGGTACCGCCCAGGCGGGAACACCCGGGGATGCCGGGTATGGCACCCTGGCGCAAAATTACATCGAAAGCTCAAACGTCAATATCGTTGAAGAGATGGCGGCAATGATCACCACCCAGCGGGCCTACGAGATCAACTCCAAGTCGATCACGACATCCGATGAGATGATGAAGACCACCAACAATCTCGTTTAAAATTCAGAGTTTTGCAGATTACCCAGCGATGAAATCTCACTCCGCAGAACAGAGCAGCTCCGAGGGACACAACAGCCGTAAAAAAGGGGGCTGGACACATATCATTTTCCTGCTCATCTTTATGCTGTTTTCGGGCCCAGCCCTCCCATGTCATGCCCTTGAGGTCATCTTTCGTGGAACCGCCTCGGTGACCGGCCCGTCTGTGACCCTGGCCGATATTGCGGACATTACCAATCAATCCGAACAACCGGAACTGGCGGCCTCCCTTGCCGGCAAGACGGTTTCCGCAAGCCCTGAAGCCGGAAAGAAAAGCACCCTCAACACGCGCAACATCATTCATCAGCTCTCCCGAACCATCGATGCCCCGGAGACTGTCACCTGGAGCGGGGCCGATTCCATCCACGTCAGCCGCCAGGGAGTCACCATCACCGCCCAGGCTGTCCAGGAAATCATCGATGCGTTTCTGGCGGAACAGAGTACCAAGCTTGCCGGTGTCCGCTGCTCCTTTACCCCCACTGATCCGCCCTTGCCGTTCATTGTTCCCACCGGAAATCTGCGATGGGAGGTAACGCCCTCAAACCCTGCCATTATTGGGAGCAACCGATTTTCTCTCATTGCTCGCATGGAGACACAGGTCATCAAAAACTTTTCCGTCCGCGGCACCTTGAAATCCATGGCCACAGCGGCGGTGGCGGTGTCAAATCTTCAGCGCGATGGTCTGATTTCCGAATCCCAGATCCGCATGGAATCCGTGGATATCTCGTCCATCCGCACCCCCTGCCTGCAAATGGATCAGGTGGTCGGCAAAAAAGTTCTGCGCACCATCAAGGCAGGGTCGGCCATCGAGCTTACAGACATTGAGCTTCCGCTCATGGTCAAGAAAGGGGCCCTGGTCAAGATCCTTTGCCAGAAAAACGGCCTCACCCTGACCGCCACCGGAATAGCCAAAACCGACGGCAAAGAGGGACAGGTCATCAAGGTTACAAATACCGGCTCAGAGAAGGAAATCTTTTGCCGGGTCACCGCTCCAGGTTTCGTCGAGGTCCAAATCTGATGGCTGCGCCGACAATGCGGTCCCTGTTCCTGATCGTCCTGCTGTCCACCGTCCTTCTCACATCCTGTGCCCCCAGGCAGCACGAAAAGATCATCAACATCCCGGAACCACTGGAAGAGCTCCAGACCGAAGTTCCCCGTCCCACTTCAGACGGGTCGCTCTGGCCCGGAGAACAGCATTCCCTCTATGCCGATCATAAAGGCCGGGCCCCTGGTGATATTGTCACCGTCACCATCTCGGAAAAGGCCAGCGCCAGCAAGGAGGCCTCCACCGATACGAGCCGGGACAGCAGCACCTCCGCGTCCATCCCCAACCTCCTCGGCCTTGAAAAAAACCCCATGGGCAAAAATCCCAATGTCAATCTTGAGGCCCTGATCAAGGCCGAGTTTGCCAACTCCTTTCAAGGTGCCGGTAAAACCGTGCGCAAGGAAGACCTGGTGGCCTCACTCACCACCCAGGTGATTGAGGTGTATCCCAATGGCAACCTGAAGATCAGGGGAGGAAAGGAGGTCCGGGTAAATGATGAGACCCAGATCATCTATCTCACCGGCATCGTCCGCCCGGTGGACATCCTGGCCAACAATACCGTTGACTCCAAAAACGTCCTCAACGCCAGGATCTCCTATACCGGCAAGGGCGCCCTCAGCGACAAACAGGAACCCGGCTGGCTGACACGGATTATTGATAATGTCTGGCCCTTTTAGAGTCCGTTGCTCTCCGAGCAACGTCCCTTGGTTGCTCGGAGAGCTTACGGACTCTTATGCCATATCCCGAAAACAGCAATCTTTACCGGCTGTTTTCGGGTATGGCGTCCAGCAATCAAGCTCCGCACTGGATAGAATGAGCAAGGGCTGCTTTTATCCGAAGGGCAACGGCTTCTGGGTTGCTCGGATGGCTACGGACTCTTCTACCACATCCCGAAAACAGCAATCTTTTCCGGCTGGTTCCGGGTGTGGCGTCCGGCTCTCAAGCTCCGCACTGGATAGAAAGGGCAACGGCTCCCGGGTTGCTCGGAGGGTGTGGCGTCCGGCAAATTTCATCCACCGACCATGATATACGATTACGATACCGTTGCGATCATAGAGCAACTCCTCAATTAGGGGTAAAATCAGATGAAAACCATACAATCCCTTGCCGTCCTGCTTTTTCTCTTGATGCTTGCGGCTCAAACAGCCAGTGCCACCAGGATTAAAGATATCGCCCAGTTAGGTGGTGTACGGGAGAATC
>JACDZF010000172.1 GCA_013426795.1 Desulfocapsa sp. | reverse complement strand
CCCCGCAGTCTGGTGATCCTCGATGAGATTGGCCGCGGCACCTCCACCTTTGACGGTCTGGCCATTGCCTGGGCCGTGGCCGAAGACCTGGTCCTGAAAAACGACAAGGGGGTGAAGACCATGTTTGCCACCCACTATCACGAACTCACCGATCTGGCCCGCACCCAGCATCGGGTGCGCAACTACTCCATCGCGGTGCGCGAATGGAACGACACCATCATCTTCCTCCACAAGCTGGTGGAAGGCGGCACCAATCGCAGCTACGGCATCCAGGTGGCCGCCCTGGCCGGGGTTCCGGCCCGGGTGGTGACGCGGGCCGGAGAAATTCTCGCCAACATCGAGGGCGGCGAACTAGACATGGATGGCGCGCCGGCCATCGCCAGGCATCGAGGCGAAAAGATGGGCCGGGGCAAAAAACAGCCCAGCCAGCTTTCCCTCTTCCCGCCCAAAGGCGACCCCGTGCGCGAGTATCTCCACAAGATCAAGGCCGACACCCTCTCGCCCCGGCAGGCCCTGGACATCCTCTATGAGCTGGAGGCACTGCTGGGAAAGGATAAAGGATGATGCCGCCACCACAAAATCCATGCCGGCACTGGCGGCATTGACACCAACTGCTGGGAAAGGATAAAGGATGATGCCGCCACCACTGCGATGGAGGGAAGAAGCATCTCCAGCCCCGCCAATCCCTCTGAATATGGCCCGCCTACTGAGCTTCTACCCTCTATTTTCTTTTGCCATCCCGTCCGCTTTTATGTATAGTCTCGTCATTCAAGGATCAACGGATCTCGCCATACCCTGAGAAAGGACTGCCCCATCGGCACCGGCCCCTCGGTTTCAGGCGACACATCCGGCCCCTGACATCGTTTCCCGGCTGTTTTTCTGCCTGGAAGGCCATTGGTATTTACCACAGAACACCCCTTAGCCACTGACTTATGCGCCGTCTGATTATTTTTTTTCTCTTCCTCACCCTGAGCCTTTTCCCATTCCACACCCGGTCTCTGTTCGCAGACGATACGCCGTCGGATTCCAAGGCCACAGATGGCACCGCAGCAAGTCCGGAAGAGGTTCCCACCCAGAAGAACGAGCTGCGCATAAAGTTTGACGAGGCAACCATCTATTTCACCGAAATCAGAAACGATAAGGAACGGGCCGCGACCCCCGCCAACTGGGCCACGGCCATCGAAAATTTCGAGAAGATTCAAGAGCTCCAGCCCACCTCCTCCTATGCCGGTGCCAGCCTGTTTATGCTCGGGCGGATCAGTTATGCCCGCTACCAACAATTTAAAAAACCCCCTGATCTGGAGAAATCCATTGACTATTACACCAAGCTGCCCACCCTTTTTCCCTGGCATCAGCTTGCCGATGACGCCCTCTTCACCCTGGGACGGATTCAGCTTGAAGACAAAAAAAATCCCCAGCAGGCCGCCCGAGAGTATGGCAGGATAATCACCGAATACTACACCGGGGATCTGGTGGACAAGGCCATGGAGAAGTTAAAACAGCTTGCCAGGGACTACAATACTCCCGTTCCCGCCATCCCTGAGGCCCATCCGGCACCCCTTGTCTCGGCCTCTGCCGTGGCAGCCCCTTCCCCATCCCTTGTCAATACCCCGCCGCCCGAGGCGATCCCCACCGAGCTGCCCAATGTAAAAAACCGCTCCTACGTCCAACCCATTGAACACTGGTCATCCGACAAATACACCCGGATTGTGATCAAGACCTCGCGCCCGGTGAGCTACCGGGAAGAGCTTCTGGAAAAGGTCGGTGACCAGCCCCGGCGCCTGTTCATCGATTTTGACAAGAGCTATATCGAGCCCAAGTACCGGGCCCCGATTCCCATTAAGGACGGGCTTCTCCAGCAGGTCCGCACCGCCCAGTACACCCCCGATACGGTGCGGGTGGTGCTCGACATTGAATCCATCGAAAGTTACAAGATCTACAGCCTTCCCGATCCCTTCCGGGTGATCGTCGATGTCCATGGCCAGCAGCCTGCCCCCGCCCTTGCCGCCGACACCAAAGAATCAGAAGAGCCTTCGGCACCGGCCATCACCTTGGAAACAGCCTCGACACCCGGTCCCGAGGCGACAGTCAGCCAAGCAGGGGTGGCGAAAAAACCGCCGCTGATCGCCCAGGATTTCCACAAAATCAAATTCTCCGGCAAACGCAAGGCACCGGCGCCGGAACGGGGGGCCCCCATCCCTGCACCCGTCCTCTCCCTGGCCCAGCAGTTAAACCTTGGCGTCCGCCGCATTGTCATTGACCCCGGTCATGGCGGCAAGGATCCGGGCGCCTCGGCCTTTGGCATGCAGGAAAAAGACATCGTCCTCCAGATCGCGAAAAAACTGGCCATCAAGCTGAAACAGGAACTGGGAAGTGAGGTGATTCTGACCAGAACCAAGGATGTCTTCCTTTCCCTGGAAGAGCGCACCGCCATCGCCAACACCAGCGGCGCCGACCTCTTTATCTCCCTTCACCTCAACGCCCATCCGTCGGAAAAGGTCCATGGCTTTGAAACCTATTACCTCAACTTAAGCACCGATCCCGAGGCCATCCGGGTGGCCGCCCTGGAAAATGCCACCTCCACCCACCAGCTCAGCGATCTCCAGGGAATCCTTTCCGATATCATGAAAAATTCCAAGATTGATGAGTCCTCCCGCCTTGCCCGCCAGGTTCAGGAGGCGCTCTCATCCGGACTTGCGAGTAGAAATTTCCCGCAGGTCAAAAGTCTCGGGGTCAAACAGGCCCCCTTTTACGTCCTCATTGGCGCGGAGATGCCGGCGATTCTCATTGAGCTGGGCTTTATCAGCAATAAAACCGATGCCAACCATATTAAAAAAGAGAGTTATCAGGATGCCTTGTCGGCAGAAATCGTCCAGGGCCTTCAGAAATACATTCGCACCATCACCGCCGGACTTTAACCCATGACCCACACCGGCCTCCAATCCCTCGCCGCCCTGCTTCCTCAGATAACCCACGAGCAGGGCTGGCAAAAGCAGCTGGACAGCCATCGTCTTTTTCTCCTCTGGGACACACTGGTGGATCCCACCACCCGCACCCACGCTCAGCCGGTGAAAATCGAAAACAATGTCCTCTGGCTGGAGGTGGACAATTCCGCCTGGATGCAGCAGTTTCAGTTCCAGAAGATCCCCCTGCTGGAGACCCTCAATGCAAGGCTCAGTCTCTCCCGTCTCTCCGATATCCGCTTTATCCTGAGCGACTGCCACGGCGACAGAAAGCCCATGGTGCCCAAGGTATCCTTCATCCATCCCGACCCTGCCGACTGCGATGTCTTTTATGAGCAGATCAGCAGTATTGAAGACGACACCATCAGGGATGCCCTGATGAGTCTCTGGTATCAATCCCATTCCTGCCAACGGGGCTGATTCCGTGACCAAACACTCCACTGAAAGCAGAAATGTGTTCCCTTCATCATATTGAACTACGAATGCCTAAAATCCTGAACTTCACACCGTAATTCAAGTACTTCCTCCTTCGTCATTGCCAAGGATCGCTTATGCTCTGTAACTCAGTCCTGGACGCCATCGGCAACACCCCGCTCATCCGCATCAACCGGCTCTACCCGGACAGGAACGTCCTCCTCTATGGCAAGCTCGAATCCGCCAACCCGGGCGGCTCCATCAAGGAGCGCATTGCCCTGGCTCTCATCGAGGCCGGCGAAAAAAGCGGCGAGCTGACCCATGACAAGATCGTGCTTGAGGCCACCAGCGGCAACACCGGCATCGGCCTGGCCATGGTCTGCGCCGCCAAGGGCTACCGCTGTCTGTTCATCATGTCCGAGGCTGCATCCCTGGAGCGCCGCAAGATCATGCAGGCCTACGGCGCCGAGATCCTGCTGACGCCGGCGCACCGCAGCACCGATGGGGCCATTGAAAAGGCCTACGCCATGGCCCGTGAAAATCCCGACCGCTACTTCCTCACCGATCAGTTCAACAACCAGGCCAACTGGCACGCCCACTATAACACCACCGCCCCTGAGATCTGGCGCCAGACCGAAGGCAAGGTGACCCATGTCGTCGCCACCCTGGGCACCTCCGGCACCGTCATGGGACTGTGCGCCTGGTTTTCTGATCACCAGCCGCAGGTCAAAATCATCGCCGTGGAACCATTTCTCGGTCACAAGATCCAGGGGCTGAAAAACATGAAGGAGTCCTATCGGCCCGGCATCTTTGACAAGTCAAAACCCCACAAGATCGTCAACATCGAGGACGAAGACGCCTTCAAGATGGCCCGCCAGCTGGCCCGCAAAGAAGGCCTGCTGGTGGGGATGAGCAGCGGCGCGGCGATGTTTTCCGCCATCAATCTGGCCAAAGAGTTAGAGGAGGGGTTCATTGTCACCCTGCTTTGCGACAGCGGTGAGCGCTACCTGAGTACCGCCCTTTTCACCCGCAAGGTTCAGGAAGAGGAAAAAACTTCGCAACTTCGTTTTTTCAACACCCTGACCAAGACCAAGGAGATCTTCACCCCCCAGACCGAGGGCAAGGTCACCTTCTATACCTGCGGCCCCACCGCCTATGAGCCGCCCAATCTGTCACTGTGCCGCCGCTTCATCGTCACCGATCTTATCACCCGCTATCTGGAGAGCAAGGGCCTGACCGTGGATTCCTACATGAATTTCACCGACCTTGACGACAACACCATCGATGGCGCCATCAAGGCCGGAGTCTCCCTTGCTGAATTCACCGGCAAATACATTGACGGCTTCATGGAGGCCATCGATGCCCTCGGGGTCAAACACGCCACCGGCTATCCCAAGGCCTCGGAACATGTGGCCGACATGATCGAGATCAGCCACGCCCTTATCCACAAGGGTCTGGCCTACGAAAAACATGGCTCCATCTACTTTGACATCTCCAAGTTCAAGCCCTACGGCCGCCTCTCCGGCATCGACCTGGGCAAAATCCAGCTGGGCCGCACCGTCGATCTTGACAACTACGAGAAGGACAACCCCCGTGACTTCACCCTGCTCAAGCGCTCCACCCTGGCTGAGCTGAAGAAGGGGATCTTTTACGAAACCGATTGGGGCAATGTCCGGCCCGGCTGGCATATTGAATGCTCGGCGATGTCCACCCGCTACCTCGGCAAGACCCTGGATATCCATACCAGCAGCCGTAATCTGATCTTCCCCCACCATGAAAACGAGATCGCCATCGCCGAGGCCTTAACCGGCAAGCCGCTGGCCCGATACTGGCTCCACTCCGAGCTCCTGCTCATTGACGGCAAGATGATGTCGCAGGAGGCCGGTAATGTGGTGACCCTCAACGACTTGATCCTTAGCGGCTT
>JACDZF010000171.1 GCA_013426795.1 Desulfocapsa sp. | reverse complement strand
TGCCACTTGCTCAGGCCGTAGATACCGCCGGGGGCAGCGGGATCGTCTTCTGTGTAGGCCCCGGCCGCCTCGCCGTCAAAGACATAATCGGTGGAAAGATGGAGCAGCGGAATATGATGGGCAGCACAGGCGGCAGCCAGCACCGCCGGCCCCTGCCGGTTGGCCCGCGTGGCCGCCTCGACCTCCTGTTCGGCCTTATCCACGGCGGTGTAGGCGGCGCCGTTGATGACAAGGGAAGGCCGCAGCCGTTGAAAAATCCGGCTAACGGCCATGGGGTCGGCAATATCAAGCTCGGCCCGGGTCAGACCCGCCAGAGGGCGTCCCTGTTCAGCGGCCAGCCGCTTGACCTCATGGCCGACCTGACCGCCTGCCCCGGTGAGGAGGATGGGAGCGGCGGCCATCACCCTTTTCCCGCGAAGGAAAAGAGGGCGCCGGAATCAATTTCGGCAAGGGTCGGCGCCATGCGGTCTTTGTCCGAGACCCGGGGCGCCGCCACCGGCCAGTCAATGGCGAGATCCGGATCGTCCCAGCGGATGGATTTCTCATGCTCCGGGGCGTAGGGCTCCGTGCATTTATAGGCAAAAAGAGCGGACTCGCTGGTGACACAGAAACCATGGGCGAATCCGGGCGGCACCCAGTACTGACGTTTATTGGCGCCCGAAAGGACAACGCCGTGCCAGCGGCCAAAACTGGGCGAGCCCCGGCGGAGATCCACCGCCACATCAAAGACCTCGCCTGCTAGGACATGGACCAGCTTGCCCTGGGCCCGGGGGTTCTGAAAATGCAATCCACGCAGAACGCCATGGCTCGATGAGGACAGATTGTCCTGAACAAAATCAAGATCAATGCCCGCCTCGCCATACCGTCGGCGCGACCAAGTCTCCATAAAGAATCCCCGTTCATCGCCAAAGACCCTGGGCTCCAGGATCAACACCCCTGGAAGCGGCGTCGTCAGAACCTTCATGGCAGCTCCTCCATTCGGCAGAGGGACTGGAGATAGCCGCCATAACCGCTTTTGGATAAGGGCAGGGCCAGCGCCTCCAGCGCCTGGCGCGAGATATAGCCCATGCGGAAGGCGATCTCTTCCGGGCAGGCAATCTTCAAACCCTGTCGATCCTCAATGACCCGGACAAAATTGGCGGCATCAAGGAGCGAGGTGTGGGTACCGGTATCAAGCCAGGCCGTGCCCCGGCTGAGAAGCTCCACATGGAGGGCGTCCCGCTTCAGATACTCCCGGTTGACGTCGGTGATCTCCAGCTCGCCGCGCTCCGAGGGGCGGATGGTCTTGGCGATTTCCACCACCCTGTTATCGTAAAAATAGAGTCCGGTCACGGCATAGAAGGATTTGGGGTGCGCCGGCTTTTCTTCCAGATCAATGACCTTGCCTACCTTGTCAAAGACCACCACCCCGTAGCGTTCCGGGTGCTGCACAGAGTAGCCGAAAATCGTGGCCCCGTTCTCCTGCCCGCAAACCTGCTGGAGGCGCTGGGACAGCCCTTCGGCATGGAAGATATTATCGCCCAGGATCAGGGTCACCGGGTCCGCGCCGATAAAGTCTTCCCCGATGAGAAAGGCCTGGGCCAGACCATCGGGGCTGGGCTGTACCGCGTAGCTCAGGTCCAGCCCCCATTTGCTGCCGTCTCCCAGCAGATTCTGGAACAGTGGCCGATCCGCCGGAGTGGTGATGACCAGGATCTCCCGGATTCCCGCCAGCATCAGGGTGCACAGGGGATAATAGATCATCGGCTTGTCGTACACCGGCATAAGCTGTTTGCTCACCGAATGGGTCAGGGGATGGAGCCTGGTGCCGGAGCCGCCGGCCAGGATAATGCCTTTGCGCATGATATTCGTGTCTCTGATAAATGAAAAAAGAGCAGGCCGGTCACAGCACCATCCGCTTCCCACAAACCAATTGGACAGGGCAAGGGGCGGGATGGGGCTGGATAACGCCACCCCTCTTGTTGACCATGGTGACACCCCTGCAATCCTGGCAGCAGGAGGCTCCCCGATCAGTTCTTAAAACTGTGAATCGGCGCCGGCATGCGTCCGCCCCAGGCAATAAAGCGGC
Organism: Desulfocapsa sp.; assembly: GCA_013426795.1. GTDB lineage: Bacteria > Desulfobacterota > Desulfobulbia > Desulfobulbales > Desulfocapsaceae > UBA2270. The sequence goes on along the minus strand of JACDZF010000171.1, from coordinate 3,244 downwards.
TGGACTTGCCGACATTGCGCACCGGCATGATCGGGCTGGCCCCGAAGAGGCCGCCGAAATCGACGATCTCGCCCGCCTCTTTGCCGGGCACCGGGATCAGACGGACGGCGGTGGTCTTGTTGTTGATCATGCCAATGGCCATCTCGTCGGCAATGATCGCGGCAATGGTGGCGGCATCGACGGAGCCGGGAATGGGGATCATATCCAAGCCCACCGAACAGACACAGGTCATGGCCTCCAGCTTTTCCAGACACAGGGCGCCGCTGCCGGCGGCGGCGGCCAGAACCGCATCCTCCATCACCGGAATAAAGGCGCCGCTCAGGCCGCCCACCGCCTTGCTGGCAAAGAGGCCCCCTTTTTTGACGGCATCATTGAGCATGGCAAGAATGGCCGTTGATCCCGGCGCGCCGACGACATCCACCCCCAGGATCTCCAGGATTTCACCCACACTGTCGCCCACGGTGGGGGTGGGCGCCAGGGACAGGTCCACCACCCCGAATTCATTGCCCAGCTCCTCCGACACCTTGCGGCCAATGAGTTCACCGCAGCGGGTGACCCGGAAGGTGGTCTGCTTGATCTCCTCGGCGATATCATCCAGCCGCAGATTCTCCCGGCCCCGGGTCTGGATCAGTCGTTCCAGGGCCCGGGCCACCACTCCCGGCCCGCTGACCCCCACGTTGAGCACCAGATCGGCCTCTTCCAGGCCATGGATAGCCCCGGCCATAAAGGGATTATCGCCCGGCTGGTTGCAGAAGACGACAAACTTGGCGGCCCCGAAGCCATCCTGATGGCGGGTGAGCTCCGCCAGATCCTTCACCGTCTGGCCGATCAGGGCCAGGGCATCCATGTTGATGCCCTTGTGGCTGCTGCCAATATTGATGGAGGCGCAGATCTTCTCGGTGCGCGCCAGGGCCTCGGGGATGGAGGCGATATACTCCCGATCGGTGGCGGTCATCCCTTTTTCCACCTGTGCCGAAAAGCCGCCGAGGATATCGACGTGGGCGGCGGTGGCGGCACGATCAAGGCTCAAGGCCAGCTCGACAAAGCCATGGCGGTCAAATCCGGCCCCGACAAAGGCGATGGGCGTCACCGAAATCCGTTTGTTGACCACCGGAATTCCGTATTTTCGGCTCACCTGATCACAGGTCTCGACAAAACGGGCTGCTGCCCTGCCGATCTTCTCTTCCACCCGGCGACAGGTCTCAGCCACCCCGCCGCCCCGACAATCAAGGAGGTTGATGCCCATGGTAACGGCACGCACATCAAGATTTTCCTTTTGAATCATCTCGACGGTGGCAAGGATATGGTCGGATCGAAGCATGGCGGTGAAACTCCCTCGGGTAATCTGTGAAAACAGGGTCAGAAGAGGCTCTTACAGGTAAGCAAAAACTCCGAAAGAACCACACCGTCATTCCCGAGTGCTTTTATCGGGAATCCGGTTTGGTCAATTCAGCGTGTTATGGATTCCCGCCTGCGCGGGAATGACGGATCGTGGATATACATCCTCATTTTGCAAGAGACTCTGAAAAAAGACTTATTAAATGAAAATGGAACCTACAACAGGGAAATCTCGGTGGTGGCCTTAAAAAGGTCTTCATGCTGAAGGACCAGATGCAGGCCGCTTTCTTCGGCACATCGGGCCAGATCGGTACGGATGGCATCCACCGATTCGACGTGACTGAGATCAAGCTGGAGGATCATGGTGTACAGACCGCGACTGAGGGTGGTGGCCAGATCCAGGATATTGATTTCATGCTGACAGCAGAAAAGGCCGATGCGGTGCACCAGACCGCTCTTGTTCTGCCCCTGGACGGTGAGCACATAGACCTCCTGGCTCCGTTCCTCGAAGGCCGCTTCCAGGGGAGTTTCCATCTCCTTGACCACCACCTCCAGCTTGGTCGCGGACGGGAGGTGGGAGAAACCGGCCACCACATCCTCGGGCGTCACCGCGTCATCAAAACTGGCAATGAGGATCATGGAGAAATAACCGCACAGGACGGACTGGTTGAGATCCGCCAGATCCCCCCGGAGTTGATAAATAACGCCGGTGATATCGGCCACAATGCCGGGCCGGTCCTTGGACATCACCGACATGACCATCTGCTTACCCATAAGTTTGCCGCTCCGTCAATGAAGAAAGAAAGTAAAAGGTGCTATAAGAGCTGCTGTGCTGGTGCAGGCCATGGTCGTTCTGGAGTTCATGGACTCATCCTGACCATCAATAAAAAAGCGCTCCGCCATCGTTGTTTTGATAAAACCGCATTGAATATCGCGGCAATATACGCCATTGCTGAGGTCATTGGCAATCATTTTAGGCGCAGTCGGAGAGACGGCCGCTCTTCCCGCCGGAACATCACATTAAAATGGACCGATACAAGGGGCAGCAAGGCGAAACCCCGATCATGGAGGCATTGCCTGAATAGAGAGGATTTCTCCATGACAGGAGCAGCAGACACCCTTTCTGCGCCCGGCGGGCGGGCGGGTTCGCCGTTCCTCGGCTCACCCCCGGAGGCCGCCGTCGAGGAGGATCTCCAGGGCCGCATTGGCCTGCATCTGGGCGACAATGCCAAGGCGACAGGCGGTGAGGCCGGCATCAGCGGTGCAGGAGGTCTGCTGGTCGCCGCAGATAACCAGCCGGCCCCGCACCCTGGTGGTGATGGCGTCACTTGCGCCGTAGCCGGAAATCCCCGACCCCATGACCAGAAACCGCTCAGGATAGGCCGCGCTCCAGCAGTGGGCGGTGAGCGCCTTCATCTCGGGATCATCAAAGGCCTCAATGAGGAGATGGGCCTCGGCAAAAATGGCGGCCAGATTATCGGCGCTGATCCGCCCGCAATGGGCTGTCACCTCCACATGGGGATTGATGCGCAGCAGGTTCTGATGCAGGGCGGCGGTTTTTTCCATGCCCAGCTGATCGAGAAAATAGTGCTGACGGTTGAGGTTGCTCAACTCCACCCGGTCATGGTCGGCCAGGATAAAGCTCTGAACCCCGGAGCGGAGCAGACTGACCGCGATATTTGAGCCCAGCCCCCCGACGCCGGCAATCCCCACCACCCTGCCCTCCAGCTTTGCCAAGGAGTCGGGCGGATTGCGGGCATACAGGCCTTGCAGATACGATTCTTTGTCCATGGTTGACTCCGACCTTGTTGAGAATGGGAGATATACCACGTTCCAGGCCTTCCCGTAAAGATTTGGTAGCGTTGTCAATAGGAGACCTGAGGAAAAGCCCTCCCGATTACATTTC
>JACDZF010000005.1 GCA_013426795.1 Desulfocapsa sp. | reverse complement strand
GGTTCAGATTGTGGTTCCGCTGCGCTTCACACAATCTAACCTTGTTCGTTAGCCATTATTTGTCAGCCATGACCTGCAGATACATGGCTTTAGCGCTTCTGGAAATTAAGGATGGTTGATACATGACGATGGAGCTTCCATCCTTGGCTTTAATTGTGAATTTAAAGACAAATGTTGAATTGGAGTTGGAATATATCCATGGAGACAACTCTTTTGTCATAGACGCCGGAGCTGACCTGCCCATCCATTCTTTGTTTTTTAGGACTGGAGAATTGTCTTTGACAACCAATTCCAACCCACCAGAATCAGTGACTTGTTCAACAACTTCGGAATCAAGTTCAGCTGATTTCTTTGATACAAATGAGAAAGTCCACTCTAGTTCTGATTCGCTGGGGCTTCCCTTTTTCAAGGACGCAAAATTTCCAGCATTTACAATTTTGTAGTCTTCATTCTCGGCGGGTATTGCGAAAGCGTTTGTGACTGGCAAGCTAACTGTTTTTCCACCATCAACTTTGAATGAAACTTCTCTGACTGAGTGCCCTAGATACGTTGGACCGGTTGCACAAGCCGACAACAAAAAAGATGCAAGTAATGCGGCAATACGATATTTCATAGAGACTCCATGGATTGATGAGGGCTAACAACCAATTAAGCAGATCTGTATATCATCCCGACTCACACGGAGTGCGGGATGATTTCCTCTACCGACAAGCGCAGGATACGTACCTTTCCAACCAAGATGGTTTGCAATGTATTAATATTCCGTAAAATATTCACAAACAAAAACATGATGACCGAACATTCGCTTTTCTGCATATCACCCAAGATGGAAGGATATACCGTTTTTGAATAAATCGCATGATTCAAGTCCCTGGTGCGGGGCCGACACATTCGTTCCGTGTATCATCTTTTCTGAAAAAAGGTGACAAATTTATTTTTCCGGTGCCCATCGCTATCCCCCATTCTGACTTTCCCAACATCGTCCTCCATCACCTCAGACTTGCCGCCGGTGAAAAATACAGAGTCAGGCTTCCAATTTATGGTCGATTTTGAACAGCCTGCAGATGGGATTCCGAACTCTCGCCATCCAGCATCGCTCCAGCGAGGTCTGGAATCTTCTGGCAGCGGTCAAGACCGAATGGGCCAGGTATGGCGATGTCCTTGAGGCCGTGCAAAAGAAGCTGCAACAGGCTTCGGAAACCATTGACAAGGTTCAGGTTCGTTCACGGGCGGTGGGAAAAAAATTAAAGGACGTGCATGGACTTCCGGTGACCGAGGCCGCCGCCCTGCTCTCCTTGGACGCCCCGGAAGATGGCGGATATTCCAGAGAGTTCCCGGAGGAAGAATAGCTGAATATTGCACCCGCGTTGACCAGCCACAGCGGCAAGCAGGGGCATTTCAACGAAATACCATTGAGTTAATCTTGCTTAATAAGCACAACGCCATCGTTCAGTCTGACAATATGGAGGCTTACCCCTGAATTTACTGGCGACCAACCACACAACAGAAAACATTGGAAGCCTGTCCCCATCTATAAACCCTTCTCCGCTCTTATACGCTTATACCTTCTGAAGGCGATGGTGAGCACAAAGAAAAGCAGGAGTGACATTCGATCTTGCTTCAGTCCGGCGTTCTTGTTCATAAACTGGCTCCTTCGCGGCCGGGAGACCATTCAGCAGGTATCTCTGGGTTGATCAACCCAGAGATCGACGCATCATAACTGGTGTAAAGCAGGTTCAGACTTCCAAATAAATTATTTGGAAGAAAGGCTACCGTATCGCCCTGGAAGCACCGTTTTTTTGAACAGTTTCTTGGAAAGCAGCAAGGATTTCATCACATTGAGCCGCTATTTTACGTTTTCTGCCAAGGGAGAATTCCAGCGATTTGATGTTGCTGTTTTGTCTGGACAGCTTGATGACCTGGGCGGTTACCTTATTAAATTCAGAAAAGGAAGTCTTTGCCTGTAATAATAAGTTGTTATTCTCATCTCCCACGATTTCAGCAAGGCCATCAAGGGATTTTGCAACTACATTTTCCTCTGCTTTTATCTGTGTCTCAATCTGGTCCATTTTTACATCACTTGCCTCGGCAATGTGGGAACTGTGCAGATTGAAAGCCTTGAGGCCAGCAGTAATGGCCTGGAATGAAAAGAGGTTTATTCGGGCTTCGTTTGGATTCCCGGCGTAAGAGGACATAAGATTTTCAAGGGCATGTTCTAACCTCTGGAGTAATTCAGAGCCTTTTTCTTGAGAAAGGCTTGCGGCCTTGAGATTGGTGTTCTGCACAGCAAAATCTAGAATTATTTGATCGAGCTGGCGGAGTTCTGTCCAACAGGTGATAAACTCGGCAGCAAGTTTCTTTTCATTTTGCAGAGGAACTGCATCGATGAGAGAGTGAAGGTCTGCCAGATTTTGTTCAATTGCGGTGGAGGCAGCCAGTGATTGATCGGCAAATTTTCGAGATTCCTCATCCGTTATGGCCATGACTGCGTTTTTCTCCATTTCCACAGATTTCAGGAGATTGATGCGCATTTGAGCCACAACTTCACCTTTCATCACGATATTCCTGTAAGTGCTTTCCATGTGCAGAGGAGGCAGATAATATCTTGAAAGAACAGCTAAAAGTAATATCCCAACGACTATCCCGATACCCCATAGAATATCGCTTCGCCCTTTATATTTTAAAAACTGCATGTTCACCTCCTATTTGATGTGAGGAGTTTCGGATGGAATATAGAGAGTCTTCCGTTCAGCAAATCCATGGCAATCGGGGCCAGACCACGTTTATCTGATTTGATCCCGATTGCCATGGATTTGCTGGATAAACCGATCAAGCGTACTGATGCTCTTCCCCTGACTGTTGAATTTTGATTATCTTACCCCATGGCAATTCAACTGACAAATGCTTTAGCGGAACATGAATCCCGGCACTGCATTGCGGCCCCGATTCACAGGCCAAGAAGCCGGTAAATCCGGTCCATATCCACGCTGTCGCGGACGGTGGCGGCGAGACGGTCGAAGGCGGGTTCCAGGTCGTAGGGGGCGGGGTTGCCGACCAGCGGTGGAAGCCCCTTTCGCTGCCGCAAGCGGTTGATAAACCAGCGGCGGAAGGGGTCGGAATCAAAGATTCCGTGCAGGTAGCTGCCCCAGATCAGGCCGGAGGTGTTGCCGGCGCCGCAGCCGCTGCCGTCGGCAAAGGCCAGGGTGGGCGGCAGGTCGGACCGGGTGCGGCCGTGGTGGATCTCGTAGCCGTGTACCGGCTGGCCGGACAGGGTATGCACGCCCTGTTGCCGGGTCAGTTTTTTGTCGGCTGCCAGCACCGTGGACATGGCCAGAAGACCCATACCGGCGATGGCGGCCTGAATGGACTCGATGGCCAGCGGGTCTTCGATGGTCGTCCCCAGCATCTGATAGCCGCCGCAGATCCCGACAATCTCGCAGCCCTCCGCCGCCTTGCGCTGGATGGCCGCCGCCAGTCCGCAGGAGCGCAGCGCCGCCAGATCATAGATCACATTCTTGGAACCGGGCAGGATGATGACCTGGGGATTGCCCAAGTCTTCCGCCCTTTCCACCACCCGCAGATGGACATCGGGTTCGGCGGCCAGGGGCTCGATGTCGGTGAAGTTGGAGATATGGGGCAGGCTGATAACCGCTATCTCCACATGCTCACCGGATGGCCGGTCGCTGTCGAAGAGCCCCTCCTTGAACGAAACCGAGTCCTCCTCCGGCAGCCCCAGATTCTTCAGATAGGGCACCACCCCCAGCACCTCGCGTCCGGTATGGGCGAGCACGTAGTCGTGGGCCGATTGCAGAAGCTCCGCCTGGCCGCGAAAGCGGTTGACCACAAACCCCGCCACCAGCGCCCTCTCCCACTGGTTCAGCACCTCCATGGTCCCGACAAAGGAGGCGTAAACCCCGCCCCGGTCGATATCGCCCACCAGCAGCACCGGGGCCCGGGCGTAGCGGGCCATGTCCATATTGACGATATCGTGCCCCTTGAGATTGACCTCCCCCGGCGAGCCCGCCCCTTCCAGCACAATTACATCATACTCGGCGGCCAGGCTGTCATAGGAGGCGCGGGCCGCCTGCCTGGCAATTTCGGTGTATCGCGGCCAGCTCAGGACATCCATATTGCCCACCGGCCGCCCGTGGAGAATGATCTGGCTGCCGGTATCGGAGTTGGGCTTGAGGAGCACCGGATTCATGCGCACGTCCGGGTCCAGGCGGGCGGCCTGGGCCTGCACCACCTGGGCGCGGCCCATCTCCAGCCCGTCATGGGTGACAAAGGAGTTGAGGGACATATTCTGGGCCTTGAACGGCGCCACCCGCACCCCGTCCTGAAGCAGAATCCGGCACAGGGCGGCAGTGAGCACCGATTTCCCGGCATTGGACGAGGTGCCCTGGAACATCAGGGGGTGCGCCTTTTTCAAGACCGATAATTTTTTGGCGAAACCGGAACTCTTCCCCAGAGACTCCCCTGCCTTCGATTCTCCCGCACCGGGACTCGTCCCCGGAAATTCCCCCACCCTTGACGGGAGGGGGTCAGGGGGCGGGTGACGTCGCGACATATCGATTTCGTGGCGACCTTCCCCCCACCCTGACCCTTCCCTGGGCCGGAGGAGTGAGCCATTCCCTGACTGCCCTGACTGCCCGGAATGGGATGGCAGAATCTTGCCCAGGGCTTGCAGCAGCACCGCGTTTTCCTCCGCTGATCGCACCGCCACCCGGAAATAGGAGGCATCCAGGCCGGTATAATTGCCACAGCCGCGGATCATAATCCGGCGCTCCAGCAAACGCCGAACCAGGGTGTCGGCATCGCTGCCATCCACCAGACGGAGGAGCAGATAATTGGCGACGGAGTCAAAAACCTGCAAGGCCGGTATCCGCCGCAGCTCCCGGATAAAATCCGTCCGCAGCTGCCGGCAAAGGGCCCGGCTCTGTTCGCCATACTCCCCATCAGCCAGAGCCCGCACACCCACGGCCTGGGCCAGGGAGTTCACCGTCCAGGGGGGCAGGTGCTTCCGCAGCAGTCGGGCAATGAGAGTCGGGAAAATCCCGAAACCCAGGCGCAGACCGGGAATGGCGTAGAATTTGGTCAAGGAATGGATGGTCATGATATTGTCGGCAGCACCGGGACGTCCAAGCCCCTCAGCGATACTTCTGCCGCCTTCGACAAAATCAAGAAAGGCCTCGTCCACCAGAAACAGGGTGGCGGGATGGTCTTTGGCCAGGGCGGCGATCTGATCCGGGTCCACCAGCGCCCCGGTGGGGTTATTGGGGGTGCCGATCACCACCAGCTCACCGCCCGCAAGCAAAGGTGCAAGCTCCCGTCCTTGCAGGGTAAATCCCATATCAGCGGAAAGCAGAAAGGGATGGACGTTCATCCCGGCCAGCTCCATCGCCTTACAATAATCGATATAGGAGGGACAGGGGATGATGGCGCGGGCACGGCCCAGGAGTTTGGGCAGAAGATAGAGCAGCTCGGTGCTGCCGTTGGCCACCACCACCGACTCCTCGGGCACCTGATAACGTTCAGCGATGGCGCTGACCAGCCCGGAGGCATGGGGTTCCGGGTAATGCACGAGATTCTCCACCGCGCGGCTGATCACCGGCCGCAGCCACTGCGGCGGCCCCATGGGGTTGATATTGGCGCTGAAATCGAGCAGATCGGCAATATTGAGACCCATTGCGCGGGCCATCGCGTGGACATTGCCGCCATGGTCAAAGGCGTCCGACGGGGAGGCCTGCGACGGTGGAATCCTGATTTGCATACCCACCCGTTCAGGGATGACCAAAGGTCATGGCCACGGCAACCATCAACTCGGTGAGTTCGCACACCGCGCCCAGGGTGTCGCCGGTGGCGCCGCCGATTTTGTTCCGGCACCAGAGGGAAAAGAACAGGACTGTGGCAAGAACAGCGGCAAGCACAACAAGCACCATCCGCCATCCGCCCAGGCTGAGCACAGCCGCCGGAAAAACCAGGGCCCAGAGGGCGATGCGCCGGGTGGATGGGGAATAAAAAAGGCGCCCCAGGCCCTCACCTTCCCGGGCATAGGGCAGACAGGCCATGGTCAGGACAATGGCACAGCGCCCGGCCAGGGGCATGACGACAAGGGTGGGCATGAGGAGGGAGGCGTCCAGGGAAGAAAGGACGGCGAATTTGCCGAGCAGCACCATGACAATGGCGATCACCCCCATGGCCCCGATATGGCTGTCACGCATGATCTCAAGGATGCGTTCGCGGCTGCGGGCACTGAGCAGACCGTCGCTGCTGTCGGCCAGACCGTCCAGATGCAGACAGCCGGAGACCCCGGCCAGCAGGATGATCGCGGCCACCGCCGGGATTGAGGGAGGGAAGAAGGGAACCAGACAGGAAACCAGAACGGCAACGGTAAGACCGATCAACAGACCGATTACCGGGAACCAGGCCAGGGCCGCGCCAAAATATCGGCTATCCTGCTCGCAGCGCCAGCTCAGCGGCACAATGGTCAGAAAACGCAAGGCCGCGAGAAATCCGGCCAGCGGGAACCGCAGCGCCTCCGGCAGCCGGAACTCTCTCTGCTCCTTCTGTTCGGCCACGATCTATTTATCAGCCCCGGCTATGGCAGCCTCTTCAAAGGTCGCCACCTCGGTGAGTACCGCCACTGCCGCCTCCACCAGATTCATGGCGAGAGCCGCGCCGGTGCCTTCGCCCAGGCGCATATTGAGGTCAAGCAGGGGTTGTAATCTCAATTTCTCATGCATAAAGGCGTGTCCCGGCTCCATGGAACGATGGGCGCAGATGATATAATCGCGGACAAAGGGCTCGATGGCGTAGGCAATCAGGGCCCCGGCGGTGGAGATAAAGCCATCGACAATGACCGGCTTCTGGTTGGCCGCCGCCCCCAGAATCAGACCGGCAATGCCGCCGATTTCAAAGCCGCCCACCTTGGCGAGCACGTCCAGGCCGTTTCTGGCATCGGGCATATTGACGGCCAGGGCCTTGATAATCACCTCGGCCTTATGGCTCAGCTGGGCATCATCCAGGCCGGTGCCGCGTCCGGTGAGCTCCGCCACCGGTTTGCCGGTGAGCACCGCGGCAATGGCTGTGGATGGAGTGGTGTTGCCGATGCCCATGTCGCCGGTGCCGAAGAGATCAATCCGGCCCGCCAGATCATTGGCCACATCAATCCCCGCCTCCACCGCCATCTGGGCCATGGTGCGGCTCATGGCCGGGCCATGGGCGATATTATCGGTGCCAAAGCCGATCTTTTTATTGATGATCCTGCCGGCCTCGGCCAGTTCCAGGAGATCAGCGGCCACCCCCATATCAACAACGATCACCTCCGCCCCGGCCTGCCGGGCCAGGGCATTGATCCCGGCGCCGCCATGGACGAAGTTCTGGACCATCTGCCGGGTCACCTCGGCGGGGAACTTGCTCACTCCCTCGGCCACCACCCCATGATCTCCGGCCATCACCACCACCGCCTTGCGTTTGACCGCAGGCTGCATGGAACGGGTCATCCCGGCCAGATCCACGGCCAGATCCATAAGATCACCCAAAGCCCAATGGGGCAGGGCCAATTGGTCAAGGCGCTCTTTGGCACGCTCACGAGAAAGAGTGTCCTGGGGATAGATTTTTTGCAGGGTTTTCTCTAAAAGGCTCATGATAGGGAAATTTTAAATGAGGAATTTTGAATGATGAATAAGGAATTATCTGGCTTCCATGGGGCACAGGGAAACCAGATCCAAGTTTCTTTATGCCAAGGTACCACTATTTCAAACGCAGGGGAATCCCGCAACTAACCAGATAGACCTCGCTTGCGGCGGCGGCCAGCATCCGGTTGCAGCGGCCCACCAGATCGCGGTAAGCCCGAGCGGCGGGATTGTCCGGGACGATTCCCATGCCCACCTCGTTGGTGACACAGATCACCGTTCCCCCATGGCCGCCGGCGGCCTGAACAAGCAGCTCGCACTGCCGGCACAGCTCGGAATCCGAAAACGACTTTCCCGATAGTTCGGCATGATAGAGAAGATTGTTGACCCAGAGGGTGAGGCAATCCACCAGACAAACGGAATCGGTGCGGTGCAGTGTAAGGATGGCGGAGATATCAATCTGTTCTTCAACGGTGTGCCAATCCGCCCCTGCCCGCTCCCGGCGATGGCGGGCAATGCGATCTTCCATTTCAGCATCAACGGGTGGACAGGTGGCAATAAAACAGCGGGGGCCGGGCAGCGCCTCGGCCATACGCAGGGCAAAATCACTCTTGCCGCTCCTTGCCCCGCCCGTCACCAGAATCAGTCTGCCCATCCTGCCCATTCTCCCGCGCTGTGTTGAAGAAAAAAATCCATTATCTTTGCCCGTTTCAAACCGCCCAGGGCAATCCATCTCCCCTTATCATTCTGAAGGAGGACGGGGCAAGGGCTCCGTTGCCTGATGGAATCGTCTCTAATCCACCGATTCTTTCGTCATCATCCCCAGGTTTAAACCGGTGAGCACCCCGCCGCCACTGTGGAGATCGATGGTGCTGTAGTGTCCCTTCGTCACCTCAAAGAGCAGAGCGTTGTCCAGAGACAGGCCGAGCAGGGAGCAGATCAGGGCCCGGATCACCCCGCCATGGGTGACCAGCAGCACCGTCCGGGCTTCGAGGGTAAGCAGGCGACGCCTGACCGCCTCAACGCGGGCGGAAAAATCAGCGATACTCTCACCATCGGGAAAACAGAAATCCCGCCCTCCCCGCGCCCAGTCCTGAACCAAATCCGGGTCCCGGGCCTCAATCTCGGCAAAGCTCATGCCTTCCCAGCGGCCAAAATCAATCTCCCGCAGGTCGGGCTCACAACACACCGGAAGCCCCAGCTGTAAAAGCTCAAGGGAGTCGGTGCAGCGGCGCAGGGGGCTTGTCATCAGGGTATCAATCCCCATGGCCGCAAAGGTTGGCCCCAGCATTGCCATCTGGGCCCGGCCCTCCCCGGAGAGGGGCACATCCGTTGAGCCCACATAGCGGCCGGACAGCCCGGTGCGGCCATGGCGCAGGAGAATGACCCGCAACATCATCGCCCGGCCCTTGCCCGGCGCCAATGAATATGCACCGGAATGGCAGCAAAGCGCGAGTGTATCCAGGGGAAAAAGGCCCCACCAGCAGGGACAGTGCGGCAATCTTTGCTCTCCATAATGATTTCCCGAAGCAGTGGTCGTTCCACTGGTTTTGCCAAAAATCTTGAGGTAACCAGCTCGGTAACCTGATGACCAATGGCGATTTATATCAGACGGAAGGGCTTTCTCCAGATTCCACTCCCCAATTGCAAGGGCCATTTAAGACGGTAAACTCTGAGAAATCAACCATAAACAAAAGAATAACGGAAAGCCCCATGGATGGATGCCCCATAAATTCATAAAAAAAGAGTAATACCAGCTGGATGGCATCATTGTACCGAAAAAAACAGGAGTTGCAGTTTGACTTCAAAAGAAGTTAGTGCTATATCAATTCATCCGCGAGTTCTCATGCCGCCGGGTCGGTGGCATCGGGGATGACCCGGCAGGAATCGCCATGATAACGGATATACCAGACAGCACGCGAACGACCCAAAAAAACCATCGCCTTTTCCGTGCACTTCATTCAACATCAGCTTTCATCAGGGAACCTACACATCATGAACATTCAAATCCGTCTTCCACATCTCTTTTCCCGAACCATCCTCACCTGCGGCGCCATGGTCATCCTGAGCGCCTCCGCTCTGAACGCAGAGACCGTCAGCGTCCTGAAGGACGGCGCCAATGTCCGCACCGGCCCAACCACCAATGATCAAATATCCATGGAACTTTTTCAGGGATACCCGCTGATGGTCATTGAAAAGAAAGGGGAATGGATCAAGGTTTCTGATTTTGAAAATGACACCGGCTGGATCAACAAGAGTCTGGTGGGAGCCGGGAACACGGTCATCGTCAATGCCCAGACGACCATCAATATGCGGGCCGAACCGTCCACCACTGCCGCCATTGTCGCCAATATCGAACGCGGCGTCGTCCTGACCAAGATCACCACCAAGGGCGACTGGGTGAAAGTCAAGCATGCCAAGGGAACGGAAGGCTGGATCAACAAGACCCTCCTCTGGCCGTGATCGGATAAAACCAAGTCCCCTCTCAAAGGGGGGTTGAGCGGATATTCCGCCCCGCCCCCCACTTCCCCGTGATTCTTAATCCTGCCAAAGCCCCCGCCTTATCAGGTAATAACTTGCGTTCATTGCTGACAATGTTTACTTTGCCACGAGTATCCCGGAGATACAGTGGGTTCTGTCACTTATTTTAAAGGCGAAATTTCGTTTTTTTAAACTGTATTTCCTTTTCAAAAGCCGTTGTCAAGCAACTCGTTTTGATGATCCATTCGTCGCCTTGCACCTGCCGAGGACTGCCCAGGGCCCCACGTGGACCTTCGCCCCGCACTGAAAGCTCTGGCGGGTTGTTGTTCACAAAATGTGACAAGGATGATTTTGTTCTCCAACGGCTTCCCATCTCTACCCGGTAGAATCTGCCATGACCAGTATCGCTGCCCTTGGGCCCGAAGGTTCAGACGGCTGTCAGGCCGCCAGGAAATTTTCTCCTGATGCCACCCTTCACCTGTTCAACCGGATACCGGATATTGTTCACGCCTTTATCCGCAAAGAAACCGACCTCGCCCTGGTCCCCATCTACAATACCAGGGAAGGCGAGAATAAAGAATACTTCCGCCTTATGGAGGAGCTGGAAGAGGGCTACTGGATTGACAATATTGTCCTCCCCATCCACCTCTCCATCGGCGTCCTGCCCTCGGGCAGCGGCCTGAGTTATGATCCGGAAACGGGAAAGGAACACATAAAGATCATCGTCAGCCGGGGTTCGGTCTTCCGTCAGTGCGAAGAGTATATTGCCAAAAATTTCCCCACTGCCACCCTTATGACCGTTCTCGATATCGACCGGGCCCTGACCGATATTCGAGAACGGCATCTCACCGACCATGCCGTCATCGAGTCGGAAGAACTCCTGCACCAATATGGTCTGGAGCTCCTCGCCCGGGAGGTTGTCCCCCATAACCGAACCCGTTTTGCCATTCTTGGTTCCCATCTGCCCGAAAAGACGGGCTATGATGCCACCGCCCTTATCACCCGCCCCCTGAAAGACCGGGTGGGGATGCTTGTGGACATCCTCGGTGAATTTACCCGCCGTGGTATCAACATCCTCGACCTGCGTTCGGAAAACGACATCAAGACCCAGAAGCTGCAGATTTACATCGAGGTAGAAGGACATAGAGATGATGAGCTGCTCAACCGCGCCCTGAAGAGCATCGAAAGAACTATCATCCAGGAGGAAGGAGCGCTCAAGCTTCTCGGCTCCTTCCCCCGTGTGGACATGCGGGTCAAGAAGATCAAGACCTTTGGCTTTATCGGCAGCGGGGCCATGAGCATCTGGTTTGCCGATCGCCTGGAAAATGAAGGCTACCGCACCCAGATCACCGGTCGCTCCACCAGCCTGCGCCCGGAAGAGATGATTCCCCAGGTGGACGTGGTGGTGATCTGTGTCCCCATCTCGGTCACCGCTGACACCATCCGCCGCTACGGATCGTTCCTGCGCGATGGCCAGGCCCTTATCCTCCTGGCCGGGGAATCCGAACAGACCTTGCAGGCGGCCATGGAGACCACCCGCCCGGGCGTCGAGATCATGCTGGTTCATAATCTCTGGGGGCCCCAGGCGCTCACCATGAAGGACAAAAATGCCTCGGTGGTGCGCACGCCCCGCAGCGGCAGCTTCTGCGCGGAATTTGAGGCTTTTCTCTATAAACACGGCGCCGATATCTTTCAGGATACCCCGGATAAACACGACCTGCTCATGGGAGTGGGGCAGAAGCTGCCCACCATCATCTCCGTGGCCATGGCCGCTGCCCTGAGGGAACATGGGATTGACTGCAAGGATATCGGCAGCCATTCCACCCTCACCTCGCTCTACGGAATTTTGGCCATGGCCCGGGTCCATAATCAGAATCCCCGCACCTATGCCGAGATCATGGCAACCACCGGCGACGGGAAAAAGATTGTCCGCAGTTTTGCAAAAAATCTTGACCAGATCATTAAGCTTGCCGAAAACGGGCAAATCCCGGAACTGTGCGACCTGATGGATCAGAACCGCGCCCATCTGACCCCGGCCTTTCTTGGTGCCAGGATGAAACAGGCAAGGGCGGTGGATGAAATCCTGAATAAATCGACCAAAGATGACGTGACCGATGACCGATGACAAAAAACTCAACGAAGACAGACAACGACCAGGCGGGATGGTCCTTATACTGATCCTCGCCTGTTGGCTTCTTTTACTTTATTTCTCCAGTGGAAAGGGCCCAGGCTGAGGTCCCTCCCTCCTTCGGTCTGAAGGAGGTCAATGCGACCTTCCCACATCTTTTCAACAAAAAAAGACGAACGACAAATAATTATTTTTATCTTTTTTCATCAATCTTTTTTCCCAGTGAGGAGGAAACCATATGTTTACCTGTAATTGCAGCTATCTTGACGAAGTCCATATCTGCCCCAGTTGCCAGACCCCGATGTCCTGCTGCGAAGCACCCCCGGTTCATGTTGGTGACGGCCTGGGCTGGGGATCGGAGGTTCTGTTTATCTGCCTGAATAATGAATGCCCCACCTTCAAAAACGGCTGGCAGCATATTGAACTCAAGTATGGACACAAGGGATCATATCGCTGCATGGAGCTGCCCGGCAGCACTGAAAAAAACGTCATGATGGTTGCCAGTGAATACGCCTTTACCGGCAGCACCATTGATATTGAGGCCGCCAAACTCCAGAACATCCGCTATATGAAGGAGCAGGAGGCGTTGGCCGCCTTGGAGACCTGCAAGAAAACCCATGATCTGGGACCGGTTCTCACCCTGATCCTTGATGAGGCGGCAAGCCTGGCCAACCGGCAGAAGGCCGTGGGCTGCCTGATGGAAATCAACGATATTGCCTGCATTGATCCCATCAGAAATCACACCTTCAACGACACCTCCCTGGGCCAGGCGTGCAGCCTGATCATCAGCGAGATCCTCCAGGCCCACTTCAAAAAAGAATGCCCCCACTGTGCTGAAATCATCAAGGCACAGGCCCACAAATGCATGTACTGCAAGGCTGACCTGTAGAATATCTGCTGCCGTTACGGAGTTGAACAGGGCTGGTCTTTGCTCAACTTCGTAACGGAGATTTCACCCCCGCTTTTCCCCTGCAATGTCTCCCCTTAAAAAAAAACTCCCGGGCTGCTTCAGCGCAGCCCGGGAGAGGTATTCAGCTTCCCAAAAATCCAGCGCCGGCGGTTCTATGTCGGCCAGAGCTGAGAGGTCAGTGTCACGATGACATCCTGCTGGTCGCCGGTGAGCGGGCAGAATGGCGAGTTGTCAAAGGTGGTGTCCCGGTTTTCCACCACCAAAACCATGGCGTCTTCACTCAAGGTATGGGAATGCCACACCTTTTGTTTCACATTATAGAGGGTATGGGGCATCATGTCCTGCCCGTGGATGGTGCCGACGACCGCATCCCCTTCGCCTAAAAAAAGAATACAACGACCCCGCAACAGAACGAAGACCTCGTCGGTTTCGTTGTGCCGCTGGAGAGCTGTGATATTTTCCGGACGAAGATCATCGCTGAAATTCAAAACCGCCACCCGCCAGCCGCCATAATCAACAAGGGGTTTGTAGCCGGACAGGGTATGCTCCCGTATCTCCACTAAGTTTTCGCTGATTTTCATTCTTCTTCCCACTGATCTTCACAGGTTGACTGAAGGGTGAAACACCTTTCTATCCCCAGCATACATCCACACCCTCGCGGCCTGGCACGGGACGTTCCTCCAGGCCGAGCCTGCCATGGGCCATCATGGCAGTCGCCAATGTCTCCCCAATTTTTGAGTGAATGACGGAGCAATGGGCAAGCAGGAGAACTCCTTTCAGGCCAGCCCTGCCCCTTGCGATGACTGGTTTTTCTGTTCATCTTCGGTGCCCTTGAGCGAGACCGGCACGGGGTCCTGGTGAATGGTCACATCGGCATGGGGGAACTGCTCGACAATCAGTGTTTCCACCTCTTTGCAGATGGCGTGGGCCTGCGCCAGGGAAAGATCGGCATTCAAATCGAGATGAAACTGGACAATGGCGATCTGACCCGACTGTCGGGTACGCAGATCGTGCAGACCCTGGATATGGGGATGCCCGACGATGATCTGCCGAATCTTCCGCCGCTGTTCCTTGGGCAGCTGTTTGTCCATCAAAAGTGCCACGGCCTCCAAGGCAATCTTCCAGGCACTGTGGGAGATAATCAGGGCGATGATCATGGAAAAAAGGGGATCCATACTCTGCCCCCAACTGAACCGGGTCAGGAGAAGGGCGACCACCGTGCATCCATTGGTCAGGAGGTCGGTGGTGTAATGGAGGGAATCGGCCCGGATCGCCGTGGAGTTGGTCTTTTTTATAACCACCCGCTGAAAGGCAATGAGCGCCAGGGTGGCCAGAATTGAAAAGGCCATGATGCCCACGCCCACCCCCACAGATTGCACCGGCAGAGGGGTCTTCAATCGTTCTATGCCGTGCATGAAAAGGATCAGGGCGGAGCCAGCGATAAAGCTGGCCTGACCAAGACCGGCCAGGGCCTCGGCCTTGCCGTGACCGAAGCTGTGTTCAGTGTCGGCCGGACTCAGGGAATAGCGGATCGCCATCAGGTTGATGAACGAGGCCATGACATCCATAAGGGAATCAATGAGGGAGGCAAGGATACTCAGGGAACCGGTGACCAGCCAGGCGGCGAACTTGACTGCCACCAGCAGCACCGCGGTTCCTACGGAGGCATAGGTGGCAAGGCGGAGAAGGGGCCCGCTATCATATGTGTCGTCTATTTTCATGCCATGATCCTTTCAACGATGGCTCTGGCCTTCTCCGGGCCCCAGGTTCCGGCTGCGTAGCCATGCAGACGTTGCGCCCGGCCCTGACATTTTTCACATTCATCAAGCAGCGGGGTGAGAAGGCGCCAGGACTGTTCAATCCCGTCCTGCCGCCAGAAGAGCATATGCTCGCCCTGAATGCAGTCAAGCAAAACCTTCTCGTAGGCATCGGGGGATGATTGGACATAGACATCATCGTAGTTAAAGTTCATGGTCATGGTCTGCAGACACATTTTGGCACCCGGATGCTTGGTCTGAAAGCTCAGGCTGATGGATTCTTTGGGATAAATCGCCAGCACCAGACGATTGGCAACAACCTTCGTCCCCACAATGTCGCGGAACAGGGAGTGGGGGACGTCCTTGAACTGGATCACGATCTTGGTTTCCTTGCGGGCCATTCGTTTCCCGGAGACAAGGTAAAATGGCACGCCCTGCCAGCGCCAGTTTTCCACCCGGATGGGGAGCATGGCAAAGGTCGGGATCAAGGAGCTGGTTGAGACCCCAGGTTCCTGGCGATAGCCCGCAACCTCACTGCCGTCCATACTCCCCGGCCCGTACTGTCCCAGGATTATCGATTCGTTGTCATGGAGAGGAGCGATGGAACGGAACAGCTTAATCTTTTCATCCCGCACCCGTTCCGCCTCAAAGTGGGAGGGCGACTCCATGGCAATGAGGGAAAGGAGCTGGAGCATGTGATTCTGAAACATGTCACGAATAACTCCGGCCTGCTCATAATATCCGGCCCGACTCTCAACCCCCAGCTTTTCGGCCGCCATGATCCCCACAGATTCAACATAGCCCCGGTTCCAGATGGGCTCAAAGATGGTATTGGCAAAACGAAAGGTCAAAATATTCTGGACGGTCTCCTTGGCCAGATAATGATCGATGCGAAAAATCTGATTTTCCACAAAGTATCGATGCAGTGTCTTATCCAGGGCCAGGGCCGACTGGAGATCACGGCCAAAGGGTTTCTCGATGACGATTCTGCTCCAGCCCCTGCCCTGTTCAAACTGACTGGCCAGCTCTGCCTGTCCGATCATGATGGTAACGGGGGTGTAGAGCGATGGCGGCAGGGCCAGATCAAAGAGATAGTTCCCCCGGTTGATCCGCCGCTGGTCAGGAGATGCAAGGAAATCGGCTAAATCATGGAAGTCCCGGGGCTCGTCGTAGTGAAGGGGAAAATAGAAGATCCGGGACGCAAACTCCTGCCAACGTGCCATATCAAGGGCTGAATTTCCGGCATTGGCAACACAGGCATGGAGCAGAAAGGCACGAAAGGTTTCGTGGGTATAGGCGGTACGGCTGCATCCGATAATGGACACCGGATCAGGCAAGGTGGCGCTCAGAAACATCCGGTAAAGGGCGGGGATCAACTTTCTCGCGCTCAGGTCGCCGGATGCTCCAAAAATAACGATGGAGCAAGGATCAAGCACACCCACGGTTGTGCACGCGCAAGCATTATCAAGACTGCATATTTTCGCAGGAAGAATGGCTGGTTCCATGTCGTCGTCCTTCACCTCTATTCTTCAATGAATCTTTTCCCCTTAACGGCCTGGTTCTGACACCACCTGTTGCCAGATTTATTCACGATCTGATTTTCCATGGATTGTTCCAGCGTCTATCAAGACCATGAAACAGGGCCGTGAGCTGGTGTAGTGATTATTCCGGGGTGCCCTCACCCTTGCTGACTGCCGGCCATGGCTGTTCATTTTTTCCCACCATATAACAAAATCTGTCCCAGGAATACTCCTTCCCGCTGAGGGGGCAGCGCAGGGTAATCTTCCTTTCATCCACCCCCACCACCATCCAGTCACCCTGGCGAGGCCCACTGGAAATATTGATCTTTTCACCTGTAACAAAGGGGTAGGGAGTAAAAACTGGCACACTTGCGGGCATAATATCTCTCCTGTTACAAATCATAGTCAACGGGAATATGGTGAACTCCCTGGAAAATATCTCATCCCCAACGAAGGGAGCAGGGAACCAATCATGGCGGCACAGCTTGACGGCTGATATATTCATGGTATTCTGGTGACCAGACAAGGAACCGTACAAACTTCTTAACACTCATACTGAATCGATACCATGGAAATGTCTTCTTTTCTGCTGATATACGCCGCACTGGGTGCGCTGGCTGGAATCCTGGCCGGACTGCTCGGAATTGGCGGAGGGCTGGTCATTGTTCCCATGCTGGTTTTTGCCTTTGGCTGGCAGCAGTTACCTGACCCGGTCATCATGCACATGGCCCTGGGGACCTCCATGGCCAGTATTCTCTTCACCTCGGTGTCGAGCTTCTGGGCCCATCACAAACGGGGAGCCGTAAACTGGATGCTGGTGAGACGCATAGTCCCGGGGATTCTGGTGGGCACCTTTCTTGGTTCCTGCCTGGCGGCTCAAATGTCCACAGGTTTTCTGAAAGGATTTTTTGTCTTCTTTTTATACTATGTCGGCGCGCAGATGCTGCTCAACCGCAAACCAAAGCCCAGCCGTCAGATCCCCGGTGTTTTCGGTATGTTTGGGGTTGGCAGTGTGATCGGGGCCTTTTCCAGCCTGGTGGGGATTGGCGGGGGAACCCTGTCGGTGCCCTTTATGATCTGGTGCAATCTTTCTGTTCATACGGCCATCGGAACCTCTGCCGCCATTGGCTTCCCCATCGCCATCGCCGGAACCATCGGCTATATTTTTAACGGCTTGCGGGCGGAAAATCTCCCCGAATATTCATTGGGATTTATCTATCTTCCCGCTCTCGTTGGCCTGGTTTTCGCCAGTGTCCTCACCGCCCCCCTGGGAGTGCGTCTGGCCCACAGCCTGCCGGTGGATCGGCTGAAACTTGTCTTCGCCCTTATTTTATTTATAGTGGCCACCCGTATGGCCTATGGCCTGTGGTATTGATACCCGCAGAAGCCGTGGCCCTCCACTGGGGAACCAGCCCCACACCCTTTTTCAACCTGTACGCTGAGTTTTTTTTGAATAGTTCCCCCATCATCAGATAGGAGCAAGGCCGCTCGCCCTTCTTTATGGCATAGTGAGTTGATCAGGCCAGGCCAAATCCCATTTCTGAATTCAGACGCCATCGGGTCACACCCCAGATTCTTGTATGGCTGATCATCAGTAGCAGAACATTTTTTTATTGTTTTTGATGATTTACCCTTGCCAGCCCTTGAAACAGAGTATTGCCAATGGTAGTATCCTCTCGTTTTCCTATCAATATTTTTTCTTGCTCACCTTAATTTTGAGTCGTGTTTTCCTCATATGCAATCAAGAAGGTAAAAAAGTCGGATGCAGTGTCGAAAAATACTAGTCATTGACGATGAAGTCATGGTGGCAGATGTGAGCAAAAGCATTCTTGCTCAAGCCGGCCATCAGGTCTGCTGCGCCCACAGTGGAGAGCAGGCCGTGGCCCTGGCCATGGAGTCGTGCTCCGACCTGGCCATTATTGATGCCATGCTGCCCGGCATGAACGGCATTGAAACCTTTGAAATCATCAAACAGCTCTGTCCCCATACCCAGGGAATTCTGCTCAGCGGAGCGCTGAGCGTCAATATTATCATGATGGCCATGGAAAAAGGATTCAGCAGGGTCCTGGCCAAACCCTTCCAGCTTTCGACCTTGACCACGATGGTGGAGGCCGTGCTGACGGAGACGGAACTGCTGGAGGAAACGAATGATTTACGAAAACAGAACCGGCAGATGCGAACACTCCTGGAACAGTATCTGTCGCCGGAAGTGGCGTCAATCCTGATAAACCGATACCACACTCCTTGTGAAAGCAGCGGCAGGGTCGAGGAACTCACCGTACTTTTTTGCGATATACGAAATTTCACCCTTCTGCTTCAGCATTTACCACTGAGTGAAGCGCAAGCATTTCTAACGGATTATTTTGATTTGGTCGCCGATATAATAGCAGCATGGCACGGCACCCTTGTTAAATTTATCGGTGATGCCTCCCTCGCCATCTTCGGCGCACCGGAACCACATCCGTCACCCAGCTTATCAGCAGTATCCGCTGCCCTGAAAATTCAGGAGGGATTTGAGATCCTGCGGAATCAGTGGGCGGTGAAATCAGTATTTTTTTTGCAGATTGGCCTTGGAATCGGGATCAGTCGTGGCCCCATGTATTTTGGTGACGTCGGGTCCAGTCGTCGGCTTGATTATACGGTGATAGGGACGGACGTCAATATAGCGCAACGCCTTGCTTCGGAAACCTCAGCCGGACAGATTCTTATTACCGACTCAGTCTATGGTGATGTGGCGGACAAGTGTACCATTCAGGAAGAAAAAACGAGATTACTGAGAGGTCTGGAAACAACCGTCCATGTCTATTCCATTGTTCCCTGAAAGAGCATCCACTCGGGGTGGAATCAGGCCCCCCTGCCCTGCTTAAGCTTTTTCCATTTCTCCATTCACCACAAGCTGGATCAGGTAGTGCGCGTCGTCCATTCCAACCTGATCCCCATGGTTTAGCTTCCGTCCCCGTCGCGATTCCACAAAACCATTCACCCGCACATCCCCCTGTTGAATGACTCGCTTGGCATCCTGCCCATCCTGCACCAGATTGGCAAGTTTGAGAAATTGGCCCAGACGGATGGGCTCTTCCTGAATACAGACAACTTTGGGTGTCCCGGACATACGCTTCGTGATCTGTTTTTACAGGAAAAATATGATGGCTACCCAGCAAGGGTGGATGCCCGTCGCATGGAACCAATAAGAGAAGGCTTTCACATTCGGAATGGAAGGAAGAATACCGTTCCCATGCCACTTTCAGCACTCAATAACCAAGGGGCTTATCGCTTCCGCGTTTGGGAACACAGGGTTTTTCTTAAAAACAGACCAGCGACCTTGCCGCCCATTCAAAAATTGAACCCGGAACAATGCCTATTCCCAACACACCAATGGCCGAAATGACCAGAGCTGCGGTCAAGCCCGGGGAATAGTGGGGAGTAAAGTCTTCCTGGGGATCATCCATATACATATACCGAATCACCCGTAAGTAAAAATAGGCGGATATGGCGCTGAAAATAACGGCAGCAATGACGGTCCCGGTATAGCCCGCCGCAAGGGCTGCCTTCAGGAGATAAAACTTGCCGACAAACCCTGCCGTGGGCGGGATTCCGGTCAAGGAAAACATGAAGATCAGCATCAGCAGAGCTGCCATGGGATGAGACTTTGCAAGGCCCTTGTAATCCTCGAGGGACTCCCGCCGGTTGCCCCTGGAACACATGAGAATGACCACGCCAAAGGCTCCCATATTCATAAACCCGTAGATAAGCAGATAACTCATGGTTGCGGAGTATCCCTCACTGGTTCCCGCCAATATTCCAAGGAGGGCGTATCCGGCATGGGCAATGGAGGAGTAGGCGAGCATTCGCTTCACATTCTGCTGGGAAATGGCAATGATGTTCCCCACAGCCATGGACAGCAGAGAGATGATCACCAGCAGCGGGCCCCATTGCTGGTGGGATTCAGGGAAAGCCATGAGAAGAAAGCGGCCAATCACCGCAAAACCTGCTGCTTTGGGAGCAACAGACATAAAGGCGGTGATTGACGTGGGCGAGCCCTGATAGATATCCGGCGCCCAGAAGTGAAAGGGAGCGGCGCCCACCTTAAAAAAGAAGCCACAGAGGATAAGGACGAAACCCGTCAACAAGGCCGGGTTTTTCAAGATATCGGTTTCGATACAGTATCTGGCAATTCCGGCAAAATCAGTGGTGCCGGTTAAGCCATAGAGCAAGGTGATACCATAGAGGAGGATGGCCGATGAAAAACTCCCCATCAGAAAATATTTGATCGAGGCCTCATTGGCACGGACGTCCGACTTCAAGAGACCAACCAGACAATAGATGGAAAGGGCCATCAGCTCCAGACCCAGGTAGACCACAATCAGATCAGCCGCCGAGACCATGAGCATCATGCCCACCACCGAAAAGGCCATCAGGCTGTAATATTCACCCTGTCGGATTTGCTCGACCTTCAGATATTGTCCAGACAGGAGGATGGTCATGAGCATGCCAAACAGGCAGATCACCTTGAAAAAGAAGCTGTAGGAATCCGCGATGAACATGGTGTTGAAGGCAAGCCCCGGCTCCTGATAATAAAGAACGAAAAGAACCCCGAAGACTGAAAAAAGCGCCAATTGAGCCAGCATCTCCCTGTTTCGAGGACAGAGAAAATCGACAACAATGAGAATGGTCGCCATACAGGCCAGGAATATCTCCGGCAGAACGGGGAATAATGAAGACAGCGTCAATGACATATTCATGCTAAATCCTTCTCTTGCTCATCAAAACTCATTGAATAAAGGAAAAAATCACCAGCACCTTATCCTCGCTTAAAATCGTTTTTCTCCATGGAAAGGAGGGTGATCCATGGATTTAAATCAAAATGAACGCGAACAAGATGCTGGCAAGTTGAGACACATCTCAGTTTCTCTGCAAGGCTTCAATCCCGAACGAGCCAATCTGAGAAAGCTGACCCGTCAGTCTGTTTTTATTGATGGCCCACCTGTGGTCCATGGGGCACGACATTGACCGCCGAATCCATGCCGAACTGAACACCACTGGCCACCCCCGCCGGATTTCCGGTGACCTGCTCAAGGAGATGGGCCACCGAGACGTGCATATAGTCCAGCATGGAATTGGGATAGAGCCCAATCCAGAAGATGAGAACGACCATCGGAAGAAAGGTGACAATCTCTCGTATCCCAAGCTCCCGGATACCATTCCATCTGGCATTCACCGGGTTGAAAAAGATCCGCTGGTAAAGCCACAGCATATACCAGGCGCCGATAATCAAACCACTGGCGGCAATGAGCGCCACCCAGGGTCTGGTTAAAAAACTGCCCAGGAGGATCAGCAACTCTCCAATAAATCCGTTGGTGCCGGGAAGTCCCACCGAGGCCAGGGTAAAAAGCAGAAAGAATGAGGCAAAGATCGGCATATTCGTGGCCAGACCACCATAATCGCTGATCTTCCGGGTATGGGTGCGCTCATAGACCATCCCGATTCCAAGGAAGAGGGCTCCGGTGACGACCCCGTGATTGATCATCTGGAGGATGCCGCCTTCCACGGATTGGGTATTCAAGGCAAAAATTCCCAGGGTGACAAAGCCCATATGACTGACCGAGCTATAGGCGATCAGACGTTTGAGATCGCTCTGGGCCAGACAGATGAACCCGCCATACACAATTCCTATAAGGGAAAGGACAAGCATGGGAATCATCATGGCGGAAGTGGCATCGGGAAGAATGGGCATGGAAAATCTCAGGAAACCATAGGCACCCATTTTTATCAATATGGCGGCAAGGACAACGGAGCCTGCCGCCGGCGCTTCGGTATGGGCATCGGGCAGCCAGGTATGCAGCGGCCACATCGGGACCTTGACGGCAAAAGCGGCAAAGAAGGCCCAGAAGAGAACCAGCTGGAGCTTCACCGGATAGTGCTGCTCGGCCAGGGCGAGGATGTCAAAGGTATTTCCACCCTGCATATAGAGGGTAATAATCCCCACCAGCATCAAAAGACTGCCGACCAGGGTGTAGAGAAAGAATTTGGTCGTGGCATAGATTCGATTCGGCCCTCCCCATATCCCAATGAGAAGAAACATGGGAATGAGCATTGCCTCCCAGAAGATGTAAAACAGAAAAAAATCAAGGGCACAAAAGACGCCGATCATCGCCCCTTCGAGGAGGAGCAGCGATACAAAAAACTCCTTGACCTTGATCTCTATGGAGTTCCAGGAAACCAGAACACAAAGAATGGTCACCAGCGCGGAAAGAAGGACAAAGAGGACGGAAATACCATCAATGCCTAAGTAGTATTCGATATTAAAAATACTGATCCAGCTATGCCGTTCAACAAATTGCATATGATGGGTTGTCTTATCGAAGGAAAACCAGAGTGGGAGGGAAATAACGAATTCCACAAGACTGATGACAAGAGCCATAATCTTGACGCCCTTCACGTTCTCTTTACCAATTCCAAGCAGAAGAATTCCGCCGAGAATCGGGAAAAAAACCAACAAACTGAGAATGGGAAATGTCATGTCAGGCCCTCACGTACATCCAGATTAGAATAACAACAACACCACTGCCCATATAGGCCAGATAATGCGACACCAGTCCGTCCTGAACCTTGCGTATGCTTCCACTCACAGAGTTGATAAACCTGGGGATACCATTCACAATGTTCTCGATGATTCCAAGATCAAAAAATCTCAGGATGATAGTATTACTGATGTTGAGGACCGGCTTGATAATGGCGGCAGCATAGATCTCATCGACAAAATACTTATTGAAGGAGAGCGTGTAGAGTTTCGGCAATGACTCACGAAGAGTCTGGGGAATTGCGGGAAATTTCAGATAGAACAGCCATGCCAGAAAGATTCCAAAGGCCCCGGCTGCCACCGAAATGGCCATCAGGACAAACTCTGTGGCATGGGAGGGATGCACATGGGGATGGCCCACAACCGGCTCCAGAAAATGGCCCCAGTGAGCACCGCCTCCAAGAACAGCGGGGATACCAAACCATCCGGCAGCCACAGCACCAACGGCTAGGCATATTAAGGGGATGGTCACCACCTTCGGTGACTCATGGAGATGCTCTTTCTGGTGCTGAGATCCCCTGAAATCTCCATGAAAGATGAGGAAAAAAAGACGGAAGGAGTAAAAAGCGGTTATGCCGGCAACCAGGGTTCCGACGAACCAGGCGAATTTACCGGCGCCCACCGGAGACACATAGGCCATGGCCAGGATCTCATCCTTGGAAAAGAAGCCGGCAAATCCGGGCACTCCTGAAATCGAAAGGGAGGCCAGGAGAAATGTCCAGTAGGTAATGGGCATGTATTTTCTTAAACCGCCCATATATTGAACATCCTGTTCATGGTGCATACCGAGAATAATGGAACCGCAGCCAAGGAAAAGCAGGGCCTTGAAGTAGGCGTGGGTGAAAAGATGAAAGACCCCGGCACCGTAAGCACCAACACCGCAGGCAATAAACATGTAGGCAAGCTGGGAGACGGTGGAATAGGCGACAACCCTTTTGATATCAGTCTGGGTAAGGGCGATGGTGGCGGCGAACAGACAGGTAATACTGCCGATAATGGTCACCACATTGAGAGCCGTCATCGACAGCTCAAAGATGGGATTACATCGTGCCACCAGAAAGACACCAGCCGTTACCATGGTCGCCGCGTGGATCAGGGCACTGACCGGGGTCGGTCCCTCCATGGCATCGGGGAGCCAGACATGAAGAGGAAGTTGTGCCGATTTTCCAATCGCTCCGCAGAAAAGGAGAAGGGCGATGGCGGTGGGCAGGTTGAAGGTCATGCCAAGAATGGTAAATGTCTGGTGCGCGATCTGACTTGCATGGGCGAAGACAGGCGCGTAGTGCAGGGTTCCGAAGGTCGCGTAGATAAGGAACAGTCCCAGGATAAAGCCGAAATCACCAAAACGGTTGACGATAAAGGCCTTCTTGCCGGCATCCGCCGCCGAAATCTTTTCGTAGTAAAAGCCAATCAGTAGGTACGAGGAAAGGCCCACCGCCTCCCAACCGAAGAAGAGCTGGAGAAAGTTATTTCCCAGAACCAGCATCAGCATGGAGAAGGTAAACAGACTGAGGAACGCAAAAAAGCGGTAATATCCATCCTCACCCTTCATATAGCCAACGGAATAGACATGAACCAGTGAGCTGATGGAGGTGACCACGATCAGCATGACCGAGGTTAATTCATCGAGCAGGAAGCCGACGGAAAACTTCATCTCCCCCGATGCGATCCAGGTGTAGAGATCCGCGTTGACTCCATGTCCATTCTTGACTTGAAAGAAGGCATAGATGGAGCAGACAAATGAGGCCAATACCGTGGCAATGGGGACCCAATGACTGCGAACTCCCATACGTTTGCCCAGGAGAAAGGTAAAGACAAAAGAGAAAAGCGGCAAAAAAGGAATGAGAAGCAAGTAAGTTGGCATAACTATCCCTTCAACTCGTTGATGGAATCAACATAAATTGATTTTTTGTTGCGAAAGAGCACGATCACCAGACCCAGACCTATGGCGGCCTCAGCCGCTGCAACGGTGATGATAAAAAAAACAAAGTTGTGGCCAACAAGGCTATCAAGATAATGACTCATGGCAACCAGGTTCAGATTGACCGCGTTGAGCATCAATTCCATGGACAAGAACATGACGATAATATTACGTCTGACCAGAAAACCGTACGTTCCAATGGAGAACAGGACGGCAGCAAGGGCCATATACCAGGACAACGGAATCATTCTTTCACCTCTTTCTCGTTTCGGGCAAGGACAAGACCGCCGATAACCGCTATGAGCAAAATCAGAGCTGCTATTTCAAAGGGAAGGATAAAATTTGAATACAACTCCAGGCCCATGGCCTTGGTGTGGGTCAGCTGTTCAATGCGTTCCACCGGATATTGCCCTTTGGCGCCCAGCTTAAATGTTGGGATAATCGCCAGCAGACAGACTCCCAGGCAGACACTCACCAGTGCGGAAACCCGATGACTGGCAATAAATCGTTCAATTTTCACTTCCTGCCGCAAACTGACGAGAAAGAGGACAAAGAGATAGAGTACCAGAATGGCGCCGGCATACACGATGATCTGGACGGCGGCAAGAAACTCTGCGTTCAGCAAAAGATAGAGTCCGGCAATATGAAAAAACAAAACCATGACCGCAAGGACACTGTAAACCGGGTTCCTGGAGCGAACGGCGACAAGACCGGTGCCAATGATTACCACGGCACAGTAAAGAAATAAAAGTTGATTAACCATTCGCTTTCTCCGTGTGTGGAGTGGGGAGGCCCACCATAGAAGGCCTTGCCTTGGGGCCGACATATTGTCCCTCTATGGTCCAGTCTTCGGGAACTTTCAAGCGCTTGGCCGCCGGCAGTGACGACTCGAAGATCCCCCTCGGGCGCATCAGCGGGTTCACGTAAGCCGGGTCCTTCCCGGTCTTCGCGATAAAGGCGTCCCAGTTGTCGAGCAGCGCCTCCTTGTCAAAAAAAACGGTATCGCGATCATAGGTGGCGTACTCAAAAAGTTCAGTCATGGTGATGGCCCCCACAGGACAGACCTCAACGCAATATCCGCAGAAGACGCAACGAAGCACCTCAATGGTGTATTTGTTGATAATTCTCTTGTGCGTTTCATCTTCATCGTAGCTGATCTGAATACACCGGGAGGGACAGACCGTGGCACAACGCATACAGGCGACGCATTTGGAATCCCTGGTCAGAGAATCACGCACCAGCGCGTGCTGGCCGCGAAAACCAGGAAACATGGGTGGCTTTTCCTGGGGATACTGGCGGGTGATGGCAGGGGAAAAGAGCTTGCGCAGGGTTAGGGCCATACCCTGGAGAATTTCCACCTGAAAGATGGTTTCAAGCAGATTTCGTTTTGGTTTGTAGTGTACTTTCATAACGTTGAATTCCACTCAATCAATGGACAAGGATCTTGAACAAGCCGGTCAAAAAAATATTCAATAAAGCCAGAGGAATCAGGAGCTTCCATCCCAACGCCATTAACTGATCATAACGATATCGCGGCAGGGTGGCACGAATCCAGATAAAGAAAAAGATAAAACCGTACACCTTCAGGATGAACCAGAGAGGAGGGAAAAATGGAACCTCAAAGGGACCATTCCAGCCCCCCAGAAAACAGGTGGTCCCGATGGAGGCCATGACCATCATGCCGATATATTCGGCCATAAAAAACAGGGCATAGCGCATTCCCGAGTACTCGGTAATATACCCTGAAACCAGCTCTGTTTCCGCTTCCGGCAAGTCAAAGGGAACCCGGTTGGTCTCCGCCAGCATGGCAAGGAAGAAGACAAAAAAACCGATAATCTGGGGAAAAAGATACATGGAGGAGAATGAGTTTCCCTGAGAGTTCACGATGGCAGTCAGGTTGAGGGACCCGGACAGCATCATAACGCCCACCAGGCTCAATCCCAGGGGGATTTCATAGCTGATAACCTGGGCCATGGAGCGCATCCCGCCGAGGAAGGTATATTTGGAATTTGAGGCCCAGCCCGCCAGAATAACACCGTAACTGGCCAGTGAACTCATGGCGAAAATAAAGAGAAGACCGATATTGATATCTGCCAGCACCCAGCCCTTGGCAAAGGGAATGACGGCCAGGGAGGTCAGCATCGTCACCAGACAGATAACGGGGGCAAAAAGAAAGAGTGGCTTATCAGCCTGGGCGGGGACAACATCTTCCTTGAAAAAACTTTTGATACCGTCTGCTATGGGCTGCAGCAGTCCGTGATAACCGACAAGCATGGGCCCCATACGCACCTGCATGTGACCGATGATTTTTCTCTCAAAATAGGTGGCGTAGGCCACATGTAACAGAACGATGACCAGGAGAATGGCGATTTGAAGGATAAGAGTTAGAATCTGCATAATCTCAGGTACCGATACCTCATCTAAGTTGAATGAATGGTCCTCTTCTAAAAAACTACCGGTCACATTCGCCCAGAACCACATCCAGGGTTCCGATGATGGCGATCAGATCAGCGATCATGGCCCCTTGTGCCATGGTGCTGAGGGCACCGATATGAATAAAGGATGGAGAGCGGATATGCATGCGATATGGCCGGCCCATCCCGTCACTGATAAAATAAAAGCCGAGCTCACCTTTGGGGACTTCGGTGGCGACATAGATGTCACCTTCCATGAAAACATCACGATCCTCAATAAGGGTGATCAGCGCATTTTTAGCGGGGACATCCACTTCAAGTTTGTTTGCCGCCCTTATCGGCATGACGAGGTCGGGCGCATCTTTTCCCAGGACCGGGCCCGGCGGCAACATGTCGATACATTGCCTGAGGATAAAGTTCGACTGCCGCAGTTCTTCCATACGGCAACGATACCTGGCATAAGTATCTCCCGTTTCGCCAACGGGGATATCAAATTCAAACTTTTCATAGCCTGCATAGGGCATATGTTTGCGAATATCGTAATCCACCCCGGAGCCCCTCAGGGAGGCACCAGTGAGGCAGAGATCCAGCGCCTTTTCCGCAGAAACCTGACCGATACCGATGGTCCGTTTCAGCCAGATCCGGTTGGTATCGATGAGTGTCTCATACTCTTCGATACAGGCAGGAAAATCCTCGACAAATTTATCCAGCTTTTTCATGATCGAACGGGTTACATCCTGCCGAACCCCGCCCAGACGGGTATAGGTCGTTGTTAACCTCGCCCCGCACAGCTCGGCAAAAAGCTCCAGCAGAACTTCCCGCTCGCGGAAGCAGTAGAGGAAAACGGTCATCGCCCCGATATCCAGGGCATGGGTGGCAAGCCAAAGCAGATGCGAACTGATTCGAGACATCTCACAGACCATGACCCTCAGCATCCTCGCCCTTTCCGGCACCTCAATGGCCAGCAGCCTTTCCACCGCCTCGCAGTAGCCCACGTTATTGGACATGGCGGCGATATAATCGAGCCGATCCGTCAGGACAATATTCTGGGCGTAGGTCCGATGCTCCGCCAGCTTTTCAAAACCCCGGTGGAGGTAGCCAACCTTGGGATCGCAGGTCAGAATGGTCTCACCATCAAGGTCAAGATCCACGCGCAAAACGCCATGGGTGGCTGGATGCTGAGGCCCCATTTTCAAATGGTATCGATCTTCCTCACCACTTTGAACCGGGACATCTATGGTCTGGGTATCCGTTAAAGTAATCACACGCTACTCCTGTTCAGTTTGAGCGCCATAAAAATCATACTGCCTGAGCCGTATCGCCTTTTCCCTCAACTCTTCCAGCCCCTTCCATTCCTTGTCACCACGCAGGGCATAATCTTTTCGTAAAGGGTACCCTTCCCAGTCCTCCGCGGTTAAGATCCTTTCGAGCTTGGGATGGTTGTTAAAGACGATGCCAAGCAGATCATAGGTTTCACGCTCCAGCCAGTTCGCTCCGGTCCAGAGTGAAGTAATGGAATCTATGGAGGGATCCGATTCAGGAATCTGGGCCTTTATCCTGAGCGAGGTTCGGTTGTCGATGGAGTAGAATTGATAAACGACTTCAAAGCGTTCGAGGTGGGCGGCGGTTCTTTTGAGATTATCCACACCGCAGAGACAGTTCAGATGATTCATCTGGTGATCTGTTTTCAAGACCTGACAAATGGCAAAGATATCCTTTCGATCAACGAGCAATGTCACCTGTCCCCTATGGGTGATGATTTCCAGGATTGAACCGGGAAATTTCTCACGCAGTTGTTCAGCTATACCAAGTTGCTCCATCGCCCCTGCTCCTGCATAATTTTTTCCTGCAATTTGATCAGCCCTTCCAACAGGGCCTCAGGCCTTGGCGGACATCCGGGAATATAGACATCCACCGGGAGGAACTCATCGGCTCCCTGAACCACGGCGTAGGTGTCAAAGATCCCACCGGTACAGGCACAGGAGCCCATGGCCAGAACATACCGAGGCTCCGGCATCTGATCAAAGACCCGTCTGACCACCGGTGCCATCTTCTTGGTGATGGTTCCGGCCAGAATCAAACAGTCGGCCTGACGGGGACTGGCCCTGAAAATAATCCCGAACCGGTCAAGATCGTTGGTGGAGGACCCGGCGACCATCATCTCGATGGCACAACAGGCCAGGCCGAAAGTAGCGGGCCAGATCGATCCGGCCCGGCCCCAGTTGATCAGTTTATTAAGGGGCGCGACTATGGCGCTGGCGCCGGGAATGAATTTGATTCCATCGGCGATCTGAACAAGGTTGTTGTTCATTTTTCCCATTGCAAGGCCCCCTTTTTCCAACCGTAGATATACCCGACAAGGAGAAAAACTATAAAAATAAACATTTCAGTCAGAGCGAACATTCCCAGCTGGTCATAGACCAGCGCCCAGGAATAGAGGTAGATCGCCTCCACGTCAAAAACAATAAAGAGTATGGCAACCAGATAAAACTTGACGGAGAATCGCATTCTCGGCTCTTCCGTTGGCAGATTCCCCGATTCATAGGCCACAAGTTTTTCCAGATAGGGTCGCTTCATCCGGAAGAATTGGCCGACCCAGAGGGTCACTACTCCAAAAGCGATTCCCAGTACTATAAATATCAGGATCGGCAGATATTCTCCTGGAAGGTACGAACCAGACATCTCGTTCTCCTTATCCTTTCTGAGTCAACACTCGTTCGGCAAAATCCTGCCGTTTTTTATCCGACGCTTCCGCAGGGGTGACGAAGCTGAGACAACCGGTGGTACATTTCGTGACACAGGCAGGCTCCAGTCCCTGATCAATCCTGTCCATACACAAATCACATTTCCCGACTTTTCCAGTATTGGAATCCCACTGCGGAACCCCCCAGGGGCACGCGGTCATGCAGGCCTTACAACCGACACAAAGGGATTCATCGACAAAAACAATGCCATCCTTTGCCCTGCGCTGCATGGCACCGGTGGGACAAACAGTCACACACCAGGGTTTTTCACAGTGGAAACAGGCCATATAGACAAAATCAAGGGTCGGCAGGTTGTTTTTCATTTTTGGCCCGACCTCAACCATCTTACAGAAAAAGGCGCCTATGCCTGAATTATTCTTGTCTTTACAATGAACCTCACAGGCCTTGCAGCCTATGCACTGTTCGACATCCTGAGTTACATAATATTTGCTCATCTCTTTCTCCTCCTAGACAGCAGGTTTGACGGTCACAAAACTCTCACACAGGTTAACACCGCCCCCTGCCTGATCCCAATCGGTAAGTTTGCCCTTCATAAATATTTGATCAGCAAGCCCTTTGCCATACGACCTGGTCAGGACAGGAATATTCTTGCCGAAACCATGAAGCATGAAAACAGCTTCGGGACGGATAAAGTCGGTCACATAGGCCTCAATGTTTCCAGTCACATCTCCATTCGAAACGGTCACCATGGTGCCATCGGTAATACCTAGTTTTTTGGCCTCCGCGGTATTGATCCAGAGTTTATTGGAGCCAAGGAGTTGTGAGAGGATGGGATTATTCTGCGATTGACCATGGGTCTGATACCCCTTCCGGCCGTAGATCAGCCTGTAACTGCCTTCCGGTCCTGCAATGGGAGCTTCATAGGGCTTAAAGGAGGGAATCCCCATTTTTTCCCATTTAGGACTGACAAATTCAATCTTGCCGGACTCTGTGCCAAACTTGAGGGTGTCAGGATTGCATCCGATGGGTTTTTCACAGAGTTTCACGAATCCTTTGTTGTCAAAATCTTCAATCTTAACGCCACTGTCCTGGAGCTGATAATTCCAGATATCCTCGATGGATTTATAGGGAAAGTATTCCCCTTTCCCAAGCAGGGCTGCCAACTCGGTATAAATCTGCCAGCCCGGTTTAGAATTATTGATGGGTTCGATGGCCTTTCTCCGCATGCTGAATCCAGGCTTCGGACCTTTATCCGTTCGCAGAATACTATCCCGTTCAAGGAATGTTGATTCCGGTAGAATAACATCGGCGAACCAGGCGGTATCACTGTAATTCACATCAACTGCCACCAGAAGGTCCAGCTTGTTGAAGATTCGTTTCTGTTCTTCGGGATCAGGAAGAGCCACCAGGGGGTTATGGCGATGGGCGATGTAGGCCTTCATGGGATACGGATTGCCGCTGTCAATGGCGAGATAGGCCAGTTGCAGCATGCCAGCGCCGGCATCAAAATGCTTGTAAACGGTGCCGCAACCATCACATCTTGGATCCGTGACGGCGGGGATGTTAGCCCCAAGGTTCTTCAATCCCTTGGCACCCGCCTCTTTTGGCGACCGGGGAAGAATAAGGCCGCCGGTCTGCTCCATATTTCCCATCAGGGCATTGAGGATGCTCATCATCCGGCTGGCGTAAAATGAATCACGATAGCGGGTGTAGAGCCAGCCAATATGGAAAATCACCTTGGGCCGGTCGTTGTTGAGCTCATGGCAGAAGGCCTTGATCTCATCGGCGGGGATGGAGGTTTCACCTTCAGCCCATTCAGGGGTATAGGGTGCGAGGAAGGTCTGCATTTCCTGCATCCCGGTTACCCACTTGGCAACGAAATCCTGATCATAGAGAGAGTTGTTGACGATATAATTGGTGATGCCAAGCAGGAGGGCATAGTCAGTTCCCGGCTTATTGCGCCAGTATCGTGTAGCCTTGGCAGCAGTATTGGTCACCTTGGGATCGATATAGGTGATATGGGCCCCATTTTTAACCGCCGCCATAAAGCTGCGAACCTCTTTCACTCGCAGTGACTCGGTCAAATTCCGGCCAAAGAGAACAATATGACGGGCATTTTTCATATCATAGTTAAATCCCTTGCGCCCCAGACCATCCACTGATTTGGCGGCATGGTGGGAATTCCGGCCGCAGGTGCAGTCATGATTTATGTAATTGGGTGAACCAATGGCCTTAACGAAGGCCTGCCGGAGTTCAGCAAAAGGACCTCCACGATCCGTGAGCATGATGCTTTTGGCGCCGTGTTTCTCAATAATATCTTTCAGCTTGTCGGTGATGTATCCATAGGCTTCATCCCAGGAGACATTTTTCCATTGACCGCTGCCGCGCTCTCCCACTCGAATCATCGGGGATTGAGGCCGTTCATTGTCATAGAGAAAGGAAATTGCTGAACCGCCCTTGGCACAAAGTCCTTTCCCCATGCCGGCATCATGGCTATTGCCTTCAATCCATACGACCTTCCCATTTTCTACATCAACTCTTACCGGACACCGAACGGAACACATGCCGCAGACCGAGTACACAGTTTTTTTCATGGAATGTACCTCCAGGTATTCTTTTAATTATTCCAACCTTCCAAAAAGTCTTTTTTAATGCACCGCACAACTAACAAACGAAGAAGATAATAGTCAGGAGTGAATTGGGAATGTTCTAACATGACAGGTAATTTGTCACAATTATTCAAAATTACAGATAACGACCAGATAAAGAAAGAATCAAGCTGATCACCTCTGGGGAATTTAACTGAATACTAGTTAGTGTTCACATCTGCCAATGAGTGAGGAACAAAAACGTTGGTCCTTGGTAGAACTTTTTTTGATTAAGCAATAATGGCGCCAACTCGTCAAGACCAAAGAAATTTTTTTATCTTTTTGTTTTTTCGATTTTTTAATGAATTACAGCTTTCACAAGGAGAATAAAATTAACCACAGCAACTCTCCTGCATGCAATAAAAACCATGCTCTGCTGTTTTTTTGTTGCAGTTGGAGAAGAAAAATTATTCATGGAAAAAGGGTCTATTGTAGGGCAGCGCAGGATGAAATCAGCAACGCCTCCAATAACGCCATCCTCTATACCGATTTTTTTCTTGAGCAAGGTCATTGCCCTGCTCCAGGAAAATGACCAGCACTTTGAAACCGCCATGTTCTCCATAAGTGATCATGGCGAATCTCGAGGCGAGTATGGAGTCTATCTCCATGGCATGCCCTATCTGATGATGGCCCCGGAGACGCAGAAACATATCGCCGCCATCATGTGGTTTGGCTCGAATTTTCTCATCGACACGGCCATCCTCAGAGGCGAGGCCAGCCGCGAGTACTCCCATGACAATCTCTTCCATACCCTTCTTGGATCCATGGAAATTCACACCGAAGAGTACACTCCCGCGCTGGATGTGCTCAGCAACGCGCATAAGGACGCGGCCCGCAACAAGACAAACCAAAAAGAATCAACGAACACGACACCGAAATAATCAGGATGACACCCCTCATTTGAGCATCACCACGACACAGTCTTGCGACCACTCATGATTATAGAGTGATAGCCGGCGCTCAGGAAAAGAAATCAGGGTACTGGCCAGAGGAGAAGAAACCGGCCTGGAAACCAGCCCATATTCATCACATGAAGGGCCGTTGCCACTCCTTGCCTGGCTAAAGATGGAGCTGAGTCGGCAGGGAGAAAGGAGCGAAGTTCTGGACTTAAAGGCTCGGAGGGAGGCGAAAAAGGCGAAAAGGAGGAAAAGAAGTTCGTGACAGGTCAAACTGCCCTGCCTGCCAACTCCAGAATCCCGGATTGGATCTGGAGTTTGAAAGTTGCTGGCAGCTCTAAGGCTGTATCTTGATGTTTGGATACATGCCTTCTTTGACTCCAAACTGAAAAGGCTGGATGGTGTTTAAGGACAATCGTTGATTTTTCTGGGCATGGCCGGCATTTTCCCAGTTTTTATAAAAGGCACCATTGGCATGAAGAATATGGTGGATACGCTCCTTGAAGGCCCCCACAAACATGGCGCCGTTCCCTTCAAAACACATTTTTCCCTGGGAAAAAATGGACTTGATTTCACTCAGCTTTTCCAGGGAGATACTGTTTTCTGCAAGCTCTTCCCCGTTTCTCACCAGCCCCCACACCAGATGCTCGGGGGGGATTTCCAGCGGCACTTCGATGTCGACAATGGTATGAGGCATAATGACACAGCCTTCGTTAATTGTCAGTCTGCTTTCTTTCTTGCCAAACAGAAAACTGTTAAAACCAACAAAAACGTTGGATTTCAGGTCTGCTTCAATGATCTTTGCGCCATGGGCGGTGACATTGTTGCCTTCCAGGGTGGAATTGATGATAAAACAGTTTTCCTGGGCATTTGCACCTTTGCCAAGATCCGAATTTTCGATATAGGCCCTTTGGGCTACGAGCACATTGTCAGCAATGGTAACAACCGGCAGCACCACGGCATAGCGGTCCAGGGAAGCTGTTTTAGGAATTGATTCAATGACTTCATGATTGACATAATCAAATACCCGCTGGAATTCGCTTTTCCTTTCCTCAATAAAATCAATAAGAATACCCCAGGGCACCTTGTCCGGGGACAGGGAAACATAGTGCTCCAGCGTCCCTTCCGGATATTTATAGAAGAAGTTGAAATTATTATTGCTGTTCACCCAGATTGTGCCGGGATCAACCTTGAGATGAGAAATTTCTCCAGCCTGGACATAGGAATACGCGCCAATGACACAGTCACGCATGGTCGTCAAATCCACGGTGGCAAAGGGGCCCAGGAAACAACCGTCGGATGGTGAGCCATGAATATTTGCGTAATCCATGGCAAGGGTATCCTTGATAAAAAATTTCTCCGGGGTTTCCGGGTCATGGGAATAATTGTGGACCAGAGTTTTAATAAGAATACTGTCTTCAATGTCGATGATTTCATCCTTTGTCAGGGTCAGGATGAACTTTTTAAAATTGACATCGCTCCCTTTTCGCTTGAGCTCATCCCCCCGGATATCACTTTTATACACGATGGAACTTCTTACCCGGCTCTTGCCCAGAAAATAACTGCCGGCTATGGCAGAATGTTCAAAATGAAGGTCAAGGGGATGATCGGGAGTGATCCCGTAAAAGGCATAGAACTTGCTCATCTGATCAAGGGGGATGAGTTCAACGGCAAATGGACTCACATCAAAATTCAGTTCACGAAGGTTGATATTCACCCTCTGCACAATTCTTTTAAAAAGTTGTCTCAGTACTTTCATGCCATATCCTGATGTCTTTTCTTTATTATTTAGTGCCTTACAGATTATTTTCTTGTTTTTTTTGCAAGAATAGAATCTGCGAAAGGCTCGTATCCCGTTCATCGGGGTTAGGACACTTCCGGGATCTTGAATCCAAGGGGAGATGAAGGAAAAACTGGATACCCCTCTTCAAGGGACACAATTTCATGAAAAAGCGCTGCAAAAACGTCTGCAAGCCTGATAATGCCGACTATTTCATCGTCCCGAGTCACCAGCAATGATGTATGCGCTCCGGCAACCAGTTTGCTGATGGCGGTATCGATGGCGCTGTCCTCAGACACATATTCTCCGGGAGTGAGTGTCTGCATGAATTCTTCCACTTTTTTTGCCGCGACTTCTCGCAATATCTCTTCTTTAATAATCTTTTTTTGGCTTGAAAATTGATCACGGATATGCGCAATAAAAGCTTCGCTGAACTTGAACTTTCGCATCTCCTTTATTTCATTGTCGAATTCACGTTCATTTTCCAAGGCCTTGAGCACCCGGAGCTGGCTTATTTTTCCGACTACGTGGCCATCCAGTTCAAAAACGAGGATAACCCGGTGCTGAAACTTATTCTCCGTATAGACCTCCTGAGCTCGCTCGAGCACCCAGATCGCCTCAACAAGGGATGTCCCCACCGGGACGGCCGCATATTCAGAGATTGGAACCATAAGGTCTTTCACAAGATAGTTTTTCACAATACCCCCTCAGCGACACTCCAGATTTTCAAGTATTTTTCACCAAACTCAACCTCGCTGTCCAACGACCTGAAATTTAAAAAAAATACAGGCACCTGTCAATGATTCTTCATGGGTTCCTTTTAGAGGACGTGGCAGCGGCCTTTTCAAACAAGACCGCTCCTGGAGTGTCGTACAGATTTTTTTTATTTGGTATTGGCAAGAAAATAATCTGTACGACACGTACCCCGTTCAGCAAAGTTGGAAACAAAGCGACCATGGGCATCATTCTACCGTTTCCCTGATCTCGAGAACCACAGATAAGGAGTTGACATTTAAAGTCACTTATACATATTATGAAAACCCATATAAACTCTTATGAGCATTGAACACTTTTAACATTCCCACAACCACGAGAGGAGCAAATATTCATGGCCACTGTCCAACAGATTCCCCAATCCCCCTGGCGGGCCATCATCGAGACCGGCCTGCATGCCAACTCGGTGTCCAGAACCACCATGACCCAGCTCTATGACCTTTCGCGGCATCAGTCCGAGGTCATCGCCACCTCCCATCCCATGTACAAGCCCGGCCTCTTTGGCCTTCCAAAAAATGCGGTGGTGCTCGTCTCCAATGATGGCTCAGTGGTGGGGCGTACGGCCAGGGCCCGCCTTCTGGTTCGCACCTTTGACAAAACCCGGAGTGACCAGATCCAGGCCCTGCTCCGGGAGGCGGTCTATCAGTTCAACAAGCGTCCGGGCCTCCATCTGGAAGGCATCATCGGGCTGCATCCCGATTTCATGATCAAGGCGCATTTGTTAAGCCCGGTCACCGATGCCAAAAACATGCTCGACTGGGGAATCAACTTCTGCCCCTTTATCAAGCCCTGGAGTGACACCTATGCCACATCAAGGATTTTCAATGAGCCCGATATCCTTGCCTTTGCCGACCCTGAATGGAGCCATCCCGACTATCCCAACGGCTGTGTCATCATTGATGAGATGACCAACTGCATCGCCATTCTCGGGCTCCGCTACTTTGGCGAACGCAAGAAAGGAACCCTGACCCTGGCCTGGACCATCGGGGTGCGCCACAACATGGTGGCCTGTCATGGCGGCATCAAGAAGATCGGCGACAAGCCGCCCATCGCCGTTTTTGGCCTTTCCGGTTCCGGCAAGTCTTCCATCACCAACAGTCTCGACCATGAGGGGTTGCTCACCGCCAAGGAAAAGGTCACCGTCATTCACGATGACGCCTTCCTCATCGACCTGGAGAGTGATATAGCAGTGGCCCTCGAGCCCTCGCTCTTTGATAAAACCGATGCCGTCACGGCCGCTGATCCCCTCCTCAAGTATTTCTATTCGGCCCAGAATGTGGGGGTCATGACCACCGCCGAAGGCGGCAAGGAGATGGTGAACGGAGATATCCGCAACAGCAATGGCCGCTGCCTCAAAAGCCGCGATATGTTCCGTCATGCCGAGTCCTGTCAGCGCCCCGGCACCTTGATCTGGCTGCAGAAGGACACCAGTCTGCCGCCCATTTCCAAGGTCACGGGCAGCTCTCTGGCCGTGGCCATGGGGGCCTCCCTTTCCACCTTGCGCGCCAAGGGAGTGGAGAATGTCGATGCCCGGGAGCTTGAAAAGCTGGTCATCGAACCCTTTGCCAATCCCTTTCGGGTCCATTCCCTGATCGAAGATTGCGAGCAGTTTCGGAAACTGTTCAAGATGGGATGTGAATGCTATATCATGAATACCCATGCCTTCGGGGTCGCGGATGACCTGGAGAATATCCCCAAAGAGCTGTCGCTGGCCATTGTCACGGCATTGGTGCGGGGAAAGATTGAGTGGCGGGAGTGGCGGACCTTCAAAGGCCTTCTGCTGCCGAAGAATGGAAACGCCCTGTTTGGCCAGGATTATGACCGAAAATACAAACCATCGCGAAATCCCGATTTCCTCCGCTTTCAGCAGGACCGGATGCAGGATCGGATCACCTTCCTTTCCCGGAAACGAGACGATGAGCAGGACATGGCCAATACCTTCATCGCCCCGCTGGTATCAGCCAGGCTGACCATAGACCGAATCCTCAACCCTGATCTCTACCAGTGATTTTTAAAAAGGGATACGAGCTGAAACTGATGCCCGCCATCGCCAGCCCTGGCCGCTGTTCCTTGATCAGTGGTGCCGACTGACCATTCTTTCAGGAGAATAATCGTGTCAGACTTCCCCGGAGATCATGGGGAGCCCCTGTCTCTGTGTCTTGCCGACCTTCCACCGGAATCCTTCTTCCGACGTTTCGCGGAGCTGAATCATCTGGGGCACATCTCCTGCTTTCTCTTCCCCTCAGGCTCGCTCTTCAATGACCCGGGATACTGGTGGGGAGACAGGCACAAACGTCCGGTCCCGCATGAAGGAGTGGATATTTCACTCATGCGGGGCTTTGACTGCACGAGCTCAAGGGTTGCCGCTCTGATGCTGGTTCCGGCCCTTCTGTCGGGAAAGATGGTCCACTTTCATCGTGATTTTTTGGGGGAAACCATCTATATTCAACACCCGGAGATGCGCCACAAGGGCACGGTTCTGCATTCCCTCTACGGCCATCTCCAGCCCGGAAGCGCACCTCCTCATCCTTTTGTTCTCAAGAAAGGACAGGAACTGGGAGCCATCAACTCGCCTCCTGAATCAAGAGCTGTCCCGGCCCACCTGCATATCAGCTGTGCCTGGATAGAGGAAGATCTGCCGCTGACTGGACTCAACTGGGATAGCCTGGCCGCAAACAGCGGGGCTGTTTTTATAGACCCCCTCCCCTTTCTTCTCCACTAGAACCCCGGAGAGGAACGGCAATCTCAACCCATCTTGTCAGGAACCCTGACCATGCATATCCTGGTGGATGCCGATTCCTGTCCCGGAATCATCAAGAACATCCTCTACAAGGCTGTGGCACGAACCGGGATTCGCATGACCCTGGTGGCGGATCGTCCCCTGACAACTCCACCCTCGGCGCTCATCGACAAGATTCAGGTCAAGCCGGGTCTGAATGCGGCAGACATCCGCATCATCGCCCTGGCACAAACGGGCGATCTGGTCATCACCGATGACATCCCCCTGGCCTCGGCCGTCATCGCCAAGGGAAGCCTGGCGCTGAACCAGCGGGGCGAGATGCTGCGGGAAGAGAACATCGCCGAACGGCTCTCGGCCCGGGACTTTATGACCGAACTGCGGGAGAGCGGCATTGACACCGGGGGCCCGGCGCCGCTGACCCAGAGAGACCGGCAATCGTTTGCCAACCAGCTGGACCGACTGCTGGTTCAGCAAAAAATCTAATCTATATTTTTTTATACATATCAACAAGAAATATCATGGAATGGTTCAGCTCCCCTGAAATCTGGTTGTCCCTTATCACCTTGACCGCCCTGGAAATAGTCCTCGGCGTCGACAATATTATCTTCATCGCCATCCTCGTTGCCCGTCTTCCCCAAAACCAGCAGGCTCGGGGCCGAACCATCGGCCTGGCCCTGGCCATGCTCACCCGTATCGGCCTGCTCTTCTCCATCACCCTGATCATGCGGCTGACCCATCCCTTTGTCACCCTGTTCGGTCATGGAATCTCGGGGCGGGACCTGATCCTCATCGGCGGCGGCCTCTTTCTGCTGGCCAAAAGCACCCTCGAGATCCATGAAAGCCTGGAGGGCGATGAACTGGAAAAACAGAGCAGCCAAAAAAAATTCTCCTCCTTCTGGCCCACCATTCTCCAGATCATGATCCTCGACATCGTCTTCTCTCTGGATTCCGTCATAACCGCTGTGGGGATGACAGACAAGCTGACCATTATGGTCATGGCCATTGTTATTGCGGTGGGGGTGATGCTTTTTATGGCCGGCGCCATCTCCAAATTTGTGGAGGATCATCCCACCATCAAGGTGCTGGCCCTGAGCTTCCTCCTTCTGGTGGGGATGGCCCTGGTCGGGGAAGGATTTACCCTCCATATCCCCAAAGGCTACATCTACTTTGCCATGGCCTTCTCCGTCTTTGTGGAGATGCTGAACCTGCGGCTGCGTAAGAAAAAGATGGAGCCGGTGCGACTGCGCAAGTCGGTTCCCCTGGATCTCGACGGCGAATAGGCACCCCTCAATCATCCATGCATGTGCATACCCTCATTGTCGGCGCCGGTCCTGGCGGTCTGGCCTGCGCCAGAATCCTTGCCGAGCATGGACTCAAGCCTCTGGTCATTGAGCGGAAAGAGAGCATCGGGGCCAAGGTCTGCGCCGGCGGAATCACCTGGGGAGGGCTGATCAGCCGGGTTCCGGCAGACCTTGCCGAAAAGACCTTCCCGGTACAGCACATCATCACCCCCATGCAGAGGGTGCGCATCGAAGAACCGGCGCCCATCATTGCCACCGTCAACCGGGTCAAGCTGGGCCAGTATATGGCCGGGCAGGCCACCTCTGCCGGGGCTGAGATTCTGACCGGCTGGCAGCTCAGGCAGATTCATGGGCAGAAACTGGTCATTGAGCAGAAAGACGGTGGCCACCCGGACGACATCACTTTTGACCATCTGGTGGGAGCCGACGGATCAAACTCAATGGTGCGAAGATATGTCGGGCTGCCCAGCACCAGGGTGGGGATTGGCATTACCTATCAGATCAGCGGCGATTTGCCCGACATGGAGTGGCACCTGGACCACCGCTCTTTCGGCAACGGCTACGGCTGGATTTTCCCCCACGGCGACACCGTCTCCATTGGCGCCTATGCGGTCAGGGGCACCATGTCCGCCGGGCGGTTGAAAAAAGGCTTGCTTTCCTGGGCGGAACAGTCAGGATTCTCTCTGGTGCGGGAACAGGCCAAAGCCGAATATATCAACTTTGATTATCGGGGATGGAGATTCGGCAGGATTTTCCTGGTGGGAGACGCCGCCGGTCTTGCCTCCGGTCTCACCGGCGAGGGAATCTACCCCGCCATTGTCTCCGGAGAAGAGGTGGCCCGCTCCATCATTGACCCGGATTACAAAAGCACGGTCATGGACAGGCTGATCCACAAACAGCGGCAGCACAGCCGCGTGGTTGCCTTGACCGGCCTCAGCCCCGTTTTCAACCGCCTTGCCGGAGAAGTCCTGGCAATGGGACTGCGGTGCGGGCTCATACCATTCAATAAACTGGAAATGGCGGTGTAGAGGCCTCTGCTCGCCAGAGGCGGCTTGCCCACCCTTGCCTTCCATCCTTTCAGCATTCAGCCATTCAACGCCATGCCCCAGACACCGAAAAAAAGAATAAAATCCCTGTACCTCAACATCGCGTTTCTGGTCACCGGCGCCGCCATCCTCCTCTTTCTACTTAACGCGCCCGAGGAGACCACGGCAAAACTGCCAGCCGACCCGGACCACAGCCGTTTCCAGGGCATGGAGAAAAAAGAGGCGGAAAAATTCTGCACCCAATGCCATTCCCCGGAAGGCGGATCTCCCCTTCCCGAGGGCCATCCTCCCAAATATCGCTGTCTTTTCTGCCATAAACGGAACTGAGCAAAACGGGGAAATTCAATGCGGGACAAAACGGACAAACCGGGTTTCAGCCCG
Source organism: Desulfocapsa sp. (assembly GCA_013426795.1). GTDB lineage: Bacteria > Desulfobacterota > Desulfobulbia > Desulfobulbales > Desulfocapsaceae > UBA2270. The sequence goes on along the minus strand of JACDZF010000005.1, from coordinate 5,254 downwards.
GATTTTTTTACCATGAGGACAGACACGATGACCCAGACACAGTGGAAGATTCCAGCCCTCGAGATCCTCCAGGCCGGGCCGGTGGTTCCGGTCATGGTGATCCAGCAGCTGGATCATGCCGTCCCCCTTGCCCGGGCCCTGGTGGCGGGCGGGGTTAAAGTTCTGGAGATTGTTCTGCGCACGCCGGTGGCCCTGGCCGCCATCCAGGCCATTGCCGAGCAGGTGCCGGAGGCCATCACCGGCGCCGGGACGGTGGTCAATGGAGGGGATCTGAAAGCCGTCACCGGGGCCGGCGCCCTCTTTGCCATCAGCCCGGGATTGACCCGGGAGCTCCTTGACGCCGCCCTGTCGGGCCCCATCGCCCTGATTCCGGGGATTTCCACCATCTCCGAGCTGATGCTGGGAATGGATAAAGGCTATCGGCAGTTCAAGTTTTTTCCGGCTCAGGCTGCGGGCGGCATCGAGATGCTCAAGTCCATCGGCGGGCCCTTCCCCCAGGTCAGCTTCTGCCCCACCGGCGGCATCTCCGAAGGCAATTATCACGACTATCTGGCCCTGGAAAATGTGGCCTGTGTGGGCGGTTCCTGGTTCGTCCCCGGGCATCTGATCGCCGCCCGGGACTGGACTGCCATCAGCGAACTGGCAGCAAAAACAGTGGCTGAGGCTCGATAAAAAACGGACAGAAATCCCTGTTATTTCCCTGGTGCGGGGGCAGCCTTCAGGTATCTGAAAAACTGCCGGTCATCCCTTAAGAGATGATGCATGACCACCTCATTCACCAGGAAGCCGCAAAAATCGGTGATGGGCAGCTGATCGCGACTGAACTTGTCGATGACCACCAGACCGTGCTCCACCAGCCTGACATGCTCCCTCGCATGGTATTCACTATCAGGAAAACCGACGGCGGTAACAATCACCTCTTCATCGTGGAAGTGCTGACGGATTTCACCAAACAGCTTCTCCACCAGATAGAGCACCTCAGCCTTCGGCAGCCCTGCCTGGATGCTCTCAAATAACTGGTTGACGAGGTTAAAGAGTGCCCGGTGCTGGGCATCAATCAGCCCATTGCCGGAACAGAAATCCTCATTCCAGACCAGTTGCAGCAGGGCGTTCTTCACCTCACCCGCCTGCGACGACAGCTTCCGCGAAACCACCCGGTTTCGGCCCTCGGCTTTTGCCTGATAGAGCAGGATGTCGGCCTGTTCCAGAAGGGCCTCCGCGCTTCCGAATTTGCTGCTGGAATCGGTGACAACTCCAAGGCTGACCGTGACCACGGCTGCCACCTGGGAGTCTGCATGGGGAATGGCAAGGTTCATAATTCCCTGACGTATTTTTTCAGCAATCATGACCGCTCCCGCATGATCTGTGTTCGGCAGGATACAGACAAACTCTTCACCGCCGTATCGAGCCGCTAGGTCAGTCAAACGCAGAGCGCAATCAGCCAGCAGTCGACCCACCTGACGCAGACATTCATCCCCCTGCAGATGACCATAGCGGTCGTTATACAGCTTGAAATAATCAATATCCAGAAGGATCAAGGACAGTTCATCCCCTGAACGGGAATGGCGGGTATATTCCTTCCTCAGGACTTCGTCAAAATGACGACGGTTGGATATATTGGTGAGACCATCAGTACAACTCAAGGCCTCAAGGCGGTGGTTGGTCTTGAGCAGGGCCAGCTCCGCCTGTTTCCGCATGGTGATATCGCTGTGGACAATCACCGCCCCCTTTTCCAGACCTAAGGGGGAGGCCTGCATGATAAACCAGCGCTGGGTGGTTGGCGAATGGCAGGGATATTCCAGACTGAACTGGGGTAAGCGGCCGGTAATAACGGCCTGAATTCCCTCGCAGGCGGTCATGGCCCCGTCCGAAGAATGGGCGGCGGCATCTTTACAGACGGCCAGATAATTGGCTCCAATCTCTGTCTTTGGGGGTTGTTTCCCCGGCTCCACACAATTTTCCAGGGCAAAACAGCGCCAGGCATGATTGGTCATGACAATCATCCCCTTCGGGTTGATAACCGCGATCTGGTTTGACACGGAATCAATGACGTCCTGGACAAAGGTCTGCCGCTGGGCAAACAAACGCAAAAGATAGAGGGTAAAACCGCACAGGAGGGTAAAACCCGCGATATGCAGCGCCAGTTCTTTTTTCCAGCTGGCGATCACCCCACGGTAATTTTCGGCAACAACAACGACAAGCTGTTCCCCGGGCAGATCGTGAAAAACCGACATGATGGCTTCATCGTCCACCTTATCCCCGGTCAGATGGCGCGTTGTCGGTTTTCCCGAGGCACGATGTTCCGCAAAGGCAAGCCCGCCCTTCACATTGGCATCTCCGTTGGTCATGGGCGGATACTGATTGAGGATATCGCCATGGACATTGATCAGGGTAACGGCGAGGCTGGGTTCATCCCGGTCCGGACGTAAGACATCGTCGAAAAAACGGAGATTGAGGTTGGCAACGACGGTTCCGGCAAACTGTCCGTCCCGGTCACGAAGGGGTCGGGACAGGGTAACCGAACTGATCCCCTGGATGGAGACAAAGAGCCTGGATATATGAAACCTGGATGCCTGCCGGTTGTCACTGTGGGCGGTGAAATATTCGCGATCCACCGCGTTAAACCCAATAAACCCTTTGGTATTGCTGGCCGTAACCTGGCCCGCGGCATTGGTCAGCAGCAGATCCCGGAGTTCCGGCAGCTGCCGCAGTGACTCCTCAAGCAGGCGATTCTGTTCTGGAATGGACATCAGGGGGGCTTCCCGCAAATCCGTGATGATATTTTCCAGCAGGGCATTGACACTGCGAAGGGAGGCGTCAATCCGCGCCCCATGCTGCCTGGCCCGGACCTCCAGCAGACGGTAGTTCTGCTCATGGGTGGTGTGATAATTCTGGTAGCCGATCCACACAAACAGGCCGCCAGCGGCCAGCAGCATGAGCAGAGAGAGCATCCAGATCTGAAGACCGCCACCCCTTCGCCGCAGAGCCTGCACGGGAAATGGATGGGAACTCATTGTTGTCGTCATTATCACACTCCTGTTTGCATGGCGAGAAGCCAGCCCCGCCCGTTTCATCCCGTATATCCGGGCTCCCCGGTGGTAGAACCGGAGGGGTCAGCTCACTTTCCGACCCACCCCGCCGTCAAGATAGAATGCGCCAAAGCTTGCGGCGAACATCCTCCGTGCCAGGTCTCCGCTACAATGGGTGGGACAGAGACGCCGCACGCCATGACTTTTCAGCGAGTCAGCAATTTCTTCCAGTGCAGCATGGTCATGGTGCGAGAGGTGAAACCCTCCCATCAGCAGTGAAATATCCCGGCCCAGCATCTCCCGGGCCCGGGCGGCGACCTTTTCAATCCCGGCATGGGCGCAACCGGTGATGACAACCAGGCCCGTAGCCATGTCAATCACCAAGGCCTGCTCGCCCACCTCCCCCATCACCCCGGTGGAGTAGAGATTTTCGCCGATTTTCGCCGGCTTCCCGTCGATCACGCTCAGCTTCCTGACCGCCCCCCGCAGGTCTTGAAGATAGAACTTGGAAAGAGAATCGGGAGCGACCATTTCCAGATGAGGGGCAAGCTCGATCACCGAGTCAATTCCGCCGATGTGATCCCAGTGGGGATGGGAGACAAAGAGCATATCCAGCGAAGCCGAATCAAGGCCCATTTTTTTCATGTTTTGAACAAGGACGCGGCCATTGCTTCCGGTATCAAACAAAATGGTCTGGCCCGCCATCTCGATCAAACAGGCAAATCCCCACAGCGACTGCAAGTTCGGATTGCATGGATAGTTATCAAAGACGATGTTCAATCCGATGCCGTTGATATCGGCAGAAGTTGACGGATCATTTAGTACGCGCATGCATCCTCCAATAAATTTCCCAAAGGATTGAACTGGACTGAACGCTCCTGAAGGTTCTGAGCAGCTGATGAACAGGTTCTAAACAGAGTATGGACAGAGTATGAACAGGTTATGAACAGGTTCTGAACACCCTCTGAACACCACGAAAAATAGCCCCACATCTGTCGCGGCAGGGCTCCACCCCGCGCACAGCCATGCTACCAGTCCTTTCGAAGCCGGGGCGGACAAATGCGGGGGTCCGGTTCAGTTATCGGAGGAGATGTTTCTGTCTGCGTTTCTCCCTGATTTTCACAAAGAAACGAAACGAGAGGAAATAACTGAGAACCGCAAAGGGAAGGGCCAGCACCACCCCGCCGACAAGAAGAACGATCACCGCCTCATACCCCAGACTGGCGATGATCTTCATGGATTGGGACAGACCTGGATGTTGCAGGAGGAGCTCAAGCACCTCCTTGATCCCCGCCCAGGTCAGTTCGTAGGGAGTAAGGGCATTTCCCACCACAGTGGCGAGATAATACTGGGGGATATAGGTAACGGGGTTACACACCAGAAAGCTTGCCAGAATCCCGGCAATGGTGGAGCTCCTGGTGACGACCGTGATCATGACGATGAGAATGGTATGGAGGGGCATGGTGGGGGTGATGCCGATAAAAATTCCAATGGCGGTGCCGAGGGCCAGAGAATGGGGATCGCCTTTCAACCTTAAAAATTTCAGATAATAATATTTGCTGGTTCGCTTTGGGTTCATCCTGGCTGCTTTGCTTAAAGTTGAGAACGCGAATAGACGTCCTGATCATACCGCCCCGGCCCTGACTTCTGATACGAATGAAAGCCGGCCAGGGCAATCATTGCCGCGTTGTCGGTACAGAAGGAAGGCCGGGGGATACAGAGCTTTTTCCCCTCCTGCCGGCAATGCTCGCCCATGGCCTCACGAAGACGGGGATTGGCCGACACCCCGCCACCAAGGACAATGGTGGCGACACCATATCTTCTGGCCGCAAGCAGGGTCTTTGCCACCAGAACGTCCACAATCGCCTCCTGAAATGAGGCGCAGATATCGGCCAGTTGGAGGGGAATACTCTTCTGCCGGGCCCCATTGCAATGATTCAGCACCGCCGTCTTCAGACCGGAAAAGCTGAAATCCAGTGACCCCTCCGCGGGGACCGGGGATGGGCCGGTGCCCATGGGACCAGGGATGGATACCGATGGGCCAGGGGCCAGGGATGGCCCAGTGCCGATGGGTTCAGGAATGGATATCGAGGGGCCAGGGGCCAGGGATGGCCCAGTGTCGCTCGATCCAGGGATGGATAACGAGCGGCCAGGGGCCAGGGATGGCCCGGTGCCGCTCGATCCAGGGAGGGATAACGAGCGGCCGAGCCAGGCCCGGGGAAATG
>JACDZF010000004.1 GCA_013426795.1 Desulfocapsa sp. | reverse complement strand
GAGTTTAACCAACTGGCCGTGGATAAAAAGAATCAACTTGAATGCAAGCTAGAATAAACGCCTGATGACGGACATGTTAGCTGACGAAGTATTGCTTCTACAAATTGAAGCAGCAGCACAAGCTTGCATCGGATGCCTGCGCGCCAGGGGCAAAATCTTGCTTGCTGGTAACGGCGGCAGTTCTGCCGATGCGCAACACATTGCAGGGGAGTTTGTAAGTCGCTTTGCTTTTGACCGGCCCGGCTTGCCCGCAATGGCACTCACTGTTGATACATCAATCTTGACAGCCATAGGCAACGACTACGGTTATGAGAAACTTTTTGCTCGCCAGGTGCAGGCGAACGGCAACAAAGGGGATGTGTTCATCGGTTACTCAACATCAAGTACATCTCCGAATATTCTTCGTGTATTTGAGGAGGCGCGTAAGCAAAAGCTGGCGTGTATCGGACTGACAGGTAATCGACGCGGTCCGATGCTGGAACTATGCGATTATTTATTGGAAGTCCCCTCCCACCATACCCCAAAAATTCAGGAGGGGCATTTGGTCCTCGGCCATATTTTATGCGGTTTGGTTGAACGAGCACTTTTCGCGGCACCAACCTGATGGAAGCCATTATACTCGCTGGCGGATTCGGCACACGATTGCGGCAGGTGGTTCCGGACTTACCAAAGCCGATGGCACCTATCGCTGGAAGACCGTTTCTGGAGATATTACTGTCGACGCTCGCCAGAAAGGGATTCACGCGAATAGTGTTTTCCCTTGGTTTTATGTCGGAGAAAATCATCGCGCATTTCGGCGACCGCTATCTTGGGTTGGAGCTCGTCTATGAGGTGGAGGCGCAGCCGTTGGGAACTGGCGGGGCAATCCGTGCGGCGTTGGCGCGTTGCGTGACCGATCATGTCTTCGTCTTCAACGGCGATACGTATCTTGATCTTGAGGTAGATGAGCTGGAACGAATTTGGCAGGTTGGCCGTCAGCCGTTGATCGTGGTGAGAGAAGTGCCGGACACTGCGCGTTTTGGTAGGGTAGAGATATTTGATGGGCGGATCAACGCCTTCCTCGAGAAAGGTGTGTCCGGGCCGGGCCTGATCAACGTCGGCTGTTACGTGCTGCCAAAAGATGCACTCAATGACTTTCCTTTAGGGCAGCCCTTTTCCTTGGAAACAGATTTCTTCAGCAACCATTTACAATCCCTTCATTTCATGTCCTTTGTCACACATGGCCGCTTTATCGATATCGGCGTGCCTGTTGATTACGCGTTTGCGCAGACGGAGCTTGCAGGATTGTGACCGGGTCAGGAATTCGGGCTCTGTTTCTTGATCGGGATGGCGTCATCAACCATGATGGGGGGTACACCTCAAGTGCAGAAAAGTTTGAATTCATCGAGGATGTCTTCTCTCTCTGCTCTGCTGCGAGACGATCGGGGTATCTGTTAATCGTCGTGACCAATCAAGCAGGAATCGGACGTGGCTATTATTCGGAACAGGATTTTTTCATACTGACCGAATGGATGCGCGAGCGATTTGAGGCCGAAGGGGTGCCGCTAACGGATGTCTTTCATTGCCCATTCCATCCGGAGCACGGTATCGGGGGCTACAAAAAAGATTCATTCGATCGCAAACCCAATCCGGGAATGTTGTTTCGTGCTGCGGAAAAGCATGGACTCGACCTGAAGCATTCTATCATGATTGGTGACAAGGATTCTGACATGCAAGCGGCCCACAAGGCAGGTATCGGGACAAGGTGCCTTTATCTGGCAGATAAGCATTTGGAAATATTATCTCGTGCTGCAACGCATACAATTCGCTCACTGCGAGAAGGTATCGCATTATTGAGTGGGTCGGTAGACGGATGAATGGAAAAAGTTTAAGTGATTCATGTGAAAAATCTTGGCCGAAGGTCACCGTAGTTATAGTTAATTGGAATGGTGAACAATTTCTTGAGCGGTGCCTGGCAGCATTGGTGGTTCAGACGGTCAAGCCTCATGAAATTATACTCGTAGATAACGGAAGTTTTGATGGTTCCGTCGAGATCGTTCGAACGTTCCCTTTCGTGAAGTTGATGTTGCTGGATCAGAACGTTGGTTTCGCGCGAGGGAACAATCTGGCGATCAAGACGGCTTGTTCCGAGTCGAAATGGATTGCCCTTCTTAATCCTGATGCCTTTGCTGAACCGCGTTGGCTTGAAGCGCTGTTGCTGGCAGCAGAATCTAACTCGGGATTCGATATGTTTGGCAGCAAGTCGGTTACTGCGAATGATTCGATGGTGCTGGATGGTACGGGGGACGCCTATCATTTGAGCGGGTTAGTGTGGCGCATGGGATATGGTACACCTGCTCCAACTTCTGCCGAGAATGAGCACGAGGTGTTTTCGCCCTGTGCGGCGGCGGCACTTTACCGGCGTAGTGTCTTGCTCGAGATGGGCGGTTTCGATGAGGATTTCTTCTGCTATGTGGAAGATGTCGATCTCGGCTTTCGGTTGCGGCTGGCTGGTCATCGGAGCCTGTATGTCCCCAAATCGGTGGTACATCACGTCGGCTCAGGCACCACAGGCGGGCAGCACAGCGATTTCGCCGTCTATCACGGGCATCGCAATCTGGTGTGGACGTTTGTGAAAAATATGCCGGGCCTGTTATTTTGGCTATTACTGCCCTTACATCTAGCTTTGCATCTGGCAAGTATTACCTGGTTTACGTTTCGCGGGCAGGGGCGGGTAATTTTGCGAGCCAAACGTGATGCTTTGTTGGGTTTGCCGAAGATGTGGCGTAAGCGCCAACAGATTCAAAAATGCCGTATTGCCTCAATTGGTGACATCTGGCAGGTGTTGGATAAACGATTGATGCCGAGACGTAGAAAAATATGAACTCAGTTCTTTCAGCCATCATAGTTAATTATAACGCTGGTACATTCTTACGAAGCTGTGTCGAGTCATTACTGGCCTGTCCTCTGGATATCGAGGTCATCGTTGTCGATAATGCTTCGAGCGATGGGAGCCTGGAAGGGCTTCAGGGATTGTCACAAGTCTCTGTCATCAGCAACTCAACCAATGTGGGGTTTGCCGCCGCATGTAATATCGGGTTGCAGGCTGCCTCTGCGCCGTTTTTACTGTTTTTAAATCCAGATTGCATTTTTCAGCGCGGTACCATCGCGACGCTGCTGGCCGAGTTGCAGTCCGGCGACCGAGTGGGCATGGTGGGGGGACTGCTGGTCAATGAAGATGGCAGTGAGCAGGCCGGGGGCCGGCGGGCGATCCCCACGCCGTGGCGATCATTTGTACGGGCATTTAGATTGCACCGTTTTGCCCATCGCTGGCCCAAGCTGTTTTATGATTTTTATCTGCATAGGCAGCCCCTGCCCCATGGGCCTGTGGAGGTGGAGGCAATCTCCGGCGCCTGTATGCTGGTGAAGCGTGAGGTGGTGGAGAATGTGGGGATCTGGGATGAGGGCTACTTTCTCCATTGCGAAGACCTGGACTGGTGCATGCGCTTTCGGCAAAAGGGCTGGAAGATTCTCTTCGTGCCCTCGGCCCGTATAGACCATGCGAAGGGGGGGTGCAGCGGGTCGAGCCGACTGTTCGTTGAGTGGCACAAGCATAAGGGGATGATGCGGTTTTATCGCAAGTTTTTTAAGCATCAGTATCCCGGGGTTCTTTTTTGGCTGGTCTTGATAGGGGTCTGGCTGAGATTTTCGGTGATTGCCGTTTTTTACACATGGCAGGGGGTTCTTCGCAAACTGAACATGGTGACCGGGAATGATGGCGGTTGAGCGCCGAGTGGGGGTGCTCGGCGCCGGCAGTCTGGTGGGGAGGTGCCTGCAGCCCTTGCTGATCGATGCGGGATGTCAGATCACGGCCTTTACCCGGCAAGGGCAACGGCCGGCAGCTGAGGGCGTGGAGTGGCGGACGCTGCCCACCACCACCGGGTTCTGCCTGCCATCCCGGGATAAGCCCATTGAACGGTGGATCTGTATGGCGCCCATTTGGGCGTTGCCGCACTATTTCTCCATGTTCCATGCCTATGGCGCGCGACGTTTGGTGGCGATCTCTTCAACCAGTGGCTTTACCAAGGACGATTCCTCCGACCCTGAAGAGCAGGCCATTGCGCGTCGTTTGCTGGAAGCCGAGGCACTGCTGCAAGCATGGGCTGGAGCGCATGGGGTGGAGTGGATTATTTTGCGGCCCACCCTGATTTACGGCCTCGGGCAGGACAAGAATATTGCCGAGATTGCGCGGTTCGTTCGTCGTGCCGGATTTTTCCCCTTGTTTGGACGCGCCCAGGGTCTGCGTCAGCCCATCCATGCCCAGGATGTGGCAAGCGCCTGCGTTGCAGCGCTGGATTCGCCGGCTGCGGCCAACCGCGCCTACAACATTTCCGGCGGCGAAATGCTGCCCTACCGTGAGATGGTGGCACGTATCTTCACGGCCATGCATCGTCCGCTACGTTTATTGCCGGTGTCGTTGGCCATCTTTCGAGTGGCTGTGGCCCTGTTGCGCCTTGTTCCCCGCTACCGGCTATGGTCGCCGGCCATGGCTGAGCGGATGAATAGCGATCTGGTGTTCGATCATGCCGAGGCGACGCGGGATTTCGGGTTCAAACCTCGTCCGTTTGTCTTGCATGCTGAGGACATACCTGGATGATTTTGGGTGGTTGAGGCCAGCATGCTGCTGCATTGCTTTGGGAGCAGGGGGACGGGGGGGCCAATCCTCTCCTCGACCATATCGCAAGGACAAGAGTTAAACGCTGCAATGGTGTTTGACTCTTTTTTGTTCCATATTTTTGGAAACGGGAGTTATTTTTTATGGTTGATCTGGAGAATAAACCAATTCGTTCGGGGATGGTGGCCATTGTCGGGCCTCCCAATGCCGGCAAGTCAACCCTGATGAATGGGCTGCTGGAGCAGAAGATCTCCATTGTCTCACCCAAGCCCCAGACCACCCGCAACCGGATTCTGGGGATTATGAACGGCCCGGAGTATCAGATCGTCCTCCTCGACACCCCCGGCCTGCACAAGGCCCGCGAACCCCTGAATCAGGAGATGGTGCGCGTTGCCCTGGAGAGCCTCCATGAGGTGGACGCGGTTCTTTACATGATTGATGTCTCCCTCCCCCTGCCGGAGAAGCTGAAGGAGGAAAAGGGGGCGGAGTTGGCGGGGTATATGGAGCAGGTGCGCTGCCCGGTGATCCTGGTCTTGAACAAGGTCGATCTGCTCAACAAGGAAAGGCTGCTGGCGATGATTCGGGCCTATGCCGAATTTTTTCCTTTTCACGCGGTGATCCCCATGTCGGCACTGCACGGTGACGGCACCGATCGTCTGCTGGCCGAGCTGTTGCGGGTACTGCCAGTGGGGCCGCGTTATTACCCCGAGGATATTCCCACCGATGCCAGCGAGCGTTTTCTGGTGGCTGAAATCATCCGTGAAAAGGTCTTTCTCCTCACCGGCGATGAGATTCCGTATTCTACGGCCGTGCTTGTTGAGTCGTTCAAGGAGGATCCGGCCAAAGGGCTGATTACCATCCATGGCGCCATCGTCCTTGAACGGGAGTCGCAGAAGGGAATCGTCATCGGCAAGGGCGGAGTCAAACTGAAGGGCATCGGCACGGCGGCCCGGAAGGATATTGAAAGGCTGCTTGATCAGAAGGTGCTGTTAAAACTTTTTGTCAAGGTTCGGAAGAACTGGTCACGGGATGAGCAGTTCTTGAAGGAATTGGGATTTTAGGTGCCGTTGCTCAGCAAGCAAGGCTTTTTGTGCTTGCTGAGCTTACGGCACCTTATGCCCAATGAGCAAAACAGCCAATCTTTTCCGGCTGATTTTGCTTCAAGTGGCTGTAGCCCATCCCGTCAAGGGAGGGGAGTTTTCTTTGCCACCTGAGCCGGATATGGAATGTTCGATTGAGAATTCGAATAATTCCAGAGCAGCCACTCCGAACGACCTGCCTTTGCCCAATAAGTCGTTCTTCTTACTCCTTGGCTGAACTGACCTCTTTTTTGCCGCTATCGCCGGAGGATTTTATCAGATCCTTGAGGACATCCAGGGCCGAGCGAAGCTGGTTATCCTTGTCCAGACTGATTTCGCCGTTTCTCGATGAGCCTTCGGCGGCATCAGAAGGCTCATCGGATTTTTCGGATGCCTCCGGTTGTTTGCGAGGAGTGGTGACCGTTGATTTATTGCCCGCCCCTGATTTTCGTTTCGGCTCCTCAGGCAGGGTGGGATTGGAGATATGGTTTTTCAGGTCAGCTTCCTTGATGCTCACCGGGGACAGGCCGTTTTTATTTTTTTCGTCACTGGCAACATCCATATCGGGGGTGATCCCGGTGGCCTGGATGGAGCGGCCACTGGGGGTATAGTAGCGGGCGGTGGTCATGCGCAGTCCCGCCCCCTCCGGCAGGGGCAGAATGGTCTGGACTGAGCCCTTGCCAAAGGTCTTGGTGCCGACGACGGGGCCCCGTTTATGATCCTGGATGGCGCCGGTGACAATTTCAGACGCGCTGGCCGAACCTTCATTGACCAGCACCACCAGGGGAAAAAGATTTTTGCCGCCATTGCTGTGGGCATGGAAGGTCATGTTCTGCTCCTTGACCCGTCCCTTGGTAGAGACCACCAGGCCGCTGTCAAGGAAGATATCGGCCACCGAGACGGCCTGATCCAGTAATCCTCCGGGATTGTTGCGCAGGTCCAGGATCAGTCCGGTTATGGGGTATTGCGACTGGAGTTTCTGGAGAGCTTCCTTGACATCCCTGGTCGTCTGGCTCTGGAAATTGGTGATGCGGATGTAGGCCAGTCCAGGCTCCAGGAAGGACTTCTTGACGCTGTGCAGGGGAATGGTTTCACGGGTCAGGGTGAAAACCCTGGGTTCCTTCCAGCCTTCGCGCTGAATGGCCAGGTTGATCTGAGTCCCTTGCGGCCCACGCAACTTTTTGATGGCGTCCATGGGATTCATATTCTGGGTCTGTTCGCCATCGATTTTGACAATTTTATCTTTTGCCTTCAGTCCCACCCGGTCTGCCGGTGTCCCTTCTATGGGTGAGACCACCAGGAGATCGCCATCTTCGGTGACGACCTCAATCCCGATCCCGCTGAAGCTTCCTTCCGTCTCTTCCTGTAACTCCTTGAAATCCTCCGGCTGGAGGTAGGACGAGTGGGGATCAAGGGAGAGGAGCATGCCGCTGATCGCCCCTTCCATCACCTTTTTGGCATTAATCTCATCCACATAATTTTCTTGCAGGATGCTTAAGACATTGGCGAAGGTTTCCAGCTGCTGGTAGGTGGATTGCCGTTCCATCTGGGAAATTTCGGCGCACACCTGCATGGGCAGGCAGCAGATGAGAATGGTCAGGGTGCCCTGGCAAAGCAGGGAACTGGTTGATCGATACATATTTATTGGGTGATAAAAAAAATGTGAAAAGAATCTGCACCGCCTGGTTGTTGCAAAAATCTGACGAAGGCTCAAGGCCCGAACCATGCAGCGCATGGAGGGTCAATGGGCGCATCATCGTCGGTTACTCTACGGGATATCATCAACTCAAAAAAAAGAAATCAAGAAAGTTTCGGTGCTGTCCCAATATTGCGGGACATCTGCTCCGGGTGGTGGTTCATAAGCAACGTGGACTTCTTCTCCATTTCCTGACCCGCTCCATCTGCCGTTATGAAGCAAAAAGAGCCCAGGGGATTGCTGACGACGCCGCAATCTCTTGAGTGATAATCATTGGAACTCCCTGTGTCAGGGGAGAGAAAGTTTATTTTTATCCAGCCACAGCAGCGGATCTTCTGTATCCTTGCCATGGCGGACTTCAAAGTAGACTCCTTCTTCCATCAGGGTTGCCGTTTCCCCGGTAATTCCGATGTCTTCTCCTGTCTTGACCCGATCCCCTTCTTTTTTCAAGATTGTCTCAACTCTCGAGATAAGGGTGGCGTATTGAAAACCGTGGTCAATGATGATGGAGTTCCCGTATCCCGGGAGATAGCCGGCATGGCTGACAGTCCCCTCAAAGACAGCCTTTACCCTGATTCCATTGGGGCCGTCAATGCTAATTCCGGTGGTGATTCCCGGGGTGCCGGTTTTGCTTTTGCCGGGCTGTCCGTAGAGACTGAGAAGAGTCCCGCCCACTGGTGGAGAAAGTTTGCCTTTGTTGAGGAGGAATTCCTGGCTCAGGAGTTCTTTTTTCCGCTGCATGGCTGCAAGCTGGGCTGAAAGGGTGTCGGCCTCCTCTTGAATTTTACGAGCTGCATGTTCATGAAGTCTGGCCTGGGTCTGGATCTGGGTGAGGAGCTCGTTTTTCTCCCGGCTGGTTTTCTCGAGGGCTTCTTTTGCCTGGGCAGCCTGGGCGATAAAGTTCTCCAGCACGCTTTTTTCCAGGGTCAGGGCCTTTTTGCTGCGTTCCAGCCCTGAAAGGGTTTCCCGGTAGTGCTCGAGAAGGTTCTGGTCGTAGCGGAGCAGGGCGCTGAAGCTGTCATGGATGCTGAGCAGCTCGGGCAGGCTCTTGGCGGAGAAGGCCACATTGATCATCCCGATCTCGCCGGTTTTATAGTAGGCCGTGATCCGTTTTTGCAGGTGGGTCTGGACCTTCTGCTTTTCGGCCTGGAGGGGGAGGATTTCCTTTTCCTTGGAGGAGATCATCTCTTCCTGTCCCGCCATGGAGTCTTCGAGGGCGGCAAGCTTTGCCCCGTGCTTCAAAAGTTCTGCGTTGAGGATGGCAAGCTCGGCCAGCAGTGCCGTCTCCTGGGCGATGTTTTCCTGGGCTTTTTCCTGCTGCTGGTGCAGGCCTGTTTCCAGCTGCTTGATGGAGATGCTCTGGGTTTTGATCTTTTGTTCAAGATTCTTCTTCTCGGCTTTCCAGTCAGCGGCTTGAATGGAAGAGAGCGAAAAAATGAACACCAGCAGGAGCAGCAGGCAAAAGATGGCGGGAGAAGGCCAGGACCTGCGGTCGAGGCGCGAAGGGTTGCTGGAAAAGCAATTGTTGACCGTCTCTGGGCTCTTCATCCTGGACTCAAGGAGCGGATCAGACGCGTAAAAATTTCTGCATGGAGGCATAACTGCCGACGGCGCAGAGGAGAATGGAGAGAAGAATAATGGTGCTGATGGTGGAGAACGGGAAAAAGGTAAAGGAAAAAAGATTAAAAAAACCGACACCGGAGATATGGTGGGTTGTCCATTGAAAAAGGGAGTAGAGGGCAATCAGTCCCAGCAGCGCGCCTCCAAAACCCTGGAGAAGTCCTTCCAGAAGAAAGGGGGTGCGGATATAATTATTGGTGGCGCCCACCAGTTTCAGGAGTTCCAGTTCCTCCTGTCTGCCAAAGATGGTCAGGCGGATGGTGGAGGCCACCATGAACGTGGCGGTCAGAATAAGCAGGCTGCCGCTGAGCAGAACGATAATGGAGAGGAGCTGGATAAAGGAATAAAAACGTTCCACCCACTGCTGGCCGTACTGAACCTTCTGGCTGCCCGGCAGGGTGGCCAGGTATTCAGAAAAGAGCTTGACCTGACGAAGGCTGCGCAGGGTTCTCAGAGGAACCACTTCAATGGAGGCGGGCAGAAAGTCTCTGGGCATATCGGTTAGAATTTCACGGTTGTCGCCAAGTTGTTGGGCAAAACGATGGTAGGCCTCTTCCCTCGAGATGAACCTGATCGCCTCAACCTGGTCAAACTGGGTGATCTTCAGACGAAGCTGCTCCTGCATTTCAGGGCCGGGCTCGTCTTCCAGATAGACCACCAGGTGGAGGTTGTCGCTGAGCTTGTTGCCGACGCTGAGCATGTTGAGGTAGATCAGATAGAAAAAGGAAAAAATAAGCACCGACAGACTCACGGTGAGACAGGTTATGAGCTGGGTGGTCCAGGTCTGGCGCAGGTTGCGGCCTGTCTGGCGGATGACGGCAAACCAGAAATTCATGGCAATTCACCCCCTTTGTCCATATTTTCAGCGTCGTCCTGGTCGCCTGCGGTGAGGGGCTGGCCGGAGCTGGACCCTTGGGTCAGCCCGGCGATTCTGCCGTTATCCAGTTTCATGACCCGATGACGTGTGTGCCGGTAGATGGCCTCATCATGGGTGACGACGATCACGGTTGCCCCGGAGTGGTTGCATCGGGCCAGCAGATCCATGACCTGTTCGGTGCTGGCGGCATCGAGGTTGCCGGTGGGCTCATCAACGAGGATCAGGGTGGGGGAGTTGGCCACAGCCCGAGCCAGGGCGACGCGCTGCTGTTCGCCGCGCGAGAGGTCGCCGGTGAGGATGTCATGCTTATCTTCAAGCTGGAGTTGGGCCAGCAGGTTTCTGACCCGGTCTTGAATAATTTGAGGTTTTTTATAGGAGACCTCCATGGAGATGGCAATATTTTCGGCCACGGTCCGGTTGGTCAGCAGGCGAAAATCCTGATAGGCCATTCCCACCTTCTGCCGGAGTTTGGCAAGTTTGTTGCCGGTGACCTGGTGGATGTTCATGCCGGCGATTTCAATAAGGCCATTGCTGGGTTTTTCCATATTGCAGAGCAGCTTCAGCAGGGTGGTCTTGCCCGCTCCGCTCTTGCCGATGAGAAAAAACATCTCGCCACTGGCAATGGTGAGCGAGATATCAGCCAGCGCGGTGACGTTCGGGGGATAGCTCTTGGCCACCTTGATGATCTCGATCATGGCGGTGTGATGGGCTGTCACCCTCTCTTCCGGCGGGCCGGTTAGCTTATTCATGGGAATGGGACATTGAACCGGGGTGACCGGATTTTTGGTGAAAGATCACAGCGTTTCTCCTGCAAAGATGGTGTCAAAAATGGCGGTGACGGTTTGGATGATCTTCGTGTCCTCGCCCAGTTCCAGGCAGGATCTGCCGCTCAACTCCTGTTCGATCAAGGCATTACTGGCCGGGATGATGCCGCCCAGGGTCATTCCCGTTGCATCCACGGCGGCATGGATCTTCTCCTGAAGCAGATCCGGCAGGGGATCTGGGGCGCGATTGACCAGCAGGTACTGATGCCTGACTTCCAGGCCCAAGGGGACGGTGATCTCGGATATGCGTTTGGCGGTGAGGATGCCCCGGGCGGAAGGGTCGGAGGTGATAAAGAGGTAGTCGATGGTGCGCAGGTTCATGCGGCTCAGGTGCTCCATACCGGCCTCGTTATCGACGATGATAGAGCGATAATTCACGGCCAGCCGATCCATGGTCATGGCCAGATACTGGTTGGCGGCGCAGTAGCAGCCGGGACCGTCGGGCTGGCCCATGACCAGAAGGTCGAAGCCGTCTTCTTCAATGAGGGCCTGGTGGATCTTCAGCTCCATGAACTGGTCACGGCTCATGCCGGCGGGCACCTCCCCTTTCAGCTCTTTGCGGATCCTGCCCAGGGTCATCCCCACCTCCACCCCGAGCAGTTCGTTGAGATTGGCGTTGGCGTCGGCATCCACCAGCAGGAGCGGGGTCATTTTTTTCTGGAGGAAATATCTGGCCAGTAGGGCGGATGTGGTGGTCTTTCCGGTCCCGCCTTTGCCGGCCATGGCGATTACATGTGTCATTGGGTGCTCTGGTTGCGAAGGGCTGGTTCCATGGTTGATCAAGGTGACGATGCCACGAGTACTCTCATTCTTATAATGAAGACTGTACCTTATGTCAAATCAAAGCTTGTCGTTGGGGCCAAATGGTGAGGGGGCGGCAGCCCCTGCCGATTCTTTATCGGGTCCTTGTCGCCGGACACTGGTCAGGAATTGCCGGGGGAGTCTCGATTTTTAAGGGATAATCAGGATTTGCCGGACTAATTTTGCGATGGTCGCTTACTTTCCCCTTGCAACTTGATACCCAGTTGGTATTTTTGTAAATTTTGTACGGAAAGAAGGAACAAGGGAGTACACTGCCAAAAGTCAGTTTGTTCCTGCTGGTTCATTTTTTTTATTGAAGGAAAGACCGCCATCGTTGCCATTTTCATCATTCCAGGCATCGGGGACGCCGAGGCGTTCACACTGCCGGGCTCCGCAGCAACCCCCCGTTGCTCCCGGTTCTTTCACGGCCCTGGTGCTGGGCGCCAGGGCTTTTACGGTCCTAACCCCGATAAACGGGATACGAGCCTTTCGCAGATTCTATTCTTGCAAAAAAAACAAGAATAGAATCTGTAAGACACTCATTCGAAGGCAGCCTGGAACAGGGTGTTTGCTACTATAATTTGCCGGCACGCTGTGGCTTGCTGAAGAAAGGAGAAGAGCATGGATTACAGGGATACCCTGAATCTGCCCCAGACCAACTTTAACATGAAGGCGAATCTGTCCCAGAAAGAGCCGCAGTTCTTGAAACGCTGGGAGAAGGAAGATCTGTACGGCCAGTTGCAGGAGGCGGGGAAGGACAGGCCCCTCTATGTGCTCCATGACGGCCCTCCCTATGCCAATGGCCATATCCACCTGGGGACGGCCTTTAATAAGATTCTCAAGGATATTATCCTCAAATCCCGGCGCATGGCCGGGTTCCGGGCCCCCTATATCCCCGGCTGGGATTGTCACGGCCTGCCCATTGAGCACAATGTGGACAAGGAGCTGGGGGAGAAGAAGAAGGAGATCCCCAAGCTGTCCAAACGGGGCGCCTGTCGCAAGTACGCGGAAAAGTGGGTCAAGACCCAGAAGGCCGAGTTTCGGCGCCTGGGTGTGCTGGGCGATTGGGATAAGCCCTATCTGACCATGGATTATGGATACGAGGCGGTCATCGCCCGGGAGTTCAACCGTTTTCTGCTGTCGGGCTCGGTGGTTCGCAACAAGAAGCCGGTCTTCTGGTGCTCCACCTGCACCACCGCCCTGGCCGAGGCCGAGGTGGAGTATCACGATCACACCTCGCCTTCCATCTATGTCAAGTTTCCGGTGGCGGACGACCTCTCCGATATCCATCCCGCCCTGACCGGCGGCCGGGTCTCGGTGCTTATCTGGACCACCACCCCCTGGACCCTGCCCGCCAATCTGGCTGTGGCCTTTCATCCCGATTTTGTCTACGCGGCGGTGCAGGTGGCGGGTGAAATCCTGATCCTGGCCCGGGATCTGGTGGATACGGTGATGGCCGAGCTGGGCATTGCCGACTATGCCATCACCGGCACCTTTTCGGCTGCGGGCCTTGAACGGAGGAACTGCCGTCACCCCTTCTTTGATCGCGATTCGCTGATGGTCCTTGCCGATTATGTGACCATCGATGCCGGTACCGGCTGTGTCCATACCGCTCCCGGGCATGGCGCCGACGATTACCTGACCGGGCTGCGCTATGGCCTGGAGGTATTGTCGCCGGTGGACAGCGAGGGCTGTTACACCGCTGACGCCGGACACTATCAGGGGCGGCAGGTTCCGGCGGTGAACAAGGAAATCAATGCCGATATGCGGGCCTCCGGTGTTCTGCTCCATGAAGGCACCCTCTCACACAGCTTTCCCCATTGCTGGCGGTGCAAGAAACCGGTGATGTACCGGGCCACGCCCCAGTGGTTTATCTCCATGGAGGAGAATGAGCTGCGCCCCAAGGCCCTGGCCGAGATTGAAAAGGTGGAGTGGACTCCGGCCTGGGGGATGCAGCGGATCCAGTCCATGGTGGCCAACCGTCCGGACTGGTGCCTTTCCCGCCAGCGAACCTGGGGGGTGCCGGTGACGGTGCTCAGTTGTCAGGAGTGTGGCGAGGTGGTGAAGAGCGAGGCGCTGGTGGAGCGCATTGACACCCTGTTCCGGCAGGAGGGCGCCGATGCCTGGTTCCGCCATGGGATGGAAGACTTTCTCGAGCCGGGAACGGTCTGTGCCCAGTGCGGTTCCGCCCGATTTGTCAAGGAAGAGGATATCCTGGATGTCTGGTTTGACTCCGGAGTCAGTCATGCCGCCGTCTGTGAGACCCGGGAAGAGCTCCGCTCTCCGGCGGATCTCTATCTTGAGGGCAGCGATCAGCATCGGGGCTGGTTCCAGAGTTCCCTGCTGACCTCCGTCGGGACCCGGGGCCGGGCCCCGTTCAAGGGGGTTTTGACCCATGGCTATGTGGTGGATGGCAAGGGCAAAAAGATGTCCAAGTCCATCGGCAATGTGGTGGCTCCCCAGGAGGTGATTGATAAGTTCGGCGCCGAGATCCTGCGTCTCTGGGTGGCCAGTGAAGATTACCGCGACGATGTCAAGGTCTCCGATGAGATCCTCAGGCAGGTGGCCGATGCCTACCGCAAGATCCGCAACACCATCCGCTATATGCTCGGCAACCTCTTTGACTTTGATCCGGCCCGGGATCGGATTGCCTATAAAGAGCTGCCGCAGATTGATCGGTGGGCCCTGGCCCGTTTCGAGGAGTTGAAGGAAAAGGTGGTGATGGCCTACCAGCGCTACGAGTTCCACTCTATCCATCAGGGGCTCAACTATTTCAGCGGCATGACCATGAGCGCCTTCTATCTCGATATCCTCAAGGACAGGCTCTACTGCTCGGGGGCTCAGTCGTTTGCCCGCCGGGCGGCCCAGACCGTCCTCCATGAGATCCTGGATGGATTGTTGCGCCTTATGACCCCGGTGCTCAGCTTCACCGCGGCAGAGGCCTGGGAGTCACTCCATGGGCTTGCCCCGGACGCGCCCCTGGATCAGGGGGTCTTTTTTGTCCAGTTCCCGGCCCTCCACCCGGAAAGACGGGATCTTGAGCTGGAACAAAAGTGGGAAAAACTGGTGACGGTGCGATCCGAGATCACCAGAGCCCTGGAAGGGGCGCGGCAGGAAAAGGTGATCGGTCATCCTCTGGAGGCGGAGGTGCTGCTCCAGGTGAACGGGGAGTGGGCGGAGTTCATAGGTCGGGAGTGGCAGACCATACAAGAGATCTGCATTGTCTCGGAGTTGACCCCCTGTGCTGATTTCGCGGTTCTTGATTGTGTTCCCCTTGTCAGCAAAGAGGTGCCGGGATTGAGTGTGGCGGTACGCCAGGCGCCGGGAGACAAATGTGATCGCTGCTGGATTCGATCCACCACCGTCGGCCAGAATCAGGCCCATCCGCAGCTCTGCTCCCGCTGCTCTCTGGTGGTGGCGGAGATGGATCCGGGGGTATCGGACTAGATGATTCGCTTTCTGGCCATCATTGCGGCAGTTGTCGGAATTGATCAGGGAACCAAGCTGTGGATCGTCTCCACATTTGCCCTGTATGAATCCCGGGAGATTATCCCCGGTCTTTTTAATCTCACTTACCTGACCAACAAGGGGGCGGCCTTTGGTTTTCTGGCGGGACAGAGCGGGGCCTGGCGTCATTATCTGTTTCTGGTGCTGGGAACGGTGGCCCTGGTGGTCATTGCTTTTGCCTGGGCGCGACTGCGGCATGCCCATCCCCTCTATACCATCGCCCTGCCTTTGATTGCCGGCGGCGCCATCGGCAATCTCATCGATCGGGTCAGGCTCGGGTCGGTGGTGGATTTTCTCGATGTCCATTCCCAAGGGTATCACTGGCCGGCCTTTAATGTGGCTGATTCAGCGATCAGCATCGGGGTGGCAGTTTTTTTCATCGCCAATATACTGGAAGGCGTCAAGGCCAAAAGAGAAGAAAAAAAGGGGCAGAAGCAATGAAGGTGGCGGTTCTTTTTCCCGGCCAGGGCTCGCAGTATCTGGGCATGGGACGTGAGTTTATAGAGACGGATTCTGATTGTGCGGCTATTATGGAGCAGGCGGAAGCGGTGTGTGATTTTCCCCTGCGTCAGCTCTGTTTTGAAGGCCCCCTGGAGGAGTTGACCCGGGCCGTGCATCTGCAGCCGGCAATCACCGTGACCAATCTCGTCTGCTGGCAGGCCTTGCGCAAGGCCTGGGGCGACACGATCACGGTCAGTTGTTTTGCCGGGCACAGTCTGGGGGAGTATTCGGCCCTCTGCGTGGCCGGCGTGTTGAGTGTCGAGGATACCATTCGGCTGGTGACCCGGCGCGGCCTGCTCTCCGATCGTGAGGGGCAGAAACATCCAGGTTCCATGCGGGCGGTGGTGGGACTGACCATTGCCGAGGTCGAAGGGATAGTTGCCCGTTGTGCGGACAGTGGCGTCGTCACCATTGCCAATCATAATACCGAGCAGCAGATTGTGATTTCAGGAGAAGTGGCGGCCCTTGATGCAGCCTCTGTCCTGGCAGCCGAGGCAGGGGCGAGGGTGATCCCCCTGGCGGTGAGCGTGGCCAATCATAGTCCGCTGGTGGCGGGCGCGGTTCCTCCCTTTGTCGAGTTTATGAGTGATTTCCCGTTCCATCGCCCCTCAACTCCTGTCTATCTGAATGTTTCGGCGGCAACGGAACAGGATCCGGCGGCCATCCGGGAGATCATGGCTCGACAGATTGTTTCAAGAGTGCGCTGGGTTGAGCTTATCCAATCGATGCTGGCTCAGGGGGTGGACACCTTTGTGGAGGTTGGCCCCAAGGCGGTCCTCAAGGGGATGATGCGGAAAATAGTCCCTAAGGGGCAGGAGTATCAGGCCCTCCAGGTGGATACCCTGGAAGGTCTGGCCCAATGCCTTCAACAGTTGGCAATCCATTAATCCTAGTCGGGTGATTATCATGAATTTCAGAAAAATATTTTTCCATGGTCTGGTGCTGGCCCTGGTTGCGACGTTTCCGGCATCCCCGGCCAATGCCGAGGTGGAGAAGGATGTCGGTGTTGAAGGGGTGGACAGTTTTTTTGAACAGGAGGAGGTCTTTGATCCCCTGGAATCAATGAACAGGGTCTTTTTTGTGGTGAATGACAAGCTCTATTTCTGGGTCTTGAAGCCGGTCAGCAAGGTCTATGGCGCGGTGCTTCCCCAGGATGTGCGGCTGGGGCTGGGAAACTTCTTTGTCAATGTCGCCGCCCCGGTGCGGGTGGTGAATAATCTGCTGCAGGGCAAGGTCGGCGACGCGGGAACCGATTTACAAAGATTTCTGATTAATTCCACCCTGGGGTTTGCCGGTTTTGGCGATCCTGCCAAGGAGTCATTCGGGATACAGGCCAAGCCCGAAGATCTTGGACAGACCCTGGGCGTGTGGGGTGTGGGTGAGGGGGCCTATCTTTTTCTGCCCCTTCTCGGGCCGCTGACCGTCCGTGACGCCTTTGGTTTCGTGGGCGACAGAGCACTCCACCCGGCAACCTATATCTTGACGGAATTTCCGGAGGAGGCGGCCTATAGCGGAACGGACAAGGTCAATCGGATATCCTTGCATCCAGGCCTCTATGAGGAGATGAAAAGGAATTCGCTGGATCCCTATATCTCCATCCGCCAGGCATTTCTGGAGTATCGGAGAAACAAGGTGCTGGACAGAGACGTGAGAAACAACACGTTTCGGGAAGAGCAATAAAACGATGGACAGAAAAATCAGTTTAGAGATTTGGAGGGAATAAGGGGTATGAAAGATCTGTTGACGAAAAATTTGATGACGAAATTCAGCTCGGCAATGCTGCTCCTGGCCGTTTGTACATTGGTGTTCGTGTCTCCGGCCCTGGCCCTTCCCACTCCCACAGACGAGATAAAACCCAAATTAAACGCCATAATATCGATTCTGCTTGATCCTGCCATGAAGGGAGAGGAAAAAAAGATTGAGCGTCGGGCCAGGATCATGGCCTATGTGAACGCCGGATTTGATTTTCGTGAGATGTCGCAACGGGTCATCGGCAAGGAATGGAGGGAGCTGACCCCGGAGAAACAGGATCATTTCCAGAAGCTCTTTACAAAACTTCTTGAAAATGCCTATATCGGCAAGTTTGAGAGCTATTCAGGGCAGGAGATCCAGTTTCTGGGGGAACGGATTAAGGATGACCGGGCGATTGTGACCACCCAGATTGAAAATAATGGCCAGTTTATCCCCATTGATTATGTCATGATTAAAAAAGATGTAAAATGGATGGTTTACGATATTAATATTGAAGGAGTCAGTCTGGTTCGCAATTATATGGAACAGTTCAAGGCGATCCTTCGCCGTGACAAGTTTGACGGACTGGTGAAACTGCTGGAGGATAAAAACAGTACCTTTGAATGACCTGGAACGTACAGAGCTGTCTCCAGACCGGGAGCAGAAAAGCCTCTCAGAGCTGTTCGCCTTTCTTGGCGTCGAAGGGCTGAAAGCCCTTGTGCCCATGTTCACGGTGGTGAAACTGGAACAGGGCATGTTTCTGTTTCAGGTTGGCGAGTCTTCCGGCGAGGTCTTCCTTCTGGCGCGGGGCCGGCTGTCGGTGCAGAAGCAGACAGGCTTTCATCGGAAGATGCAGGTCGTGGCCCTCCTTGAACCAGGCACCATCGTGGCCGAGGCGGGTCTGCTCCCCGGACGGGTGCACAGTGTCAGTGTCAGGGCCATTGAGCCGTCCCTGCTGTATAGCCTAGATCGTGGGCAGCTGGAAGAGCTGGAGCGCACAGAACCCCATCTGCTGATTCAACTGTTAACCAGATTCCTCTTTATCAGCAGTCTGCGCCTGGAAAAGACCACCGAGCGGCTGGCCCATGTTCTCTGAGACCGGCCCCGGCCTTGCCCTTGGACCATGGAGACGATGGGGGTTGGACGAAGACCCTGGTGGCCTTTTTTTGTTTTGACGGTGTTTCTGCGGGGGGCCCCTTGGCGGGGGGTGAGGGACCATCAAGGTTCCCTGGTATGGGGCGTTTTATCCGGGTCGACGAGATGAGAAAGGAATAAAGATTATTTTTTTCTAGCCATTTTTTTAAAAATTGTTTATTTTCGCATGTTTTGTGTGCACTCTTTCGTGCGTGCGCTGGTGGTGCTGTGGCACCGTTGCTGGCGGTGGTGCTGACGGGAGTGAAAATTGTTTAATAACATGCCAGTTTTTTTGGAATTTTATTAAAATTTACCCAGGCCAAGTGGTCTTGTTTTTTTGATTGGAGGATATATTATGGCATTACCCAAGAGACGACATTCGCATTCTCGTACCCGTAAAAGAAGGTCGCATGACGCCCTGAGCGCTCCCGGAATGTCCACTTGCGCTGAGTGCGGCGCGCCCAAGCAGCCCCATCGTCTTTGTCCCAGTTGCGGGAAATATAAGGGACGCACGGTTGTCAGTCTTGATGTTGATGTAGAATAGGTTGAAGCCGTGCGGATTGCCCTGGATGCCATGGGCGGTGACTATGGGCCTGAGGAATTGACCCGTGGGGCTCTGCTGGCTTTACAACAGACCGGCCTGCAAATAACCCTGGTTGGGGATCAGCAGGTTTTGCGGGCCCATCTTGAGGGTATGCGTTCTGGTGCCCGCAAAGACGGGGATATCCAGATTGTCCATGCCTCCGAGGTGGTGGAGATGGGTGAGTCACCCGTTGATGCCATCCGCAAGAAAAAAGACTCCTCGGTAATGGTCGCCTTTGATCTTGTTCGCCAGGGGCTGGCGGATGCCGCCGTCAGTGCCGGGAACTCCGGCGCCACCATGGCCGCCGCCATTCGCAAGCTTGGTCGGATGGAGCATGTGTCCCGGCCAGGAATTGCCAGTGTCTTTCCCACCTTAAAGAAGCCTGTTGTCATGATGGATGTTGGGGCAAATGTTGATTGTCGCCCCCAGCATCTTTTTCAGTTTGCGGTCATGGCCTCCGCCTTTTCCCACGTGTTTGACATAGAGCGTCCGCGCATCGGCCTTCTCAGTATTGGTGAAGAGGTGGGAAAGGGCAACACCCTGGTCAAGGAAACCTATGACCGTCTTGCCGCAAGCTCCCTGAATTTTGTGGGGAATGTGGAAGGACGTGATGTGTTTCAGGGGAATGTGGACGTGATTATCTGTGATGGTTTTGTCGGCAATATCTGCCTGAAGCTCAGTGAAGGACTGGCCTCCGCCGCCATGCAGATGATAAAAGATGAGATCATGAAATCAACGGCTGCCAAGATCGGCTATCTCCTTGCCCGTCCTGCCTTCCGCGCCTTTGCCAGGCGCGTGGATTACGCCGAATATGGCGGTGCGCCCTTGCTGGGAGTGAATGGCATCGGGATTATCTGTCATGGGAAATCCAGTGCCGAGGCCATCAAAAACGCGATTTTAGAAGCGGTCAAGATGGGAGACAAAAAGGTCAATCAGCGTATAGTCGAAGGCCTGGCCGCCAATGCGCTGGAAGAGGAGACGGTGGACTGATGGGCACCGTCATCCTGGGGACAGGGGCATATCTGCCGGAACGCGTTCTCACCAATCAGGATCTGGAAAAAATTGTTGATACCAGTGATGAGTGGATACGGACACGCACCGGAATCAGCACCCGCCGCATTGGGGGCAAAGGGGATGAGACCTGGCACCTGGCGGCCAGGGCTGCCGCCAACGCCTTGCAGATGGCCGGGCTTTCCGCCGCTGATATTGATCTGATCATCGTCGCCACCATCTCGTCCCATATGCTGATGCCCTCCTGTGCCTGTTTCGTGCAGAAGGAGCTGGGCGCCGGCAGGGCCTTTGCCTTTGATATCAATGCCGCCTGTTCAGGGTTCGTCTACGCCATCGACATGGCAGATAAGTATATCAAGGCGGATCCGGGCAAAAAAATCCTGGTGATCGGCGCCGAGGCGCTTTCCACCCGGACCAACTGGAAGGATCGCAATACCTGCGTCATCTTCGGGGACGGAGCCGGGGCCGTGGTGCTTGGCCATGGCGAGGGAGGGTGTGGGATCATCGGGGCAAACATGTTTTCCGATGGAAATCTCTGGGATCTGCTCCACATGCACACCGCTCCGAGCTGCAATCCCGAACTGCTGCAGGCCGCGAACCCCGGTGTCCATATTGTGATGGAGGGACGGGAGGTCTTCAAGTATGCGGTGCGGGCCATGGAAGAGGCCATTCTCAAGCTTCTGGAGCAGGAGCAGATTGACCTGGATGCGATTCAATTGATCATCCCGCATCAGGCCAATATTCGCATTCTGAATAAACTGGCGGAACGTCTGGGAGTGAGTGCTGAGAAGATTTTAGTCAATGTTCAAAAATACGGGAATACCTCGGCAGCCTCCATCCCCATTGCCCTGGATGAGGCCCATCGTGCCTCCAGGCTGGAGGCGGGGGATCTGGTTCTGCTCTGTTCCTTTGGTGGCGGCTTTACCTGGGGCGCGGTACTGATCAGGTGGTGAGTCTCCTCAGCGGCGCATTTCAATCCTTGATTGAAGCGCGGCTTGCATGGCTTCCAGACTGGAATCAGGAGTTTCAAGATGGTGCCGACCCCCCACTGGTTGTGGAGAGCCAACGCGGTTCTGGTAAGGGAATGATCTGGAAAACCAATTTATAGCGGCTATCGGAAAGGAGAAGACGAGTGGATTATTTTTTATCTGAAGAACAGAAGATGATTGTGGATACAGCCCGTCAGATAACGAATGAATATATTATTCCGCATCGGGCAGCCCTTGATGAGCAGGATAAATTTCCCCGCGAAATTCTCAATGCGATGGCGCAGGCGGATCTGTTCGGTATCCCGGTTCCGGAGGAGTTCGGGGGATTTGGCGGAGGCTGCCTGGATATCGTTCTCGCCCTTGAACAACTGGGACGTGGCTGCATTGGCGTGGGCACTGCCTTTGCCGCCAGCTCGCTGGGCATTTATCCCATTCTCCAGGCCGGTTCGCAGGAGATGCGGGAACGCTATCTTCCCGATGCGGCGGCGGGCAAGAAGTTTGCTGCCTTTGGTCTGACCGAGGCCAACGCCGGCTCGGATGCCTCGGGTATCCAGACGACGGCGGTGCTCGATGGCGACGAGTGGGTGGTCAATGGCACGAAACAGTGGATTACCAACGGCGGAGAGGCTCAAATCTATACCATCGTGGCCATAACCGACCGGAGCAAGGGGCCACGGGGGGCGTCCATGCTGGTGGTGGAAGAGGGTGATCCCGGTTTCAGCTGCGGCCCCAAAGAAAAGAAGATGGGGATCAGGGCTTCTTCCACCACCGAGCTTATCTTTAAAGATTGCCGGATTCCCCAGGATCGTCTTATCGGACGCAAAGGAACGGGCTTTATCACCATCATGAAAACCCTGGATTCTTCCCGGCCAGGGATTGCCGCCCTGGGTCTGGGGCTGGCGCAAGCGGCCCTTGATGAGGCCGTCTGTTATGCCAAACAGCGGATTCAGTTCGGCAAACCCATTATTGCCTTTCAGGCGGTTCAGCATATGCTGGCCGATATGGCCATTCAACTGGAGGCCGCCCGGGCATTGGTTTACGGGGCCGCCAGACACATCGATGCCCATCCTCACAATATGTCCAAGGTCTCTTCCATGTGCAAGGTCTTTGCCACCGATATGGCGATGAAGGTCGCCACCGATGCCGTGCAGGTGATGGGCGGCTACGGCTATATGCGGGAGTATCCGGTGGAAAAGATGATGCGTGATGCCAAGATCCTGCAAATCTACGAGGGGACCAATCAGATTCAGCGCAATGTTGTGGGTCAGGAGTTGAACAAGGAATACGCCCGTGCCTCAGTGAACGGGTAAAACGGGACGGTATGAATATTATTGTCTGTATTAAGCAGGTGCTCGATGCCAAGGATGTCCATCTCGATCCCGTGACCAATAACCTGGTGCGGGAGGGTGTGCCGTCCATTATGAACCCCTATGACCACTATGCGGTGGAAGAGGCCGTCCGCTTAAGGGAGCTGCTGGGCGGCAAGGTGACGGTGTTGACCATGGGGCCGCCCCAGGCCGAAGAGGTGCTCAGGCAGGCTGTCTCCTGTGGTGCCGATCACGGGGTGCTGGTTTCGGATCGGGCCTTCGCCGGTGCGGACACCTGGGCGACCTCCTACACCCTGGCCATGGCAGTGCAGGTCATCGAGGCCTTTGATCTTATCCTCCTTGGAAAACAGGCCATCGACGGAGACACCGCTCAGGTCGGGCCAAGCCTTGCCATGCGCCTGGGAGTGCCCTATGTGACCTGTGTCCAGAAAGTTCGCGAGGCCTCGGATTCCGGGTTGATTCTGGAGCGAATGATGGACGATGGCTATGATCTGCTGGCCGTTGACTATCCAGTTCTGTTGACGGTGGTGAAAGGTATTAATCAGCCACGCGTTCCTTCCCTGAAGGGAAAGATGCGGGCGAAGACCATGGAAATGAGAAAGTTGAGTGCCGCTGACATTGGCGCCGATCCCCTCTGTATTGGCCTGCCCGGATCTCCAACGCAGGTTGAAAAGGTCTTCTCCCCACCGGTGCGGAGTCAGGGCACTGTTTTTACCGGCAGCCTCGATGAGCAGATCGACCAGCTTGTCGACAGTCTGAAACCATATCTCTGATATGCGCCGGGCAGCAGGATTGAGGAATGACGGCTTTGGAAGCGATACCAGGGGATGGAACCCGAAAAGAGACAAGGCGGGGAGTGGTGCCATCACCCCCTCGAGCTGGAGAATAGAATGTTGACGATAGAGCGGAAAGAGGGCATTGCCGGTGCCGGTGACGCCATGGAGGCCCAAGGACTGGGCAGCAGTGCCCCCCTCGATCCGGCCAGTTGTTCCGGTGTCTGGGTATTTGGTGAATATCGAGGTGGCGCCCTGGCGACGGTGTCCCTGGAGCTTTTGGGTATTGGACGGGAACTTGCTGACAGTCGAAAGGTTGCCCTGTCCGCCGTCCTCATCGGCTCTGAAACCGGGGATGCCGCCGGGCTGCTTATCGGCCATGGGGCCGACATCGTGTACCGGGTGGATGACCCATCCCTTGCTTCTTTCACCGATGACGCCTACGGCGCGATTCTCACTGCCCTGATCCGTGAGCATAAGCCGGAGATTGTGCTCGCCGGGGCCACCGCCATTGGCCGATCCTTTATTCCCGGAGTTGCCAATATTCTCAATACCGGATTGACCGGGGATTGTACCGAGCTGTCCATTCGTGCCGAGGATGGCGCCCTGCTCCAGACCAAGCCCGCCTTTGGCGGGAATATCATGGCGACCATCGTCTGTCTCCATTCAAGGCCGCAGATGGCGACGGTGCGTCCCAAGGTCATGACCCCCCTTGCCTTTGACGGGGATCGGCAGGGTCAGGTCATTGACGTGACACCAAGTCCAGCCCAGCTGGCAAGCCGGGTGCGAGTCCTGGAAAGAGTGGTTTCGGAACAGGATGATGTGAATATCCAGGACGCCGATATTGTTGTCGCCGGCGGACGCGGACTTGACAGCGCTCAGGGGTTTACCCTGATCCATAAGCTTGCCGATTCGCTGGGTGGGGCGGTGGCGGCAACGCGGGCCTCGGTGGATGCGGGATGGATTGGTTATCCCCATCAGGTCGGACAGACCGGAAAGACCGTTGCGCCAAAGCTCTATATCGCCTGTGGTATCTCCGGCGCCTTGCAGCACACCGCCGGAATGCAGTCGGCGGAGACCGTGGTCGCGATTAACCGGGATAAGAATGCCCCCATATTCGGCATGGCCGATTTTGGTCTGGTGGGAGATCTTTTCGAGATCGTCCCCAAGCTTATTGCCCGCATTGCTGAACGACGGAAATCATGGGGGAAATCATGAGTTTGCAGGGAAGAGTCGCACTCGTGACCGGCGGCAGTCGGGGTATCGGGCGGGCCATATGTCAACGGATCGGGGCTCTGGGTGGCCACGTTTATATCAATTATGTGGCCAATCCGGCGGCTGCCGAAGAAACCCGACTGCTGGTGGAGAATGCGGGCGGTCGTGCCCATATCCTTTGTTTTGATGTGGCGGACGGGGAGCAGGTCCAGGGGGCAGTCAATCAGATTGTCACCGATGCCGGTTCCTTGGATATTCTCGTCAATAACGCCGGAATAACCCGTGACGGATTAATGGCCAGGATGAAAGAGACGGACTGGGATCTGGTGCTTGACACCAACCTGAAAGGAGCGTTTCTTTGTGCCAAGGCCGCATCTCGGGCAATGATGAAGAAGAGATGGGGGAGGATTGTGAATATCACCTCCGTCATCGGCTACTCCGGGAACGCCGGGCAGATCAATTATGCCGCTGCCAAGGCAGGACTGGTGGGGCTTACCAAATCCATGGCGCGCGAGTTTGCTTCTCGCAACATCACCGTCAACGGGGTGGCGCCCGGGTATATTGTGACCGACATGACCAGCTCCTTATCCGGAGAAATCCAGGAGAAGATCAAGGCTGAAATTCCCCTGGCCTCTCTGGGGACCCCGGAAGATGTCGCCGGGGCTGTTGCCTATCTGCTCGGTGACGACGGTGGGTATGTCACCGGGCAGGTCCTGCATGTCAATGGTGGCTTGTATATGTAAAGGAAGGCGGGAGCATCAGCCGTCTTTGGAGGTACGGGTTGGGTTCGGATTGAATATTTTTCCAGCGGACACCGATTCTGGTGAAAGAGTATTTTTTATTATTCATACATTTTAAAAAAGGGAGAGAAAAATGGCGATAGAACAACGGATGGTGGATATTATTGTTGAGCAGTTGAGTGTGGAGAAAGATAAGGTGGTTCCCAATGCCTCATTTGTCGATGATCTTGGCGCGGACTCCCTGGATCTGGTGGAACTGATCATGGCCATGGAAGAGGAGTTTGATGTGGAGATTCCCGATGAAGAGGCGGAAAAGATTAATACCGTCCAGAATGCCATTGATTATGTCAACAAGCTGAAATAATCCATTCCAGTCAGAAAAGGAGGCCTGGCGGCATTCGGCAGCCTCTTGCATGGAAATGAATCCTTTGGCCTGAAGGGAGGTTTATATGACAAAGCGCAGGGTTGTCGTTACAGGTGTAGGACTGGTTACCCCCCTTGGTACTGGAACTCGAAAAACCTGGGAGAATATCTGTGCTGGAATCAGTGGCGTGGGGCTTATTACCCGCTTTGACACCAGTGAGTATCCAGTGAAGATAGCTGCTGAGGTGAAGGATTTCCAGGCCGAAGATTTTTTGGATAAAAAAATGGCGAAACATCTTGATCTCTTTGTTCAGTACGGCATCGCCGCCGCCAGACTGGCCCTTGAAGATAGTGGCGTGATCATCACTGAGGCCAATTGTCAGCGCGTCGGGGTCATTACTGGTTGCGGCATAGGCGGCCTGCCCACCATTGAACAAAACCACATAAGTTGTCTCGAGCGTGGCCCGAAGCGCATTTCTCCGTTTTTTATCCCCATGGCCATTCCCAATATGCCCTCGGGCCACATCTCCATGCAGCTCGGGGCAAAGGGGCCCAACCTGGCTCTCTCCACCGCCTGTGCGGCGGGAACCCACGCCGTGGGTGAGGCATACCGGGCCATCGTCCATGGGACTTGCGATATGGTGATGACCGGAGGGGCCGAGGCGGTAATCTGTCCCCTGGGTGTTGGCGGATTTTCTGCCATGAAGGCGCTCTCCACCCGCAATGATGAGCCAACACTGGCATCCAGACCTTTTGATAAGGATCGGGATGGTTTTGTCATGGCCGAAGGATCGGGGATGCTCATGATTGAAGAGCTGGAGCATGCCTTAAGCCGGGGCGCCAGGATCTATGCCGAAATTACCGGGTATGGCGCAAGCAGTGACGCCTATCATATTGCCGCTCCACCTGAAGATGGCGAAGGGGCGGCGCGCTGTATGGGCCTTGCCTTGCGGGATGCGGGGCTGAAGCCCGAAGACATAGATTATATCAATGCCCACGGGACGTCAACGCCGCTCAATGATCGGTGTGAAACGCAAGCCATCAAAACCGTTTTTGGTGATCACGCCAAACGACTTGCGATCAGTTCCACAAAATCCATGACAGGTCATATGCTTGGGGCTGCCGGTGGAATTGAGGCTGCCTTCACGGCGCTCACTATTCTGGATCAGATAGCCCCGCCCACCTTGAATTTGCAGGAGGCGAGTCCTGAATGTGATCTTGATTATGTCCCCAACAAGGCAAGGAAAATGCCAATTCGTGCGGCGCTGTCCAACTCCTTTGGTTTTGGTGGCACCAATGGTGTTATCGTCATGCAGCGCTATGATGGCTGAATGAGGGGCAAGGCCGGAGTTTCTCCAGGAGCGTAATGTGAAGATAGCAATTGGTTCGGATCATGGAGGGTTTCACCTCAAAGAAATGATACGGGTGCTGGTGGCTGACCTTGGCCATGGGGTTCACGATCTGGGCTGCCACTCCGTGCAATCCGTTGATTATCCTGATATTGCCCGATTGGTCTGTGAACAGGTTGATGCCGGGGCAATGGAGCGTGGTATTCTGATTTGCGGGACCGGTATCGGGATGTCCATGGCGGCCAATAGATACAGGCATGTCCGGGCAGCTCTCTGTCATGATCATTACACCGCCCGGATGAGTCGTGAGCATAATGATGCCAACGTGCTGTGTATGGGTGAACGGGTTATTGGCATGGGTGTTGCGGAAGACATTGTCCGGATATGGCTGGGGACGGAATTCAGCGGCGGACGACATCTTGGCCGCATTGAGAAGTTCAGCCAATGTTGAAATGGAAATTTGAAGATTTTTTTTAAGAAGCTTGAGAACCCCTTCGACAGGGGAAATGTTCCCGCCCACCCTCGGAAATAAAAGGCAGCGCTGCTCTCCTGTCCCTTTTAAAAAAGTGCTTTGGAGATAAGGGCTAAGGTAAAAGGTATTCCTGACATGAACGCATTACAAAAAACAGATCCGGAAATTTATAACTGCATCCAGCGAGAATATGACCGTCAAAATAATCAGCTGGAGTTGATTGCCTCGGAAAATATTACATCGCAGGCCGTTCTTGAGGCGCAAGGATCGATCTTTACCAATAAGTATGCGGAAGGCTATCCCCATAAGCGCTATTACGGCGGGTGTGAATACGCCGATGAGGTGGAGATGCTGGCGATTTCCCGGGCCAGGGAGATTTTTGGCGCCGAATATGCCAATGTTCAGCCCCACTCAGGTTCGCAGGCCAATATGGCCGTTTACTTTGCGACCCTGAAACCAGGTGACAAGGTGCTGGGAATGGATCTGGCCCATGGCGGCCATTTGACCCATGGAAGCAATGTGAATTTCTCGGGTCAGCTGTTTAACTTCATTTCCTATGGGGTTGAGCGTGATACCGAACAGATTGACATGGCAAAGGTGGAACGCTTTGCCTTTGAAAATAAGCCGAAGATGATTGTCGCCGGAGCCAGTGCCTATCCCCGATTTATTGACTTCGCCGCCTTTCGCAGAATCGCCGATGAGATCGGAGCCATGCTCCTGGTGGATATGGCCCATATTGCTGGTCTGGTTGCCGCCGGAGTCCATCCTTCTCCGGTACCCTATGCCGATTTTGTCACCACCACCACCCATAAGACCCTGCGTGGCCCCAGGGGTGGACTGATTCTTGCCAGGGAAAAATGGGCCAAGGTCCTGAACAGTCATATTTTTCCGGGTATCCAGGGCGGCCCCTTGATGCATGTCATCGCGGCGAAGGCGGTGGGTTTCAAGGAAGCCATGGGTGATGCCTTCAAGGCGGATCAGGTTCAGGTTGTGGCCAATGCCAAGGCCCTTGCCGCGGATTTGATTGCCCGGAATTTTCGGCTGGTCTCGGGTGGAACCGACAACCATCTTTTTCTGGTGGATCTGAGTAATAAGGAAATTTCTGGAAAAGAGGCGGAAGAGCTCCTTGAGCAGGGTGGACTGACGGTGAATAAGAACGCGATTCCCTTTGATACTCAATCACGGTTTGTGACCAGCGGCGTCCGCATGGGAACGCCCACGGTGACCACCAGAGGGTTGAAGGTTCCGGAAATGGCCCTGATTGCCGACTGGATTGATCGTATTATCGGAAAACGGGATCAGCAGACGATACGTACCGTTCGCCAGGAGGTCCGGGATCTCTGTGCCAGATACCCCCTTTCTGATCTTGTTAATGCCCCTGAAGAGTGACGTGAAATCATGAAGTGTCCCTACTGCGGCCATCTCGACAATAAGGTCATCGATTCCCGGTTGAATAAAGAGAGCACCATTACCCGGCGGCGCAGGTCCTGCCTGGCCTGCAATCAGCGCTTTACCACCTATGAGCGGCTGGAAGTCATGATGCCGGTACTGGTCAAGAAAGATGGCCGCCGTGAGGTCTGGGATCGTCAGAAAATGGTGGCCGGACTGGAAAAGGCCTGTGAGAAAAGGCCGGTGAGCTGTGACGGTATTGATTCCTTTGTTGATGAGATCGAGAAAAAACTTCAGGACCTTGGTTTAAAAGAGGTCTCTTCCCAGGTCATCGGTGAGTGGGTGATGGAGGGTTTGCCCTCCCTTGATGAGGTTGCCTATGTTCGATTCGCCTCCGTTTACCGGCAGTTTAAGGATGTCAGTGAGTTTGTCGATGAGTTGAAAACCTTAATCGGGGCAAGAAATCCTAAAGGTGCATAAGAAGTGCTGATACCTGGCACCGATCAGGAGTATATGCGACTGGCCCTGCATGAGGCCCGCAAGGGACTTGGGCGGACATCCCCCAATCCCTGCGTGGGGGCCGTGGTTGTCCATGGAAGTGTGGTGATTGCCAGGGGCTATCACAAAAAAGCCGGGACGCCCCACGCTGAGGTCCATGCCTTGCGGAGGGCCGGAGTTTTGGCCCATGACGCCACCCTCTATGTGACCCTGGAACCCTGTAATCATACCGGGCGGACACCTCCCTGCACCCAGGCGATACTCGCCAGTGGTATCAAGCGGGTGGTGGTGGGCATGGAAGACCCCAATCCCCTCGTCCATGGCAGCGGAATCAAATATCTGCAAAGTCAGGGGCTTGAGGTTGTGAGCGGGGTCCTGGCCGCTGAGTGTCGCGCCCTCAATCGACCTTTTATAAAATATATCACCCAGGGCCTGCCCTGGGTCGTGATGAAGGCGGGGATGAGTCTCGATGGCCGCATCACCTATCAGAAGAATCACAGCGGCTGGATGACCGGCCCGGCCTCCAGCCGCAAGGTGCACCGTCTTCGTGACCGGGTGGATGCGATCCTGGTGGGTGCGGCAACGGTCAGGATCGACGATCCCGCCCTGACCACTCGCCTGCCCGATCGCCGGGGACGAGATCCCCTTCGGGTTATCCTTGATACCCATTTATCAATTCCAGCCTCGTCCCAAGTCCTTCACCTTGAATCATCAGCGCCCACCTGGATTTTCTGCGGAGTTGATGTCAGTGCTGACAAGATAGAAAAATTGAATAAACCCGACAGGGTCATTGTCCGCCAGGTGCAATGCGGCAAAGACGGTCGGCTTGAGCTTCGACAGGTGTTAGAGGTTCTTGCCCGTGATGGGGGGGTGACATCAGTGCTGGTGGAGGGCGGGGGCAGGGTTCATGGCGCTTTTTTGCGACAGGGACTGGTTGATCATGTAACCCTCTTCATTGCCCCGATTTTTGCCGGGAGTCACGGAACTCCCGTTGTTGAGGGGCTCAATATCGCCGGCCGGCAGGACGCGATTCGTTTGCAGAATGTCAGCTATCGTTGTCTGGGAGCAGACATGATGGTTGAGGGTGATATTCTCTCGTTTCCCTCTGAAATATGAACGAAGGGTGGTCGGCTTTTTCCCTTTGCGAGGATGTCTGGCCGGAATCTGATTGCTGATCGCGGCACGTTTGCAACCCTGAAGAACCGGATTTCTCGTCTGAAGACCTCATTTTTTCACAATTTCTGACGGGAACCTGCAACGCATTCCATCCAGAGCAGGACAGAACAGAGCAAGCAAAAGTGACGCGCTGAGTCATCTCCCAAAAAGAGGGATTTGACTTCAAAACGCAAGGTCCACAGGTGATGGACCGGGGCGCATCGTTGTACCAAAAAACACCTCAAGCGGGGTTTTGCATCCCCAGATCGTGCGAGGTCGCCATCCCCGCTGTCTCCTGTTGCCCTTGAGTTCCCAGGAAATCGTTGACTTCTGTGGGCGCATGCTGTCGCACTTTGCCGCTGATTCCAACCTGCTTTCCATACCCCCCAAATCCCATGACAAATGCCAGGAGTTTTTCGGCGACTACCAGCGGGTCACCATCACATTCAGGGTTCATCCGGAAAAAAGGGGATGGGTGAAGGCCGAGAGCCCGGAGCTGGGTTGCAGATTTCCGGTTCCTCCCAAAAGGGGTCCACAAACAATCAGAAGCACGACTTCGATCAGGCCAAGAGTCCATAATGTTCATTCCCGTCTGCATAGGTTTTATCTTTTTGCTGGCCGGCATGGTGCAGGGTATGACCGGTTTCGGGTCGGCTCTGGTGGCCATGCCACTGCTGAGTCTGTCCCTGGATATTAAAAGCGCGGTGCCCCTTTGCACCTTGAACAGCCTGGTCATCACCAGCTTTCTGGCGATGCGGATGAAGAAACACCTGGATGGAAAGAAGATCCTTCCCTTATGCCTTGCCGCCATTCCGGGGATGCTTGTGGGGGTTACGCTGCTCAAGAAGGTGAGCTCGGCGAGTATCAGCATCGGGCTTGGAGTCCTGCTGATTGCCTATTCCGGGTATAGCCTGCTCGTGCGGACCAGGCAGCGAAAGCTGCATCCCGGCTGGTCTTATCTGGCGGGATTCTCCACCGGTGCCATTGGCGCGGCCTTCAGCTCCGGCGGGCCGCCCGTGATAATTTACGCCTCGCTGACCGATTGGGACAAGGATGAAATCAAGGCCACCCTCACCGGTTTTTTTCTCTTTAACTCCGCCATGAACGCCACGGCCCATGCCGTGAGCGGGTTGACCACGGTGTCGGTTCTTTCATCATTCATCTATTCCGCGCCCTGTGTCCTGCTGGGAACCGTTCTTGGCTCTCACTACTATGGCCGCATAGATAGAAACCTCTATCTCAATGGAATATTTACCTTTTTGATTTTCATGGGCATAATGATGATTGTTTTGGCGTAGAACATATCTCCACGATTTCCCCTGTCACATTGAATGGAAACAAAACGAGGAAAAGCGATGAATGGTGCTGAACTGCTGGTGCGGTGTCTGGAGATGGAAGGCGTTGATACGATTTTTGGGATTCCGGGAGAAGAAAACCTCGATTTTCTCGAGGCCCTGAGAAAATCTTCGATCCGGTTGATCCTCACCCGCCATGAGCAGGCTGCGGGATTTATGGCCGCCACCTACGGGCGGCTGACGGGAAAGCCGGGGGTTTGTCTTTCGACCCTGGGGCCGGGGGCGACGAATTTTGTCACGGCCGTTTCCTATGCCTTGCTGGGGGGGATGCCGACTCTTTTTATTACCGGCCAGAAGCCGATACGGAAGAGCAAGCAGGGCCGTTTTCAGATCCTTGATGTGGTCAGGATGATGGAACCCTTGACGAAATTTACCAAGCAGATCGTCACCGCCGGCAGTATCCCGCCCCTGGTTCGGGAGGTGTTTCGGATTGCCATGGCGGAAAAGCCGGGGCCGGTTCATCTGGAGCTGCCCGAGGATATTGCCGCCGAAGAAACGGAAAATCAGCCTTTTTCGCAGACGCGGATGTATCCCCCGCAAGCTGATCCTGAATCGATTCTTGCTGCGGCAAGGCTTATTAATGAGGCCCGGTATCCCCTGTTTCTGTTCGGGGCGGAGGCGAAACGGCCGGACGTATGCCGGATTGCACGAGAGCTGATTGAGACAACAGGGATCTTCTTTTTTACTACCCAGATGGGCAAGGGCATTATCGATGAACGATCTCCCTGTTCCCTGGGGACAGCGGCCCTTTCCGATCATGATTATCTCCACTGCGCCATTGCGCGCGCCGATGTGATCATTAATGTCGGCCATGATGTGGTGGAAAAGCCGCCATTTTTCATGAATCATGAGGGGGCCCAGGTGATCCATATCAACCCTTCCGCCGCCGGGATTGATGAGGTCTATTTCCCCCAGTATGAGGTGATTGGGGATATTGGCGTCAGTCTGGCCCGCTTGACGCAGATGCTTGACAGAAGGCCCATCCCCACGGAACACCATTATTTTCAGCGCGTCCATGAGGAGATCAAGACTCACGTGTATTGTGATCCCGGGCATGCCAGCTTTCCTGACACGCCCCAGCGCATCGTCACTGATATCCGCAAGACGGTGGCTGAGGACGCGATTCTTTCTCTCGACAACGGTATGTACAAGATCTGGTTTGCCCGTAATTACAAGGCAGCTCAATCCGACTCCCTGCTTCTCGATAATGCCCTGGCCACCATGGGTGCCGGCTTTCCGGTGGCCATTGCCGCCAAGCTTCTGTATCCGGACAGGCAGGTCGTGGCGGTGTGCGGAGACGGCGGATTTATGATGAACTCCCAGGAGATGGAGACGGCCATGCGGCTCAAGCTCCATCTGGTGGTGATTGTCCTGCGCGACGACGGCTACGGGATGATCAAGTGGAAGCAGAGCGGGATGAACCTTCCCGACTTCGGTCTTGACTTTCTCAATCCCGATTTCATACACTATGCCCAGAGCTATGGGGCGCACGGGCTTCGTGTCTCCCGTTCCGGCCAGCTTGCGGAATTGTTGTCAGAGTGTCTGCGCCAACCAGGACTGCATCTGATTGAGGTTCCTGTGGATTATTCGCAGAATGAAAAGGTCTTCTTCCAGGAGCTTCGTGATAAAACCTGCCTGCTCTAGCCGCCATGATTCACCCGATAAAAAAATATCGGATCATTGCCGGCGTGATCTGGATGGTTCCCCATGTGGAAGAAGATTGTGGCCCACCATCAAGGCGGAATCAGTGCCGGTGCGGCGTAAGGGCGCAGGGGGTTGAATGTATCGGTACCAGAGAGAGACCCCCTTGGTTCAGAGGAAGTTTCTTCCAGTCATGGGCTCTCCCCGGCCTTCACCGAGCTGCCTGGAAGCGCTTGCCCGTGGAGTTGAACCAGTCTAATTGACTTCCTCCCCTGCGGCAGGTAGTATGGGATCATGGCCCTTGTTCAGTTGACCCGTGAAATCATTTTTCCCCCGCCATTTGTGGCCGATGAAAACGGCCTCCTCGCCTTTGGTGGAGATCTGGAGCCGACCAGGCTGGTGGCGGCATACCGGTCCGGAATATTCCCCTGGTTTTCACCCGGCGAGCCCATCCTCTGGTGGTTTCTCGATCCCCGTCTGGTTCTTTTTCTGGATGAGTTCAGGATCAGTCGCCGCTTGACCAGGGAGTTGCGCCGATGCCGGTTCAGGGTGAGCTTTGATCGGGCCTTTGAGCAGGTGATGGTTTCCTGCGCCCAGGTTCGCCTTGATAAAGGAGAGGGTACCTGGATCGGCAAGGAGATGCTGGCGGCCTATTGTCGCCTGCATGAGCTGGGATATGCCCATTCGGTGGAGTGCTGGCAGGGTGAGATTCTTGCGGGCGGGTTATATGGCATAGCGCTTGATCGAATTTTTTTTGGCGAGTCGATGTTCACCAGAATCAGCAATGGCTCCAAGGTTGCCCTTGCGGCCCTGGTGTCGAGGTTAAAAACGACGGATTTTCAGCTTATTGATTGCCAGATGACCACTCGCCATCTGGTAAGTTTCGGAGCACGGGAAATAGCAGGAAGGGAATTTCTTGATCAGCTTCAGTCATGTATTCAAACAACGGTTCCTGATGGTAAATGGTGCGATGACAGATTCTAATACGAAGGAAAGGTGTGATGGGTGTGGCAAAAAGGCAGTGCTCCAGGACATGCAGGGCAACGAA
The DNA here is from genome assembly GCA_013426795.1 of Desulfocapsa sp. GTDB lineage: Bacteria > Desulfobacterota > Desulfobulbia > Desulfobulbales > Desulfocapsaceae > UBA2270. The sequence continues at coordinate 12,662 of JACDZF010000004.1, read as the reverse complement.
TTCTGCGATTCGTGTTCGCAACTGGCCCGCCTCGTCCAGGCAGATTCCCCACTGCTGAGCAGGATCTGCTCCCTCATCCGGCCTGATCTGCAAGGTTCTGAGGGGGGCGCCCAGATTTGTGGGCAAAACATGCCGGTGGAGTTGCCCGAGGTCATGGATGCCGTTCGTTACCGGACCCGCGACCGCGAGCTGAACACCTGGTATGTATCGGTGAGTGAGCTGCACGGAAACCCCGTGGAGATCTTTGCATCCACCGCCTTTGATCGTGACCACCACCTTCAGTCGCGGATCTCCAACCTCACCACGATTACCCGTCTGGTTTCTCTGGTCTTGCGTCATGTGTTCCTTGGAGAGGTGCTGACCCTTGAAAAAACCATCAAGCAGTTGCACCGCAGCTCCAGGCAGAAAAACGACCTCCCCGATATGTTGACCCGGGTGTTAAGCCGATATGTAAAGTATCCCGCCAAGACGGATGCTGCCCTGGAAAAGGAAGAGAAGGATTCCTAGTTGAGGTATCTCCAGCGTCGAAGATGGCTCCTGAGTGGTTCCTGCGGGAAGGTGGCGGGGAATTTTGAGTTCCTGTTGTGGCAGGACGACCCGCTGGATGTTGAGAATTACCGAAGGGAGATCCTTGGGGGGCTAAAATTCAAGGTCGAACTCATAGGGGAGTTCCGATTTGTCAAAATGTTTCAATACCTGGCGCAGGTCGTAGAGACTGGGGATGTCGAAAACCAGTTCCCAGTCCGGAGTGGCGGTGGGGGATTTGGAAAGGACCACCAGATCAAGCAATTTCATCTCCGCCGGGGCCATGCCGCAGTACATCATTATCTTCTGGCGGGTGGCAGCCATGAAGACCAGTGTCTGTTTCTTGGCGACAAAGGTTTCTTTCTGCTTCCACCGTACATAGACAATATCCTCCCGTTGCAGTTTTATCGTCTCAAGCTTGGGGCAGTTCATACTGTGTACCGACAGGCCTCGTTCACTGAGCAGACCATAGAGTCGTGATTCTGTGGGGCTTGGCTTGCAGCAGGCCGAGATCTTGATAAAGGCGGGGTCGAGGGTGGTGAGCTCGATGGTGTTAAAGGCCCCGGTTGGCCGGATCAGGGGCGGATGATCGGGAAGGAGAATGGTTTTGATGCGGTCGATCAGGACCGGGAGTCGTAGTTTCCCCTCACCAATCTGAAGGTAGAGTTCGTCAATATTTTTCAGGTCGAGGCTTTCAAGCAGTTTGTTGAAATCCGTCCGGGCCAGAAGATCGGCGGGAAGACCATACCGTCGGATCTCCTGGCTGATCACCGAAAGCCCAATGGATTGAGCGACTTGCTGACTCCTGATTTTAAAGGTTTTTGACAACTCGGCCCGTGCTCGAGGCGTTTGACAGAGCTCAAGGGTTTTCAGATCAAAGTGGATGGGTCGTTCAGCCCGGATAATCCGCACCACATCACCGTCTTTGAGGATGGTATTCAGCGGGCCCCTTTTATTGCCTATCATGGCGCCCAGACAGGTGTGACCGATATCGGTGTGGACGCGGAAGGCAAAATCGAGGACGGTGGAGTTGACCGGGAGATAGATCAGGTCACCCTGGGGAGTGTAGGTATAGATTTCTTTTTTGCCACTGGCGGCAATCATGTCACGGTAGGACATGGACTCGTCTGAGCCCAGGGCATCAAACATCTCCTGGATTTCGCGGATGAATCGGCGTTGTGTGGAATTTTTGGAACTCCATCCTTTAAACAGACCCCGTTGGGCCCGACGGGCCATGTCTTCGGTGCGAATTTTGAAAAGAAATTCCTTGCCCTTGATATTGGCGCGGGCATGCAGGGACTGATAGCCGGTATGTTTCGGACTGGCGATAAAATCCCGGAGTGTGCGGGGGAGGGGCGGAAAGGCCTGATTGAGGATTCCCAGGGCCTGATAACAGGCGGCAGTGTTTTCGACGACAATCAGAATTTCCACGGGGTTATCGATTTCTTTGCGCAGGATCCGGTTTTTGGCGTCATAGTAGGCCCAGAGCCCCTTGGCCCGAATGTTGACCCGACAGGTAAACCAGATGGTTTCGGCCCGTTGCTCCAGTTGATGAACGATATCAAGGACTGCCGGTGCCTCTCCGATCTGTTTGATCTGGCCCATGAGCCTGGCGCTCTGTTTGGGAAATTTGTAGGAAAGGGCCCGGCTGAACATCTCGCGTTTCAGGCTGAACAGCCCCAGGGCGCTGGCAAGGGGGGCATAGATATCAATGGTTTCATCGGCAACCTTCTGCCGTTTATGCTGGGGCATGGAGCTGAGGGTTCGCAGATTGTGCATCCGATCGGCCAGTTTGACCAGCATGACCTCGGGGCGTAAGGCGGCCCCGGAGAAGATCTTGCGATGGATCATCTTGTAATGGGTCTGCTTGTCCCCGGTAAATTGGGTGATTTTAGTACAACCATCGACGATGGCCTCAACATACTGTCCAAATTTTTCTCCAACAAGGTCAACGGTAATTTCTTCCACATCCTCCACGGTGTCGTGGAGCAGGGCGGCGGCGAGGATTTCCGGGTGGGTCACATCCATCTCTTCCGCGAGGATTTTGGCGACGGAGCAGGGATGCATGATATATGCCTCTCCAGACTTTCGCCATTGATCGTCATGGGCCTCAATGGCGAAATCCAGGGCTTGCCAGAAGACATTGGCGCCAGGGTTGTCGCCCAGTAATTGGCGCATTTGGGTGCGGTATATTTCCAGATCAAAAGGGATGGTGTACGCCATGGTGTTCAGTGGAGTGTTTTCGTTAAAGAGTTTAAAATCATGGGTGTTGCAATATGGCAAAGGTCATGATCGTGCAGCAGGATTATTTTTTCTGTTGCCGGGGAACGTGACCTTGCAGGTTTGGGTACGGGTATCGGGGTTGCTGGAATAGAGATATAAAAAGGAATGGTTCGTTGGCAACTGCCCTTAATTCCTTTGCCCCTGGACTGAACTGTGCTACTAATAAAAAAAGTATAAAAATGTAAAGGATGAATCAACCTGGGTTGACAGTTTCAGGATGAGGCAGGACTTTGAGTCCTGTCCGAAAAAAAGGAGATGGGAACATGCATGGGCATGGGCCTGCTCTGAAGTCGTTCTCGTCATAGGAAGATATTTGAGAGAAAGCGGGATGGAATGATCCACTGTAACAGCTTCTCAATGAATAACTTACCAAAAAATAACAGGCAAAGGAAAAACAATTATCAGTATGCAGAAAAAAAGAAAATATAACCCCCGTCAACCTTCCCATAAGCGGCATGGTGTTGAGCATGAAAAAAAGGCGTTCCCACTGGAAAAATCACTGGAACGAGACGTCCTCACCTCTGTGTACAACAATGAACAGCCCGTTTCACAGGATGAGCTTGTCGGCGAGCTGAAACTTGATCGCGGCGGGCAGAAGGAGTTGGCCGTGCTTCTTGCCCATCTGGTTGAGGAGAAAATTCTTCGCCTGACCAGTAAAAAACGATTTTCCCTGGGAAAACAGAGTAATCTGGTGGCAGGAGTACTGGAGCAGAATCCCCGCGGATTTGGCTTTGTCACCGGGGTGAAGGCCAGGGGCGATGGAGCATCCTATGGCAAAGACCCCTCGGTGGAGGCATCCCGTATGGGGGCTGCCCGGCATGGGGACACGGTTCTGGTCAGGATTTTCAGGGTTCGTCAGGATGGGCGCCCTGAGGCCGAGGTGATCAGTGTTCTCAAGCGGGGATCGGACCGTCTGGCCGGGTTTGTCTCCTTTGTCCAGAACCGGGTTCGGGTAACCCCGGAGGATCTTCGTTTTCCCTTCTCGGTTTTTGTCGATGGCGCGATTCCTGAGAATTTGCAGGCGGGAGACGCGGTCATCATCGAGCTTGCGGAATCCCAGAAAGAGACGGACAGTCTTCGGGGTAGGATTATCGAAGTGTTGGGTGATCCTGATTCCGTTGATGTGCAGATGCGACTGGTGATTGAAAAGTTTAAACTGCCCCATGTCTTCAGCGAAAAGGCGGAACAGGAATCTTTGCAACTGCCGGAAGAAATAACCGAGAGTAAAGGCCGCGAGGATCTCCGCGAGATCCAGCATGTCACCATCGACGGTGAAACGGCCAAGGATTTTGACGATGCCGTGGCTGTTATCAAGACCAAAAAAGGGTTCCGGCTCTATGTCTCCATTGCCGATGTCAGCCATTTTGTGCGGCCTGGGACGGCCCTTGATACAGAGGCCCATGAGCGCGGGACGTCCATCTATTTCCCCGGTCGGGTCATCCCCATGCTGCCGGAGAAAATTTCCAACAATCTGTGCAGCCTCATTCCCGATCAGGATCGCCTGGCCTTTACTGCTATCCTCGATTTTGACCGCCAGGCAAACGTCGTCAAGAAGCGCTTTGTCAAGTCGATCATCCGCAGTCATAAACGTTTTACCTATACCACCGTCCGCCAGATCCTCATTGATAACGATAAAGAGGTGCGGAGCGCCCATACGCCCTTCCTCACTGCCCTGAAGTGGGCGGGAGAGCTGGCAACGGTTCTCCAGAAACAGCGGAAGGAGCGGGGGGCCATCGGCTTCACCCTGCCGGAGCCGGATATCGGCCTTGATGAGGCTGGCAGGATACGTTCCATTGGCCGGGCTGAACGGAATTTCGCGCACCAGATCATCGAGGAGTTTATGCTTTCCGCCAACGAAGCGGTGGCGGAGACCTTCACTGAACACTTGGTGCATGCCCTCTACCGGATCCATGAACGGCCCGATCCCGTCAAGGTGCAGGAGTTCACCGGTTTTGCCCAAACCCTTGGGCTTCATCTGCCCAAACATCGCCAGGATCCGGACTGGTTTGGACAGGTGTTGGACATGGTCAAAAACAGTCCCAAGGAGTACGTGGTGAATAACCTGCTCCTGCGGACCATGCAACAGGCACGCTATGATATGCGCAATGTCGGCCATTTTGGTCTGGCGGCCACCGACTACACCCATTTTACCTCGCCCATTCGCCGCTATCCCGATCTTCTGGTGCATCGCGCCCTCCATGATTTTATCACGCGCTCGAAAGAAAATAAAAAGACCCTCAACCCCGAAAGCCTCAAGGAAATCGGGCCGTTTCTCTCCACCCGCGAACGGGTGGCGGTGAGCGCGGAACGGGAGATGAATGACCGGCTGAAGGTTCGCTATATGCGGGATCGGGTCGGAGAGAGTTTTGATGCGGTGATCTCCGGGGTGAGCGGGTTTGCTTTTTTTGTGGAACTGCTGGAGCTCTTTGTCAGCGGTGCGGTGGCAATTCCGGAGTTGCGTGATGATTACTATATCTATGATCCCAAAAATCACCGCCTCATGGGGGAACGAAGCGCCCGAATGTACCGCATCGGCGATCTGGTGCGAGTGACCCTGCTGGATGTGGATCCTCGTCGAAACAGGATAAACTTCACCCCGGCCAGGGAGTAAGGGCTGATCGGAACGCGTTTGGCACGGTGTATTACGGCTTGACGGGAAATTTTTTATCGCCTAAAAAGATGAAGGAAGTACGGGGCGTTGCACCAATCCACAACGGGAATATCGACTCAATTATTATCCTGGAGACGGAACGAATATGGAAAATTCAAGTTGGATCATGGGAATCGTAACCACTCCTTTTGTCGGGGGGCTGCTCCTTGGTTTATTCTTCTGTGCTTTTATCTATGTGCGCGGCATTCTTCGTTGTCGTGAGTTGACTCGAGAAATAAACAGGCTGAAGGGACACCTGCATACCAAAATGGAGATTGATTCCGAGGAGAACGAGAGGAGAAAGCAGGAGACCACAGCCTTAAAGCAGGAACGGGATAATCTGCGGATTACGGTGCAGTCATTGAACCAGACCCCTGGTCGGAAAGAGATCAGGCAGTATTATATCTACCAGACTGCCCTCGATATTATGTTTGAAAAGGCGCCAGGGTTTGCGCCGGCCTGGCAGGTCACGATCAAAGAGGCTGAACGGCTTTTCGAAAAATCGGAACAGGGAGTGGTGCCGCTTCTGAAACGCCTGATGCCCACCAGTGCCAACCGACAGGTGGAAGAGTATGAAAAGATCAGTCGAATTTCCCATGATGCCGCTGCTTGAATCTGAAAGAATCAATGGAATGAAAGCCGTTGCCTCTATTTTTCCCGTTCCTCCTCCCTTTCTCCCCATTTCTGCATGACTATTGATCGTTCCCCGTTGGATCACATCGCCATTGTGCTCATGGAGCCGAAGTTTCCCGAAAATATCGGGGCGGCGGCCAGGGCTGCCTGGAATATGGGAATCAGCCGCCTGATTGTCGTTGCTCATGAACCCCCTGACCCCGAGCGCATGGCCATGATGGCCACCCATAAAGCGGCGCACCTGCTCACGAATATGGGATTTCATCAGAGTCTCAAAACTGCTCTGGCCCCTTTTTCGAGGGTGGTGGGAACCACGGCCCGGCGGGGGCGGCAGCGAATCCGTGAAAGAAGCCCGCGGGAGGTGGTCAGCGAGGTTCTGCCTCTGCTTCCCAATAATGAGGTGGCCTTTCTCTTCGGCCCGGAAGATCGCGGCCTCACCAACGATGATCTGAAATACTGCCAGGTGATCTCCGCCATCCCCACGGCTGACTTTTCCTCCCTGAACCTGGCCCAGGCCGTGGGAATCCACTGTTACGAGATATATCATGGCGTGCTGTGCAGTCAGAAAGGTCCGGCGTCTTCTCCCCGGCTGGCCACAAGCTTTGAGCTGGAGGGAATGTATGACCATCTGGAACGGACCCTGTTCTCCATAGATTTCCTGAAGGACAAGAGTCATGATTACTATATGAACAATATCCGACAGTTTCTTGGCAGAAGGATGCTCACCTCCCAGGATGCCAGTCTTCTTCGCAGTATCTGCAGGCAGTTTCTGCGATTTCAGGGGGTGGCACTGCCGGAGAAGGATCAATCTGGTTAGGCCGTTCCATGGGAACTTCCGGCGACAGGTGCCCGAAAAAAACGTGACTGGCCGTTTTTACGGCTCAGAACCTTCAGGCCATGGAGATTGCCGACCAGTTGTTTGCCACTCTTGTGAAGATAATGACTTGATTTTACATTAGATTCCGTGCAGCGGGCAGTGTTCACAGAGGGGATTTTTTTTTCGACAGAACCCTTTGCCCAGGGCCACGATCAAGGCATGGTATTCATTATAGAGGGATGCCTGGGCAGGAAGCTTGTCGTGAAATGTTTCCTGAAGGCTCCGGTAGTCGATTTCTTCTGCCGCTAAATGATGTCGGGAGAAGATACGATGGGTGTAGGTATCCACCACAAAAACAGGGTGGTTCCCCGCATACAACAAAATAGAGTCCGCGGTTTCCGGGCCAATCCCTTTCACGGAAAGTAAGGCCTCGCGCGCCCCAAGCAGGTCTTCTTCAAGAAAAAGGGCAAGGTTGCCCTTATATCGCTCATTGATCATCCGCACGAGATTTTGCAGTCGTTGCGCCTTGAGGTTAAAATACCCGGAAGGTTTGATGAGGTGCGCGATTTCATCCACCGACATGATTGAGAGTCGCGAAAACGACAGAGCACCGGCTTCCTTAAGATTGTTGATTGCCAGACGCACATTTTCCCAGTTGGTATTCTGGGTAAGGACCGCCCCCACCATGACCTCAAACGGCGAGTCTCCCGGCCACCAGCCCTGGGGGCCAAAGTGATCATGGAGCAGGGCATAGATCTCGGTGAATTTATTTTTTGCCATTGCCCTCGTGTTTGTCAAAGAAATCCTGACAATCTCCCAGGCAGATCCCTATTTCTCTGGCTGTCAAAACTTTGTCACTGGTGAGGTCAACCTTTTTCCGTGACTTGATGGCGTCTATGAGGGGAACCGGAACCATGGCCGAAGCGGAAAGGGCGACCATCTGATCAAAGATGCCGTCCGCAATGAGACGAACGGCAGCGGCGCCAAAACGGAGGGCCAGCAGGCGATCAAAGTTGGTGGGCGAGCCACCGCGCTGGAGGTGCCCCAGGACCAGGGATCTGGTGTCCTTGTTGATCCGTTTGCGGATTTCCGAGGCAACCCATTCCCCCACTCCACCCAGGATGACCTCCTCCCTGCCCAGTTCCCCTTCGCCTTTACTGATGACCGTTCCTCCTTTTGCGATGGCACCCTCGGCTACAACCACGATGGCATAATCCTTGCCGTGCAGTTCATTGTCGGTGATTTTTTTGCACACTTCATCCATTTCAAAGGGGATTTCGGGGATCAGGATAACGTCTGCCCCGCCCGAAATTCCTGAATAAAGGGCTATCCAGCCGGAATCACGTCCCATGACCTCAACCACCATGACCCGGTCGTGGGATTTGGCCGTTGAGTGGATCTTGTCCAGCGCCTCCGTTGCTGTGGATACGGCCGTGTCGAAGCCAAAGGTCCGATCGGTTGCCTCAAGATCATTGTCAATGGTCTTTGGGACGCCGATCACCGGCATTCCCTTCAGGGCAAAACGATGGGCAATTTCAAGGCTGCCGTCACCGCCGATGGCAATATGGCAGTCAAACCCCATGCGTGTAAAATTTCTCATGATCTTGTCCGAAATATCCACAATCTGGATTTCTCCGGCCAGATTTTCCACCGGGGTGGAAAAGGGGTTTCCCTTGTTTGTTGAACCGAGAATTGTGCCGCCGGTGGCATAAATCTCTTCAACATCCTCAAGGGTCAGTCGTATTAGTTCGTCCAGACTCAAGAGACCCTTATATCCGCTTCGACTCCCGTACACCTCCCAGCCCCTGCGATAACACGAGTGTACAACCGCATAAATTACAGCGTTGAGTCCCGGCGCATCTCCGCCACCAGTGGAAATGACAATTTTTTTCATATCAGAGTTCCTTTATAAAGTGGATTGACTTCTTATGGCTTGCAACTTACCATAATATCAAAGAACTTCAAATGTGATTGGCAGGTGTGTCTGTTCATTCATTGACGAAGCTCTGTTCTTGTTTTATTTATCTTAAAATATTTTTTTCTAACCACTAATTACCAGAGGAGGCGTTTGATGAATGATTTTACCGTTACTGACCAAGCAGTTCAAAAACTTTCTGAATATCTGGAGCAGAATTCCATTGATTCTGCCCTGCGTATTGCCTTGATGCAAGGTGGCTGAGCAGGTCCCTCTTTGGGATTGGCTCTGGATGAGCCAAAAAGCAATGACAAAATTTTTGAGAATGGCGGCTTGAAATTCCTTGTTGAGGAGTCTCTTATGACGACCTGCGGTGCAGTCCATGTTGACTACCTGGATGCTGGTCCACGTTCCGGGTTTGGTATCACCTCCAGCAATCCACTCGGCGGGGGTGGGGGATGCAGCTCCGGCTCTTGTGGCTCCGGTGGATGCAGTTAATCGATTCCGCCAATGTTTGGTGAGCGGGCTTCAGTCTTTGAAGCCCGCTTTTTTTTTGAGCGCTGCACGGGCACTCTTGTTGTCAAAATATTGACATTTGGCCAACCTGTTCTTACCTTAGAGTGCAACCGGAAAAATGAATGTCTCCGGGTAACTCCGGGTACTTTTTTGTTTACCCTCAAAGGAATCTATAGGAGGACAATCCCATGCAGTTTGATAAATTTACGATAAAGTCGCAAGAGGCAATTCAGGCCGCCCAGCAGCTTGCCCAGAGTAAATCCCATCAGGAGATTCGGACGGCGCATCTGGCAAGGGCCATTCTTGAGCAACCCGAGGGGGTTGTGGTGCCGGTACTCCAGAAAATGGGGGTTGATCCCGCCATTATTCTGATGGAGCTGAATAATCTTATTGACAAGATTCCCCAGGTCTCTGGCGGTGGCGCGGGGCAGGCTTATATGTCTGCCAAGTTGAAAAAGATTCTGGACAAGGCGTTCAACGCTGCAAGCCAGATGCAGGATGAGTTTGTCAGTCAGGAACATCTGTTTCTCTCCATTATTCAAGAGCATGGCTCTGAAGTTTCCAAGATGTTGCGGGGCCGGGGGATTGATGAGAAAGGCTTTCTCACGGCCTTGACCACCATTCGAGGAAATCAACGGGTTACTGATCAGTATCCTGAAGAGAAGTATCAGGCCTTGGAAAAATATGCGCGGAACCTGACTGACAGCGCCAGAAAGGGAAAGCTGGACCCGGTTATTGGCCGGGATGAGGAGATTCGACGGGTGATCCAGGTCCTTTCACGGCGGACTAAAAATAATCCGATCCTGATCGGTGAGCCCGGAGTGGGGAAAACCGCCATTGCCGAGGGGCTTGCCCAGCGCATTGTCAATGGCGATATTCCGGCCACTCTCGAGGGAAAACAGGTGATGGCCCTTGATCTTGGTTCATTGATTGCCGGGGCAAAGTATCGGGGTGAGTTTGAGGACAGGCTGAAGGCAGTGTTGAAAGAAGTTGAGGCCCGGGCGGGAGAGATTATTCTTTTTATTGATGAGATTCACACCCTGGTGGGAGCGGGAGCGGCGGAAGGCTCCATGGATGCCTCCAATATGCTCAAGCCGGCACTGGCCCGGGGGGAATTGCATTGCATTGGCGCCACCACCCTGGATGAATATCGGAAATATATCGAGAAAGATGCGGCTCTGGAGCGCAGGTTCCAGCCGGTTCTGGTTCAGGAGCCCAGTGAGGAAGATACCATTGCCATTCTGCGTGGCATCAAGGAAAAGTATGAAGTTCATCATGGTGTCCGCATCCAGGATGCGGCAACGGTGGCGGCGGTTGTTTTGTCGAGCCGGTATATTACCGATCGCTTTCTTCCTGACAAGGCCATTGATCTGATCGATGAGGCTGCATCCTGTCTGCGTATTGAGATTGATTCCATGCCCACCGAGATTGATGAGCTGGAACGCAAAAAAATCAAGATGGAAATTGAACAGGAGGCCCTGAAGAAAGAAAAAGATCCGGCATCGCAGGAACGTCTGGTGGAGCTGAGGAAAAAGCTTGGTGAAATCAATGATTCCCTGGGTGGAATGAAAGGACAGTGGACCATTGAACGTGATGTGATTCAAAATATTCGTCAGATTAAGGCAAGTATTGATGAAACACATATGGAGGAACAGCGCGCTGAGCGGATTGGAGATCTGAGCAAGGTGGCGGAGATTCGTTATGGGACAATGGTCCAACTCCAAAAAAACCTTGAGGAAGCCAATAACAAGCTGAGGCAGATTCAGGAAAAGCATCAGATGCTGAAAGAAGAAGTGGGCGCGGAGGATGTTGCCTCAGTGGTCGCCAAATGGACAGGTATCCCTGTGGACAGGCTTCTGGAGGGTGAAAAGGACAAGCTGGTCCATGCGGAGTCTGCCCTTTCCGCTCGGGTTATTGGTCAGGAAGCGGCGATTAAGGCGGTGTCCAATGCGGTGCGGCGGGCTCGGGCTGGCCTTCAGGATCCTGATCGCCCCCTCGGGTCATTTATTTTTCTGGGACCCACCGGCGTTGGCAAGACTGAGCTGGCGCGGGCACTGGCCGATTTTCTCTTTGACAGTACTCAGGCCATGATTCGCATTGACATGTCTGAATTTATGGAAAAGCACTCGGTGGCCAGACTTATTGGTGCTCCTCCGGGCTATGTCGGTTATGAAGAGGGCGGATATCTCACGGAAGCGGTGCGGAGGCGGCCCTATTGCGTGATTCTTCTGGACGAGATTGAAAAGGCGCACCCGGATGTCTTTAATGTCCTGCTGCAAGTCCTGGATGATGGCCGGATGACCGATGGAAAGGGGAGAACGGTTGATTTCAAGAATACGATTTTGATCATGACCTCAAATCTTGGCAGCGATCTGATCATGAAGATGGCGGAAGAGCACGCGGGGATTGATGTGGTACGCAATCAGATAGAAGAACTTCTGCATCAGAAGTTTAAACCTGAATTCTTGAACAGGGTGGATGAGACGATTATTTTTCACAGCCTGTCTAAAAAGGACATGGGGGCCATCATTGATATTCAGCTCCAGCGCCTGGTTGCCAGACTGGCAGAGAGGAAGTACAAGCTGTCCGTTACGGATGCGGCAAAAGGGTTTTTGGTGGATGCCGGCTATAATCCGCTCTTTGGCGCGCGCCCGTTAAAAAGAGCTATCCAGCGTCACCTTGAAGATCCCTTGGCCATGGAGCTTTTGGCAGGTCGGTTTGTGGAGGGGGATCATATCCAGGTAGATGTTCGAGAAGGCAGACTTTGTTTTGGGAACTGATTTTTTTTAGGTGGCTCAATGGTGGGCTTTTAATAAAAAGAGATACGAAATGAGTAGTGATTTGAATGAGTTGACCATCAATTATGAAGAAGAAGGCGTTCTTCTGGTGAAAGAGTTGGATAAAGAGATCCTGTCCAAAGGGGCTTGGACAACAATTTTGTTTCGTTATCAAAACTGGGACAAGGGGAAGGGAGAGTACGGAAAAGACATGTATACCATTCGTCGTTACCAGAAGCGGGAAGGAGAGTATTTTCCCAAGTCCAAATTTAATATTTCAAGCACGGAGCAAGCGCAAAAAATAGTCACAGCCTTGTTGAAATGGATCACCAGCGAAAAAGAGTAAACTTTTTCATTGACATGTGGAGAGTGACTGGAGTAGTTTCGCCCCTTCTCGGAGTCATGAAGTCTGGATAAGATTGTCAGTCCTTGAGAAGCGTGAAATGTAGGCAGTAATTTTTGACAGTTACACTATTGAGCATGAAGATTTGAGAAGCATCTTTGCCAAGAGGCATTGAGAGAAAGTGGTGTTGGTTTTAATTGGTG
>JACDZF010000170.1 GCA_013426795.1 Desulfocapsa sp. | reverse complement strand
TACGGATTATTGGGTTGCGGGCTTGTTGCCCGTGTTGGCTGGGTATCCGCATTTTACTTGTGATCTGGAAATGAAATGAAGGTGGCCCGGTTATTCCGCTTTTTTTATCCACTCGTCTAAAGCGTTCAGCGCCACGCCCGCCCTGAATTCACCGCGCTGCTGTTTGGAGAGCTTCTGCGGCTTTTTCCCTTCGACGTATGGTGGTGGTGCAAGTTCCGGGAACAGGCCGAAGGTGACGTTGGAGGGTTGAAAATGGGCGGGATCGGATTGGGTCAGGTGGGTGATAAGTGAGCCCATGGCCGTTTCCGGGGGCGGCACTAACAGGGGTTTGCCCTGGAGCATTCGGCTCGCATTGATTCCGGCCAGGAGTCCCATGGCCGTGGATTCCACATAGCCTTCCACCCCGGAAAGCTGTCCGGCCAGAAACAGGTTCGGCCGCGAATTGACTTGCAGGGTGGGCTCAAGCAGCAAGGGCGCGCAGACAAAGGTGTTGCGGTGGATGGAGCCCAGGCGGGCAAAGTCGGCCTGGGCCAGCCCCGGAATCATGCGGAAGATTCGTTTCTGTTCCGGGTAGGTGAGCTTGGTCTGAAAGCCCACAAGATTGTACAGGCTTCCCTGTTTATTTTCCTTGCGCAACTGGACAACGGCGTAGGGCCAGCGTCCGGTGCGCGGGTCATCGAGGCCCACCGGTTTCATCGGGCCGAAACGCAGGGTGTTGTCGCCCCGGGCCAGCATGACCTCGATGGGCAGGCAGCCTTCAAAGTACTTGACCTCCTCGAAATCCTTTAAGGGGACCGTGTCCCCTTCCTTCAGCGCCGCGATAAACGCCATGTACTCGTCCTTGTTCATCGGGCAGTTCAGGTAATCACCGGGCCCATCTTCGTAGCGTGACTTCAGATAGACGGTATCCATGTCCAGGGATTCGGCATGGACGATGGGGGCGATGGCATCATAAAAAGCCAGACGGTCGCGGCCGGTGAGCTGGATCAGGGATTCGGCCATGGGCTCGGAGGTGAGGGGCCCGGTGGCCAGGATAATCGGGGCCTCGCCAGGCGCCGGGATCTCGGTGATTTCCTGCCGCACAATCTCTACCAGGGGCTGCTGCTCCAGGTGCTCGGTGACGGCCTCGGAAAAAAGCTCGCGATTGACCGCAAGCGCTCGCCCGGCGGGAACGGCCGTTTCATAGGCTACCCGCATAAGCAGGGAGTCAAGGCGGCGCATCTCTTCCTTTAACAGTCCGACGGCCGAGTGCCGGGCGCTTGCCCGCAGGGAATTGCTGCACACCATTTCGGCCAGCAGGGGCGAGGAGTGGGCCGGACTGAACCGGTGCGGTTTCATGTCGTAGAGGCGGACGGAGCAGCCGCGTTGGGCCGCCTGCCAGGCCGCCTCGCAGCCGGCGAGTCCGCCGCCGATGATCTGGATTTTTTTTATATTGTGCATGATGACAAGACAATGACTGGAATTGGAAAGACGAGGCCCTGGCCGAAAGAGAAACGATTCTCTTACTGGCGAAAGGACCCGGCAATGGCGGCGAGATAGCACTCTTCGGTGCCGGCTTTTTTTATTTTTTTCCAGAGTTTGTCCTGGTCTGGAAAGGATGCGGCCAGATAAAACCATATCTGCTTCATGCGGCCCAGCAGGTGGCTGGGACCGGCAAGAAGCTCTTTGTAGCCGGTAAAAAGTTCCTGGTGAAAGGCCAGAAGCATGGCCCGGCGTTGGTCGGGATTGAACGGCTCGCCCTTGATGGTTCTGGCCAGGAAAGGATCAGCCAGCAGGCCGCGGCCGATCATCCAGCGCTGAACCGTGGGGAATTGCCGGCGCAGGCGGCTCCAGCCTGCAAGGTCGGTGATATCGCCGTTATAGACGAGCGGATGGCGGCTTAAGCTCAGGGCCTGGCGGAAGCGCTGGGGATCGGTTGTGCCCCGGTAGAGCTGCTTGCCCAGCCGGGTATGGATGATGATCTCGGAGAGCGGATAGTCGTTGAGCCGGGGAAGAAGTGCGGCCAGTTCATCGGGATGGTTCAGCCCCAGCCGGGTCTTGATGGAGAGTTGCAGGGGCATTGAAGGGAGAACGACATCGAGAAAGGCGCAGATGGCGTCGGGGTAGGGCAAGAGACCGGAGCCGCGTCGTTTGCGGGTGACCATGGGAGCCGGACAGCCCAGGTTCCAGTTGATCCGGGTATAACCCAGGTCATGGAGCCGCTGCCCCAGGGCGAGCAGGCCTTCCGGGTTGGTGTGGAGAAACTGCGGCACCACCGGCAGGGCCAGGTTCTGCTCGGGCAGCAGGTCATGGAGCTGCCTCAGATCAATGTTCGCGTGCGGTTGCGGGTTGAGAAAGGGGGCGACGGCCCCATCAACACCGCCGAAATGGTGCTGGAAGAGGGTGCGAAACAGGCAGTCGGTGATCCCGCGAATGGGCGCGAGGTAAAGAAAAGGGGAGTCAGTCATGGGGGATCATTTTTGCGGATCGGCCCGGGAGCCAAACTCTTGCAGCCATTGTTCCACCTGCGCCAGGGTCGGCGTGATCCCGGCGATCTTGATCTGACCATTGATTATCAGGGCGGGGGTGGAAGTGACGCCGAGGCGCCCGATCTCGTCACGGTCGTGGATCTGTTCAATATCGGCGGCGATTCCAGCCCGCTCCATGGCATCAATGACCATGGTTTGCAGGCCCTTGCAACTGATGCAGCCGCTTCCGAGTATGCGAATGACCAGTCCCTCCTGCTCGTCATGGGCAAGGCCGCTCAGGCGGCGGTATTCCCGCTCGATGGCCGTCCTGTATTTGTCGGCCATGGTCGCGGGGACATAGTTCCGTTCCCTGACGGCCCGGAAGATCGGCTCAACCGCCTCGGTGGCAGGAATTCCGGCGGCCAGGGCCCTGTTGATGGTAACATCGAGGCCGATCAGGCCAATGGAGGTGGTGCCGATCCTGATCATGCGTCCGGTGGGACTATCCATATTTCTGTCGATGTGGTAAATGGTGCATTCATAGCGGGGTATATCGCAAGTGTTTCTGGGGGCATACAATAAACGAAAGTCATGACAGATGAAAGAGGAAAGAACCCGGGATGATGATGCGCTGTGATGATGCGGCCCTGCTGTCCGGGCGGCTGAAAGACTATCCGGAGCGGCTGGTCAGGGCGCTTGCGCGGATGGCGGAGCAACGGGGCCGGGAGTTCCATGTGGTGGGCGGTACGGTGCGCGACTGGCTGCTGGGCCGGGTGCCCGGCGATCTCGATATCACCATGGCCGATGACGCGGCTGCCTGCTGCCGTGGCTTGATCGCCGAGCTGAAGGGCGGCGCCCTGGTGCCCCTGGGAGGTGTCGAAGAAAATACCGCCCGGGTGGTATGGCGTGGTTTGACCATTGATTTTTCCGGTTTCCGCTCCGGCGCCAGGACCATTGAGGCGGATCTGATCCTCCGTGATTTCACGGTCAATGCCATCGGGGTCGCCTTTGCGGATCTGCTGGATAAGTCGGTCATTCCCACCTTGATTGATCCCCTGCACGGTGTTTCCGATCTCCATGCCAAGGTTTTACGGGCCTGCCCCCGGGCCTTTGAGGACGACCCCCTGCGCCTGCTGCGCGGTTATCGGCTCAGTGCCACCCTTGGCTTTACCCTCGAGGAGGCGACCAGGGCTGAAATCGCTCGTCAGGCGGGGCTGATTCATCGGGTCGCGGCGGAGCGGATTACCCATGAGCTGGATCTGATCATGGCCAGTGGCCGGGCCCATGCGGTGATGGAAGCAATGGCGGCAAGCGGGCTTCTGTGGCAGCTTATCCCCGATCTTGCCCAGGGGGTGGGCATGGAGCAGCCGGGCTTTCATCATCTCGATGTCTTCCATCACAGTCTGGCAGCCCTTGGATTTATGGAGGAGATTCTCGATAAGCCCCTCCGGTTTTATCCCGGGGGTGAAGCAGAGATTAGGGAGTATCTTGGCCGGCCAGGGGTGCGGTCGCGCCTGAAATGGGCGGCACTGCTCCATGATCTGGGCAAGCCTTTGACCATGGCCGTGCGCGAGGATAAGGGGGGCCGGATCACCTTTTATAATCATGACCAGACCGGCCGGGACATGGTTCTGCAACTGGGACGGCAATGGCGGTGGAGCAATGAAAACCGGGAGCGGGTGGCGGGTCTGATTTCCATGCACATGCAGCCCTTCCATCTCTGCAATGTCCGCCGGGATGGGCCACTCAGCCGGAAGGCCTGTCTGCATCTGTGCAAAAAGGCGGGCGATGATCTCATCGGCCTCTTTCTTCTGGCCATGGCCGACAGCCTGGCGGGAAAGGGCGAGAAGAAGCCGCCCGGCCTGGAGGCGGAGTTGTCCGGGCTGCTGGCCGAGGTCCTGGAGATTCGGGCGCGGCATATCACGCCGGCCTTGCGGGGCCCCCGTCTGCTCAGTGGCCGGGATCTCATTGCCTCCTTTTCCCTGCTGCCCGGGCCGCTGTTTGCAGAAATTCTGGATGCCCTGGAGTTGGCCCGGGTGGAAGGGGAGGTCGCCTCCAGGGAAGAGGCCCTGCGCTGGGTGGGCGCCTATCTGTCAGCCATGGAAAATGGCTGAAACAGTGGGGCTGAGAGTCTCACGGGGCCGGGCCGTCCAGGGCCGTTTCCCTGATTTCCGTCTTGTCAAAGCGGGATAAATGGAATAAAGTGCCCAAAAAATTTATGGATAAAAAATGCGGAAAGTAAAAGACTTTTATTACCAGAAGGCGAAGAAGGATAAGTACCCGGCCCGCTCCATCTACAAGCTGGAAGAGGTGCAGAAGAAATATCACTTCCTGCGCCGGGGCGACGCGGTGCTGGATCTCGGCTGCTGTCCCGGAAGCTGGTCGCTCTATGCCTCCGAGGTGGTGGGCGAAAGCGGCCTGGTGGTGGGCGTTGATCTGCAGGAGACCGCCACCTCCGCCCGGCCCGGTGGTGCCCTTATCCAATGGATCGTGGCCGATATCATGGACCCTGAGCTGGTGCTGCAACTGCGCCGGATTCGACCGGCCTTCAAGGTGCTGCTCTCCGATCTGGCCCCGAAAACCACGGGCAATCGCTGGGCCGATCATCAGCAGTCGCTCAATCTGGTTCGCCAGACCCTGGATATGACCGAGATTCTCCTCCATGACAAGGGCCATTTTCTGTGCAAGGCTTTTCAGGGAGAGGATTTTCCCGCCTTTGTGGGGGAGGTCCAGGCCCGTTTTGAACAGGTTCAGGTGATAAAACCGAAGAGCTCCCGCACCGAGAGCCGGGAGGTCTTCGTCCTCGGGCTGGGATTCAGAAAGGGCAGAGGGGGCCTGGTTGAGGATGGTCAGGAGTCCGGGGCGGGGGAGGCCATTGCTGGTGTGGAGGCCTGATCCTTCCGTTTCGGTCCCTTTTATTTTTTTGTTCAATCGTTTGTCTCTTA
>JACDZF010000169.1 GCA_013426795.1 Desulfocapsa sp. | reverse complement strand
TATCGTCGCTTGGCCTTGGATAATAAATTCACTTTAGATTTAGAAATGGAATTAGTGATTTCGCTCTAAACACCTCAGAAAGGAGAAAGACATGAAATCAAGCAGATTCAGTTAAGAACAGATTGTAGGGATATTAAAACAGGCCCAGGCCGGGATGAAGATTGTTGATTTGTGCCGGACCCATGGGATCAGTGACGTGACCTTTTACAAATGGCGGAGCAAGTACGGCGGGTTGGAGATTTCTGAAGCAAAACGTTTAAGAGTCCTTGAAACAGAAAACACTAACCTTAAACTGGTACAATAAATGGGGGAAGGTCAGAAGGTCATTATTACTCATCTTGCTCCTCGATACTCCAAATATAACAACTCATAAATCTAACTTGACACAAACTCAAGTTGCGCCGCCTCAAGCACACGACGGGAAGAACGCCCCAATAGTTTTGGCATAACAATAGAAGACATTGCAATGACTCGGGGCCGGTTTTTAAAGAAGTCATCCCCCGGCTCCGTAACCCGATATCTCAAATTCGGCAATGCCGTTCTCTTCAAGCAATCAGCAAAATCTATTTTTGAAAGCACCTGGGGACCACCAAAATTGACCACCTGCTGTGGGAACTCTTCCCAGCGCAGGGCAAGTGCGAGTGCTCCCTCAACAACATCTTCACGATGAATGATCGCCCGATAAAAGGGGTGAAATAGTTCAGCCTCTTCGCCACATTCAGCGCAGCCAGATAGGTATTTAGTAAACTTGTCTTCTCGTGAAAATACGTATGAAAGACGGATAGACTTGAAGAGTGGATTGCCTAAAAATCGTTTTTCTACCACACTTTTCATCTTGGCATACTCACCAGCAGGTTGGATTTCAACGGTTTCATTAAATATACTGTTGCGTTCACCGTAAACCGTGTCACTGGAGAAAAACATTACCCGCGCGCCATAGGAGATCACTTGATTTATAAATTCAGAAGTCCCTGTTACATTTACCGCCCATGCATGACCGTGCTCGCGGGCGCAAATATCAGGTGCGGATATGGCAGCAGTTAAGAGCACAACATCCCCGGGATGAATATCCACGTTGCCAAAATCTGAAAGAGTCTCCAAGCGCAAAAGGAGTAACCCATCAGTGGCAGAAGACGAGGTTCCAACTGCAACACAATGAGCCTTAGCGTTATTTAACAATACATTACCGATATACCCAGTTGCCCCAACAACAATTATTTTACAGCCATCATTCATTGCACCAACTCCCCAGCCTTTAGCATTACTTGAGGTCATGCGCTAAAAAAAACGCCAGTTCTGCTGGTGTGCCTAAAGCATAACACTCCACATAAAAAATAGGCAAAGATCGATACATATCTAACGCGGGCAACAAGCCCGCAACCCAGATTTTTCAAAATATTCATGAACACTCCAATCGACTGCAAAGTCTTTGCTGTTCTATGATTGCAAGATAGAATAAATTTTTTCTTGTTTTTTTTGACAGACTTTCAGGAGTAAGGCACTAAACAACTCAACATTAAACCCAATGCCTATTAGTAATGGATACGTTAGATATGTCTTGATCGGACCAAAATAGGGCCATCTAGATGGCCCTATAGCCGAAATAGGCTCCGTTAGCAAAGGCCATAAAAAGTTGAATTCATCCCCATTTATTCCAGGACGATCCCATGTCAATGCAGAAAAAGAAAGCATCAAAAATAGAACTACAAGAGACATATAAGCGCCGACATTTTCTAATGGTTTACTCATCTTTCAGCCCCTTTTACAGCGAAAAACAGAAACTGTTCTTTTCCTAGATAACCTTGTTCTTCTGACCAATAGGCTTGACAGCGCACATTTTTGAACCCGATCTTTCTCAGGTGATCTAGCATTTCCCAACCAAAATATCGGAAACACAAAGCTCCACCCTCTGGATCGACGGGATTTCCATGATACTCGGCAGGGAGGTGATGCTCGATCGTTCCATCATTGCGCAGCGATGCCCGAATTACGTCCGACTTACTATTCGATGCAAATGGAACAGAAAATATGAAGACGCCGTTTTTATCAAGAACCCTGTAGATTTCCACAAAGGCTTTATCCGGGAATGGCAAATGCTCGAGCACATCAAATGAGAGTACGAAATCAAATGAATTATCCTCGAAGCTAAGATTCATCACATCTTCGTGTCTTATCCCATCCACTGTCGATCCTGGTTTGTGATCTGGTCCAAAATACTCGCTACCTTGCAGAGTGGAATACCGTTTCTCCAACCAACCGTATGTTTGTGTCAGCCTTTCTGTAATATAGATCCTACTATCAGTCTTTGGCCGAGCGATTGTGTGCAACACGTTTAGTGCTGCGCGCATTCGGTTAACCAGTCCACAGTGCTGACATTGCATGTGTTCGCGCCAGTTTGGCATTGGTCGGCCATCTGGCGTCGAACCGTTCGAACACATAAAACTGGTAAGAAAATTGGTAGCTCGACCGCAGACGCAGCAGAAACCTGGCGTCGTGAAGGATTTCGAATCGTCTGTCGGAAGCAGGGACTGCTCGATCAACACGCGTCGGTCATATTCCTTCTCTATCCGCTTAGCATGCTTCTGAAAGGCACTCCATCCGTCGAGTTCTACTGCGGACTGCAATTGCCGCCACCCCTCGGTCGTGGCCCATAACATGTTGCGAACGCGATCTCGAATCACCGACACGGAATAGTTGTCAAGTGCAAAGCGATGCCCTTCATTGCTGAGTGCGTTCCACTTGTCCGCATCCAGGTATGCGGTACAGACAGCTTCGGCAAACTGTTCAGGGGTTTCGCCAACGAGCACGTTCTTGCCATCGACAAGGCCCATTCCCTCGACAGCAATCAAGGTTGCAACACAGGGGACGCCGTAGCAAAGGCTTGTGCCGATCTTGCCTTTGATGCCAGCGCCATAGCGAAGTGGGGCAACCGACAAGCGGATATACGAAAAGACCGGCTCGAGGTCTTTTACGAAACCAAGAATCTCAATCCCGGGGTTATCGGCCAGACGCTGGATCGACTCTGGAGGATTCGCACCGATCACCTTAAACCGGATATCCGGAATCCGCAGGCGAATAATTGGAAACACAACTTCGACAAAGTAAATGACGGCATCAATATTAGGCTGGTGTGGAAAACTCCCGATGAACAGGATGTCGCGCCGTTCTGCAAACGAATTCATAGCACCCGGAATATCGCTGAAAACCACCGGAAGGACCACAGCAGAAGCTTCCGGGTTAATCTCCCGCACTGTGTACATCTCTTCTTGGCTGAGGAGGATTGTCAGATCGCATTTATGGATTAGTTCAAATTCTTGCTCGCGAATCATCAGCGCAGTATCACGCGCATTTTCATCATTCGCCAATTCGGCTTGCCGCAATTCCCTGAGGTAATGAAGATCGACGGTGTTAAAAATCAACCGCAAGTCCGGTGCAACCCTTTTGAGCGTTTCAAGGTAGGGCCACACAACCGGCCCTCGCGCCAAGATGCAAATGTCGAAGTTGTGGGCGTTTGCCGTTATCCACTCTGAAATCGATTGGATGGCCGGATGGACTATCACCTCGATGTTAGCGGCGACGAGATCCTCGTAGTATCCCTCCTCGTATTTGAGACTGCACGGAACGAAAGTGACGCGGTAATCCAGTGAGCCGAAGATCTCCATCAACAGCTTCGCGGTGACCGAAGCTGCATCCTGATCGGGTTTGGGAATTGCCCAGTCAAGGTACAAGAGACGCTTGGCAGTAGCGTTTCGTTGCGAGGTATCTGGTGTCAGCTGGGTCGCAGTTGGCGGCGGAGCGCCATATCCACCGAGCTCTACGACCTTTGTCTTAACGTGATGCCATCCGTGCAGTCGATAGGAGCGCCAGGCACGGCGGACAAAGGGTGCCCATCCCCCCGACAGTCGTTTAGCCAGCGGCATTGCTTGGCGCAGCAAAGCAAAACGGCGCCAGACGCCGGGGAAGGCGCTTAGTGGCTGTGCCAGGGCTGTTTGCGCTTCTACACCGTTATCGTCAGCAGCCTTGAGTTTTGCTGACGCGAGGTCTAGTTCCTTTGGCGTATGCAGATTGATCCCGGCTTCGCCGTTCCAGTTGAAGGCATAGGGGAGTGTCCGGTAGAATGCATGTCCTTGCTGGTAAACCTGCTCGCGGTAGGTGCCGAGCAGCTCACCCAAATCACCGATGTTGTCGATCGTGACCTGCTGACTGTGGCGCGAGAATACGTTTACGTCGTCAAGCTTGTTGCCGCTAAAGTGCACGAAGCGCAACGGTTCACCGTTTGCAAGCCAACGACCACCATGTCGTACAATTTTGCGTTGTGGGAGATTCCAATATGCTACGTTGTAGCCTGGGTGGTGAATGATTTGAGTACCGGGAACGAAGGAAGGCAGCAGATCCGCCCACTTCTGATCAACAAACAAGCCTTCTTCCAGCCTGATTACACAGTGGCGTTCGAGGCGTCGCCCCCACCATGTCAGGAAGGCGTGGACAGCCGGGGTACTCCTCAATGCCAGAAAGCCGAGGTTATAGATGCCGTACAGCAGCATCTTTCCGTCGTGAATCTCGTCGTGTTCGGCCGGTTGCAAGATATGCGGCGTAAGCACTGCCTCAGCGCCATCATGCAGCAGGTTATCGAGCTCGTTCATCTTGTCGACAAAAAAGAGGTCGGGATCAAGATAAACGACCGATCCGAAATGACACTTCGTCATCAAGTGCGCGAACGCGAAAGGCTTAATGGCCGTGTTGAACTCGGTGATGTTGTAACGCGCTGCCATTTCAACGAGATTTGGCAGGTTCAAATCCTCAAGAAAAACGAAGTCGAAAGGTTCCTGCGCCGGATCGAATAGACTGTCAACACGGTCGCACAGCACTACGAAGAATCTGGTGTTGGGATAGTGGGGGCGGACCGAATAGTAGAGTACCCGCGCATGAGCCAGAAAGTTTTTAGAACAGATGGTGAAAAATGCATCCGCTCCAGGTGCAACGATCGCAGCCTGTGCCTCGTCCTTAAGTTCCACCTTTGCCGTTCGTTTAAAGAAGCTAGCCATTTCCCGAAGTGGCTTTGTGATCCTCCACGAAGAGCTCTGTTTAAACGAGGAAACAGTTACATCACGATCCGTCACCGCCTGGTTCAGGTTAACGATCTGGTCGTCTCGATCCGTCACCACCTGGTTCAGGTTGACGATCTGCCCGTCACGTTCCGTCACCGCCTGGTTCAGGCTGACGATCTGGTCGTCTCGTTCCGTCACCGCCTGGTTCAGGTTGACGATCTGGTCGTCTCGTTCCGTCACCGCCTGGTTCAGGCTGACGATCTGCCCGTCTCGTTCCGTCACCGCCTGGTTCAGGCTGACGATCTGCCCGTCTCGTTCCGTCACCGCCTGGTTCAGGCTGACGATCTGCCCGTCTCGTTCCGTCACCGCCTGGTTCAGGCTGACGATCTGCCCGTCTCGTTCCGTCACCGCCTGGTTCAGGCTGACGATCTGCCCGTCTCGTTCCGTCACCGCCTGGTTCAGG
>JACDZF010000168.1 GCA_013426795.1 Desulfocapsa sp. | reverse complement strand
CCACCCTGGTCATCGCCCACCGTCTGTCCACCATCAAAAATGCCGACCGGATTATTGTGATTAAAAACGGGTTTATTGTGGAAGAGGGCAGTCACGAGACTCTGCTTGCACTTCATGGCGAGTATGAATCGTTATATACCATTCAGTATCAGGAGTAGTGTTCTTTGTGCCGTAACGCTGTAAGCCTGCATGATTCCTCTCCGCCATGGACTATTTTATCCTGTAAATGCGTGAAAACTAGTCGCGCTAACGTGACAATTCGATGCTAATCTATTTTTATAATTGATTCACCATGCTCAACATCTCAGTCATCATTGTCAATTATAACACTGCCGATTTCCTCACAGTCTGCCTCCATTCGGTTTTTTCTCAAACCGGGGCTACCTTTGATGTGTGGGTTGTTGACAATGCTTCATCAGACAAAAGTGTTCAGTTCGTTCGCGAACAGTTTCCCCAAGTCCATCTTCTTGTCAGTCCAGAAAATCTCGGTTTTGCAAAGGCCAATAATATGGCGTTGGAACACGCGACAGGCGAGTTTATCTTCTACCTCAATCCAGATACCCAGGTTCAGCCAGACTGCTTTCGTACCATGCTCCAATTTATGGATACGAATCCTTCCGTGGGTATGGCCGGCACCAGACTCCTCTACCCTGATTATTCGCATCAGAATTCAGTAGAAGCAAGTTATCCAAGCCAACGCTATGCCAGTGGTGAACTTACTGGGCTGCCAGGAAGCATTGCCTGGCTGCTCGGAGCAAGCCTCATTGCCCGGCGTAAGGTAATGAATCAGGTACACGGCTTCTCTGAGGCCTTTTTCCTCTATGGTGAAGATATTGATTTAAGCATCAAAGTTCGGCAAGCCGGTTGGGAGTTGGGCTTTATACCCGAAGCTGAGGTTATCCATTGGGAAGGTAAAAGTGAAATAAACACCGTACCACTTGAGCTTATCCGAAAAAAACTGAACGCTGCAGCCATATTGTATCAACGACACTATAGTTCCATTACCATCCGCCGTATTTGT
Source organism: Desulfocapsa sp. (assembly GCA_013426795.1). GTDB lineage: Bacteria > Desulfobacterota > Desulfobulbia > Desulfobulbales > Desulfocapsaceae > UBA2270. The sequence continues at coordinate 4,494 of JACDZF010000168.1, read as the reverse complement.
CTCGCCAAAATCCGTCAGGCTCGATGGAGACTCCTTACCTTGTCCATTGAACGGTTGATAGCCAAGGATAAGACAAATATTGCCGCCAAGATAGAACGCTACAAGTTCATACTTTCCATTTTTCAAACGCTGTTGCCTCAACCATCAACCCCTGAGCCACAATGACTTCCCCTGTATCGGCCCGAATAAAGATCGCGGTTATTATTCCGAAATATGGGATAGCAGGTGGCGCTGAACGATATGCCGCCATTCTCACGGAGCTGCTCGCAGAAAATCCTGGCTATGAAATCCACGTGATAGCTCATCGCTGGAGTTCCTCTTCTACGTCTATCACATTCCATCATGTCCCTGTTATCAGCTTTCCCCGATGCCTGACCACCATCAGCTTTGCCTGGTTTGCCAATCGGAAGGCAGCTCAACTTCACTGCGACATCATCCACACCCATGATCGCATTTTTCACGCCGATCTCTTCACCATGCATGGAGTGCCTCACTCATTCTGGACACGAGAGATACGAAAAAAAAGAATGAGCCTTTTTGATCGAGTCACTACCTGGGTTGAAAAGCGACTGCTCAATGATCCCCGCTGCCACTTTCTGATAGCGGTTTCAACCCTCGCATCAGAACAATATGCCCTCGAATTTCCTGATATCCGGGAAAAGCTGCAAGTCCTCCATCCAGGTATTGATCTGGAGCGCTTTCATCCTCGGAATCAGGAAAAATACCGTCATAAAATCAGAGATCAATTCAATCTTCCCGACTCCGACCTGGTGCTGCTTTTTGTGGGGATGAACTTCGAACTCAAGGGTCTTGGTACTCTCATCAAAGCACTGGCTCAGGTAAAGAAACAACGGCCAGACCAAGCCATTCGGCTCCTGGTAGTTGGCAAGGGGAAACAGGCGCGCTATCATAAACTGGCCACTGACCTGGGTGTTGCTGATGCAGTTCGATTCGCCGGGATATGCACCCACGGGATGGAGGAATTCTATGCCGCAGCAGACATTTACGCCCTGCTTTCCGACTTCGACACCTTTGGTATGACTGTGCTTGAGGCCATGGCCTCCGGACTGCCGGTTCTTGTCAGCCCCAATGTTGGAGCGAAGGATCTGGTAATCGACGGTCAGCAAGGATATAGAGTGGATAAAACAGATGATCGAGCGGTGGCTGAACGGATAATCACCCTGCAAGACAACGAACAACGCTCCACCATGGGAAAGGCCGCCCGTCAGACGGCTGAAAAACATGGCTGGGAAACGGTCGTCCGGAAGATCAGTGGAATATATGCTTCGATTCTCGCCTCCCGTGAATAGTTCTCCTCTCAGAGGAAAACCAGCAGAATCCGGCGTCATCACTGCCGTAGCTCTGACCCTCCTGGTACTGGCCGCCGCCGCCATCCGACTCTACGCCTTCCATAACACTATCTCACTCAATCCAGACGGCCCCCTTTACATCCACCAGGCAAAGGCAATAGCTGCCGGTGAATGGGAGATGGCTGTATGCAGCCTGCCGTATCTTTCCATCACCTCTTTTTTTATCAGCCTGTTCCATTATTTTCTGGATGACTGGCTGTTGGCCGCCCGGTCAGTGTCTCTGATTTTCGGAACCCTGGCGGTTATTCCTCTCTATGGTCTGTTCCGCCAGTTCTTCTCAAGAGAAGACAGTGTTGCCTCCGTTGCAATCCTCATATTCCTGCCCACCTGGGTTTATAACAGTGTTGAAGTGGTGCGTGACCCGGTCTGCTGGTTCTTCAGCCTCTCCGGACTTTACTGGTTGGCACGGGGAGTGCGCGAACAGGGACGACTGCTGCTTTCACTGGCCTGTATCGCTTTTTTAATGGCTGCCTGGGCAAGAATCGAGGCAGCTTGGTACATTGCGGCCACCTGTGTCTTTCTGCCCGTGTTGATCAAGCAATGCCGACGAATCAGCTTAATACTTTGGTTTGCGCTGCCCATACTGATCGGAGCTGGCGTCCTGATAATAAATGCGCTGATGGTGGGTTCATCCCTGCTCGCCATGATTCGGCTTGACGATTTATTTCTGAGGATCAGCAAGGGGATTCCTCAATACAGCGAACTTCGAAATGCCCTTTCCATGGCTATTCAAAAGGAAAACAGACCGTTACTTCAGACTTTTCTCCCCGAGGCACGCAACCTGGTCTGGCTTATTGGATTGGGAGCCCTTGCTAACCGGCTGTGCGAGGCGCTGACCTATCCATTCGCCCTTATTACCCTGCTTGGTATCAGGCCATTTTTTCGTCGTATCCAAGACCAGGATTTGACACGATTCTTCCTGGTGCTGGCCACAAGTGCTCTTGCTGTGCTCTATTGCTTCATTCTGCAGACCTGGGTAATGGAATACCGGTATATGATGCTGGCCATTCTGCCGGGATTACTCTGCTTCTGCAGCGGCGTCGCCGCACTAACGGATCAGGTAAAGCGGCGGAGCGGCCAGCCTCGTTGGATCATATTGACCCTATTCGTTGTTCTACTCATCCTTATCACCCTGCCCCGACTCATCAAGCCCAGAGGAGAATCCGAAACTGCATTCCAGAAAATTGGTTCGTTCCTGGCGGCTCATCACACCCCGGATAACGAAGTCCGCGTCTCAACCTCATCCAGGACTGTCCGGCTGATACGCTTCTATGCCAATCTGGATCGCCCTGGAATTTCCTGCCCTGAACAGCCGGAACATATCTATACCAGTATCAACGGGACAACCCTGGAGGAGTTCATCAAGAACCTGCGGGACAAGGAGATTGACTATCTCCTGTGGGAGGAAACGAACGCGCCAGGCCATTGGTACGCTCTTCTGAACGAGGGAGTGAAAGAGGGGAAGCTGCTGGAACTGGGACAATGGCGTAATCATCAAACCGGACGGATGATCCTCTACCAGATCAAATCAGAGTAGCATTGGCACCGTCAAGCTGGGCGGCTATCATCGGCAAAATCTCTTCAACGGTGAGTTCATCAAGGCACCGGCTTTTCCCACTTCCATCGCAGCCCTTTTGACGACAAGGGACACAGGGAAAATCTTTCCGAACAACTCGATGAGATTCTCCCTGAGGTGCCCAGGATACCGGGGAGGATGGCCCGAAAATACTCACCGTGGGCGTGCCCACTGCGGCTGCAATGTGCAAGCCGGCGCTGTCCACCCCGATAAACAGGCGGCACCGCTTGAGAAGAGCGGCATAGAGGGCCAAACTGGTCTGACCGGCCAGATTAGAACACCCGTCGTTGCAGTCGCGCTTAATTTCCTCAGCTCGTGCATATTCGGCAGAGCCTCCGGTAATCAAAACTGTTGCTCGGTATTTCATTACCAGCCAGCGAATTATCGCTCCATACTTTTCCCTTCCCAGCTCTTTATATTGCCACAAGGAAAAAGGCTGGACGACCACAATCGGTCCACTGTCCATGGGAATTCCAGCCAATAATTGGTCCGCTTCAGCAAGTTTTGCATGGGAGACAATCAACTCCGGCATCCGGTTTTGAACCGTGACGCCAAAGGCCTCCAACAGGGCGAGGAGATGATCCTTCACGTGCAGATCAGGGGTATAATTGGAATAAAGAAGATCAGTAAACAACCGGTTTCGCCACCAGGCCTCGTTGTCAGCAAAGAACCCGATGCGCCGAGGAGCACCGCTGAGTCGTGCCAGTATTGCTCCGCGGGTACCGGTGCGCAGATCAAAGGTCAGATCAAAACGGTGCGCACGTAATGCCCGGACAAAGCCAAGCTGCCCGGCGATCTCGCCAAAGATGCCGCCCTGCGCCTTGCGTACCGGAATCACCTCGTCTATCCAGGGGCAATCAGTCAACAGCTCTGCCGCCTTTTCCCGCACCATCACTGCCAACCGCGCCTGCGGAAAATGAGCGCGCAAGGCCCGGATACAGGGCGTGGTAAGGACCACGTCACCAATATCCCCCAATTGAATCAAGAGGATACATTTAGGTATAATTGCAAAAGGTTTGATTCCACTATTTGGAAATATTAATTTCATTCACAAATTCAGTTCTGAGGTGTTTTTTTTAGTAAGACGATCCGCAAAATTGCATCACAACAGGGAGTTGCACTTCAAAATTGAACCAGCCACGCTATTTTTTCCGACAGACTACAATTAAGGTGTTGCCACCCAATAAGACATTATCGCTATTGGATCCCTTAAGCCAATATTTTTTATCCCCTTTCTCTCCTTTGAACTTTGTAATCAATCGAATTAAGAGATAAAGCGGGTAGAACCATCTCTGACCTTTTTTTTCGGCATCATATGTTACATTCTCGATTTGAAATCCAGCAGCTTCAAGCGCCATTCGCAGCATGGCATATGAGGGACGATTGATATGATAGACACCAGTTCCATGTTTAGAGGAACGAAATTGTTCACCCGTAGTAATTGGCTCAAGCACGCCGTACATCAGGTACTTAATTCGAGACTCTATGTTTGCTAAATTGTAACTATTCAGCATCCAAAGTTGATGCAGTACTTACCATGAATGCTGG
>JACDZF010000167.1 GCA_013426795.1 Desulfocapsa sp. | reverse complement strand
CCCGCCGCCTCCGGCCAGAGATTGGCAAGGCTCGCCACCTCGGCGCGAACCTCCAGATTCATTTTCTCTCCCACCGTTCCCGAAACGTCCAGCTCCGATTCCCCGCTTCGCAGGCGCAGGCTGTCCACCCGCAAGCCGGCTTCATCCAGCCGCAGTTGCGCAGTACCGGACAGGGGATAGCCGAGGAGATCACCATCGAGAGCCATAAGCTCCAGCTCACCGCTCAGGACATCGCCCGCCAGCCGGCCACTGGTCTTGATCCGGGCATCCATGGACCCGGTCCATCCCGGCACATAGGGCGCAAGGGCAAGCTCCCGGCTCACCAGCTCCGCCTGCCAGTGGACATCGTCCAGCCAGTTCACCATGCCCTGGGCCCGCAGCTCTCCGGTCTCCGATTTTACCATCAACGACGGCACCTGCAGGCCCTCGGTATCCCCTGCCAGCTCCGCCTCAATGGTCATCGGCGGCAGGGCCGCCAGGTGGGGCCAGGCCGCAGATTTTGTCCATTGCCCCTGCATTCGCACCTTCCCCGTGTATCCATCGGTGGTTCCCGTGGCCGTGAGGTGGGCCTCGGTAAAAAAGGGCTCCGGCCAGGCCGGATCCGCCCCCGCCATCTTTGCCTGCCAGAGTGAGAGAATCTCATGGGCGCTCACCCGGGCCACGGTGGTCTCGCCAGCCCAGCGCAAATCACCAAAGAGATCGGTACAGCTCACATTGATCCTGGTGCTGGCCGGGGTGGTGAGATCAATCTCGGCCACCGGATCGGTGAGCACCGCGCCAATGACAAAATCCGCCGACAGCGGCACGGCCCCTTTCCCCACCTCAATGCTTATCCCGCCCCGCAGATCCACGGGCCATTTCCCCTCGAAGTCCATGGTTCCCTGGACCTGGGCGGTGACACCATTCATCCGGTACTCGCCCCCCTCGAGGTGGGCACGACGGTTTTTGGCAGCCAGCCTGCCGGCGATCCACTCAATGTTGGGGAACTCGACGCCACTGTCATCATGGATAAAAAAATCTTCAATCTCCACCCGGTCCACCGCCAGCGGGAGGGGAAAATTGAGGCTGGGCAGGATCAGGGGCGAGGTGTCCAGGGGGTCTTCCTTGATCAGCAGGTCAACGCCTTGTCCGCGCACCAGGGACATCTGCGCTTCCCCCCGCAACAGGGCCAGGGGCCGCAGCCGTCCCTCCATGACGGAGAGGCGCAGATCAAGATCCACGGTCTGAATCCGCACTCCCTCCAGACGCCAGTTCCCCAGCAGTCGCCCGGTGACCTGATCGATGGTCAGGACCCCGGCAGAAGAGCGCACCGCCAGCCGGGCCAGCTGCTCCAGCCCCGGCTCGCTGCCTCCCCAGAATGCCAGCCCGGCCAGCATGGCCAGCACCATGAGCAAGGGCAGCGCTAACAGTCCCATAAGCCACCGTTTCACAGATCCGCCCCCACATTGAGATGTAAATAATAGAAATGATCTTCGTGCTGGAGCGGGAAACCGATATCCATGCGGATCTGACCAAAGGGCAGGGTAATCCGCCCGCCAAAGCCGATGCTGTTCTTGAGCTTGACATCCAGGGTCTCCGTGGCCTGACCGGCATCATAAAAGACCGCGCCACTCCACAGGTCATTGATCTTCCGCTCCATCTCGATGCTGCCCACGGTCAGATAGCGGCCGCCGATGACGGTGCCCGAGGAATCCTTCGTCCCGATGCTTTTATAGGAATAGCCGCGCACACTCTGGTCGCCACCGGCGTAAAAGCGCAGAGACGGGGGAAGATCGTCAATGGAATCAACAAAGGTGGCGCCAAGGGTAAAACGACCGATGAGCCGCCACTGTTCAAAGGGGCTCCAGATCCCTTTGAGCCCGCCCTGGGTCTGGAAAAAGGTGGCGTCTGAAAGAAGGTCCTTCTCCGCTCCCGTCACCTCCACCGAAAACCGCCAGCCATTCTCCACATTCATCCGGTTATCGGCAAACACGACGCTCCAGCCGCCTTTGGGCAGCACAAGCAGACTGGAGCCGCTGGTGGCGCCGATATCATAGTTTTCATCCCGAACCTCAAGGGTGAGGCCGTACTGATACCTGGGGCCGGCATGGCTGACGGAGGTCGCCACCGACAGCAGATCGGTCTGGGTGTCGTCCCACTCTTCTCGGGCAAAGCTTCCGGAATATTTCAGGGCATCGTAGCGGGGATCAGAGATGGGGATCTGATAGGCGGTATCAACCTTGCTCAGCTTTTGCGAGAGTTGCAGCGAGCTGTGCACCTTGTGGCCACTCTCGTTGAACAGTCTGTTTTTCCACTCTATCTTGCCGCGCGCCCCGGTATCGGTGCCATAGCCAAGGCCAAAACTATAGCGATTGGGCAAGGCCGGAACGAGTTCCACGGCCACCGGCACCCGATACTCCTGCACCTTGTCAAACTCCGGCTCCACGCTCACGCCGCCGAAAAAGCCGGTGTCGTAGAGGATTGACTGCAACCGGGTCAGGGCGTGCACCGAATAGGGCTCTCCCTCCTTGTAGGGAAGATACCGGGCCAGGAGTCCCTGATTGATGATCCCCTCGGTGAAGGTGGTTCTGCCGAACACAAAACGATGTCCGGTCTCCAGGAGCAGGTCAATATCCGCCCGATGTTTGCCGCGATCCACCCTGATTTCACTCCTGACCAATCGGGCCTCAATAAATCCGTTGCGCCGGGCCCAGCTGAGAATCTTTTTCTTCCCATCTTCATACTCCTGGTGGCGCAGCACGCCCCCCTTCCGGAGGGGAAATTGCACTTCCAGATCGGCAAAAAGGGACAGGCCGCTGCCGGGGCCTTGCACCTGCACCACCACCGAGTTCACCCGCACAGGCTCGCCGGGGGTGATGATATAGGAGGCATGCCAGCCCCCGTCTTCGGTTTTCACCAGGGCACTTTCCACCTGGGACGAATAATACCCCAGGGGTTCCAGGGCGGATGTGATATCAGCCACCGCCTTGCGATGCAGCCGCCGCATCTCGAAGACGGTGAGCTTCGGGTTCTGGCGCTGCTGGTAGATTCTCAGCCGGGCCAGAATATTGGCCGACATCTCCGGCGCGACATCACTGATCGTCACCTCCAGGTCCACCGCCGCGAGGACCGCATGGGGTGCCAAAAGACAGAGGCCCAGGAAAAAAATGAAGGTAAGGCGGCGAAAAAAATGCATCTACGAAGAAGGGTCAGGGGGTTTATGGATGCAGTTTCATCCGGGAAGGGCTATAAAAAAATCCTTGTTGCTGCTCAACACCAGACAAAAGCGGCCAGCTTCAACCCATCGTCCCTGGCAACAAGGGGGGTCGATGACGAAGAAAAAGAGGGGCTTTGGAGGAAAGGGGGCAAGCACTTTTTTTTCGACTCACCCCGAGAAACGGGTTACGAGCCTTTCGCAGATTCTATTCTTGAAAAAAAAAGAATAGAATCTGTAAGGCACTAAATACCATTCCATCAACCTGTCCGTCATTGAAAAAATGAGTGAGCTCCGATTCCACATTGAAAAAGCCGTCAATGGCGGCTATGGCCTGGCCCGCCGGGAAAACGGCCATATCGTCCTGATCCGCCATGTCCTGCCGGGGGAAACCGTCATGGCGCGGATCATCCTCGAGAAAAAAGGCTTCGCCGAGGCCGTCCCCACCGCCATCCTCGAGGCCTCCCCCCACCGTATTCCGCCGCCCTGCCCCCACCATGGCATCTGCGGGGGCTGCGATCTTCAGCATTGCGACTACGACCATCAGCTTCAGATCAAACGCCAGATCATTGGCGACCTGCTCCAGCGTGCCCCCCAGCATGCCCTGTCCCAGGCCGTTCCGCTGCTTGCCGCGCCCCTGGCCTCGCCTCGGATCTTCGGCTATCGCCAGCGTCTGCGCCTGCAGGTTAGCGACAATGGAGTGCCGGGGTTTCGCCGCTTTCATTCCCATCAGTGCGTCCCCATCACGCGCTGCCTGCTGGCCCCACCGGAGTTAAACCGGGCCTTCCAGCAGCTCCGGCTTCAGGGATCATTTCACCGGCTCCTGCGCCTCAGCACCGAGCTGGAACTGCTGCTCAACCCGGCAAGCTCCGGGGTGGTCTGCCTCTTCCACCTCGTGCGCAAGGCGCGGCCCGCGGACATCAAGCTTGCCGAGATCCTGATTGCATCCCTGCCGGAACTGGAAGGGATCCTCTTGTGCGGCCAGGACTTCCTGCCGGTCAGCATCCACCGGAATGGGGAGGCGCGGCCCCCATTGCCTTCATCATTGGAGCTGCTGCTGCCGCCGTTTCCCGGCCATACGGATAAACCCGTGGCCCTGGCCTGGGAAGCAGCAGGCTTCTGCCAGGTCAATCTGGAGCAGAATCAAAAGCTTATCCAGACGGTGCTCGATTTCTGCCGGGTCGATCAGGGCTGCTCGGTTCTGGACCTGTTCTGCGGCATGGGCAACTTCTCCATCCCCCTGGCCATGGGATGCGCCTCCCTGCTCGGGGTTGAAGGCCAGGGTGCGGCCATCCGCCAGGCCCGGCAAAACAGCGAGCGGGCAGGTCTTGCCAACACCCGCTTTGAGAAAAGCCCCATCCACCACTATTGCGAAACCCTGGCCGCTGCCGGAGAGCGCTTTGACTGCGTGGTTATCGACCCGCCCCGCCAGGGCGCCCCGGAACTTGCCCCCCTGCTGGCACGACTCACCGGTCAACGACTGATCTATATCTCCTGCGACCCCGCCACCCTGTGCCGGGATCTGGGCGCGCTGACCAGCGCCGGGTTTCGCCTCCGCAAACTCCAGCCCGTGGATATGTTTCCCCAGACCCATCATATCGAAACCGTGGCCCTCCTCGAAAGGGAAATTCCGTTGTGACGCGATAACTGTTCCTGGGCGCGGATAGCCGCAACCGGGGGCGGCGCAGGTGGGGTCTCGGACTGAGCGGCCACAACCATACCCGGCAGGGCAAAGTCATTACTGCGGCATTTATCGCCTGCAGCAATATCGTCCGATCACTGCGTCAAGACAAGGCTCAGGAGGTCAAGGGAGGTTTGGGGAAAGGCGGACAGATGAAGAGTAGCCAGTAAAAGCCGCTCACGCCCTCACCATCGCCCGCTCCGCAATCAAACCAACCCTCAAAGAACAAAGCCGGGGACGGAACCCAATTCCGTAACCGGCTTTTCTTCGTCAACACAAATTCTTATCCCCTTTTTCTTCCTTATTGATTAATATTGTGGACAACTTTCCATTGATTACTCTATAAGGCATCATCATTTCTTACAGGGATCGTGGTCCAACGGTATGACTTTACGGAGGTGTTAGCCATGGGAAATCAACTCGAATTGCTCGAAGCGAAAGCTCTGCAACTAACAGCCGGTGAACGAGCGGCTTTTGCCCAGCTCTTGCTCGCCAGTCTCGACGAAGATGCGGAGGTTGAGGAAGCGTGGGCCGCTGAAACCGAGCGTAGAATTGCCGACATTGAGAGTGGCGCGGTACAGGTCATTCCAATTGCTGACGCACTTGCACAGGTACGTGCATCGCTGAAATGAAGCTTGCTGTCGCTCCAGCGGCACTTGCCGAGCTCCACGATGCGGCCGCT
>JACDZF010000166.1 GCA_013426795.1 Desulfocapsa sp. | reverse complement strand
AATGCCCTATTTTTTTTCGCTATCTACCCACAGATTCTGCGGTAGAGCCAAAAAACAGAAGAGCCTGACTGCATGGTCAAATTGGCTTCAGAAGAAGTTGATACTGGCGAAAGAAGCTTTTATCTGAAGACAACCCATCTGGATAAATGGCACCATCGTTCCTGCTCGCTACGCTCGTCAGAACGATGGCGGCGAAGACAACGCGTAAAAGACATGCCGTCTCTACCAGATGTTCGATGCCAGATAGCCAAGCTTTTGGCGCTCATTTTAAGATGTTAATAGAATATATGTCGGAGTAGTATTAATTGAACCTTAAATTGACATTCAAAATCAACAATGATACCTTCGCACTGTGGGAGAAATCCCATATTGCCCTCCTTGATTATGGTTGGTTTGCCAAAACTATTCTTACCATAAAGGGGAGGGCTTTTTTACTCTTACATCGTCAAGGTCTCTCTTTTTCTACGCTACCAATTTCTTAACCGGAAATTACTGAATTCTTGGGAGAACCGCTGTTTTTTTTCAGGTCTCACCCTGCTGGATTGAGGGCACAATCCGTTCCGGGTTGAGCCGCATGTCTCTTTATGGCTTTTCAATGATCACCCTTACCTTTTTTCTTCCCCACTGCATGGCCTCTGCATGGGATTCAAAGAAGAGATCAATGCGGTCCGGCCCCTTGATTTTCCCTCCTCGATCTTCCACCACTCCCCACCCATAGCCAGGAACATACATTCTGGTACCGAATGGGTAATATTTCGTGTCAGCGGCAATGGTTCCGCTCTCAGGCAGGAAATACCAGGGGAAGAGAATGAGTCGGGTAGGGATCATCCATGGCCGTTCCAGGCTGTCGACGGAGAAAAAACCAGGTTGGGGTTCCGTGGGAGTTGTGCCGGCGGCGGTCAGTCCGCTGTAGGGCTTTCCCGATTGTTTTCCGTAGTTGACGTAGCGGTTCCAGAAGTCCAGCTTCAGCACAGTCCAGCTGCCCCGCTCCCAACCACAGCAGTCTGAACAGCCACAGTAGCCGGTCACCTCCATAAGTCGGCCCTCCTGCCCTTCGGGGTGGAGGACCTGTTTTTTCGCGCAACCGGAGAAGAGAAGGACGACAGTAAAAAAAAGGATGACGACCCTTGCAAGGGGCCATCGTTCCCTGACCGATGGGGTTACCATGCCGTTTATGGACGATAAAACCATTTTTTTATCTCCGATGCGGTGAAATGTTTGGTGACTGGCCGTCCGTGCGGACAGTGCGAGAAGAGCTCCGCCTGTGCCATGCGCGTGAGGAGGGAGTCAATTTCCCTGTGGTGAAGCTGGTCTCCGGCCTTCACAGCCGCTTTGCAGGCTATTGCAGCCAGAATATCATCGAGAGTTGAACCCGTCCCCGTTTTTTCCGTCCCGCTTTTTCCTTGCACAAATTTTCCAAGGATATCGATCAAAAGCTCGCCGGGATTCCATTGTCCCGCCATTGCCGGTACCGCTGAAATGATATGGGAATTTCCGCCGAAATCCCTCACCGAAAAACCCATCCGTTCGATATCCGCCGAGTACCGTTCCACCCCCTCACTCTCAGCATTGGTCAGCTCAATGGTCACCGGGAAAAGCAGGGTCTGGCTGGCAAGGGATCCCTGGAGGAACTTTTTCTTGAGCTCTTCAAAGAGGAGCCGTTCATGGGCGGCGTGTTGATCAACCACCAGCAGACCACCATCGGCGGACTGACAGAAGATATAAAGATTATCATACTGGCCGATAATTTTCAGCCCATGTCCCTGTTCCAGGGGTTGAGCGCAGGCAGCGGTTTGGCCGGGGGAAGGCTCCTCGCTGCCGTTTTCCGCTGTCTGCGGCAAGAGCGGAGAAGACGAGGGGTAGAGGGTTTCGACCCCTTGTGCCGGGGGCAGCTGATGTTGACTTGGTTTTTTTTGGGGGTGGCCGGAGGCCGGAGACAGGGCGCCATGGATGGCCGCGGGAGATGACCCCTGTTGTGTCTGTGGGCTGCTGACTGGTTCGGGTGCCGGCGAGTCGGCCATTGGCTGGTCGTGCCGGTTCTTTTGGTATGGTCCCGATGAGGGAAAGATAATCCCCTGGATCTTTTTTTGAAACTGCTGCACGGCCAGCTCCACCGTCTGGCTGACCATCTGGTGAATGCCCTGGCTGTCACGCAGACGGATCTCCTGTTTGGTGGGATGGACGTTCACATCGACATCTTCAGGGGGCAGGCGCAGGTGGATAAGCCCCACCGGACTTCTTCCCTTCATCAGAAAGTTACGGAACCCCTCGTTCACCGCATGGAAGATGGTCCGGTCGCGGACAGCTCTGCCGTTGACCAGAATCCGGATCATCGCAGATCGGGCCGTGTCCGCATCCGGGGGGAGAAGCCAGCCATGGCATGAGGGGGTGGCAGGAGCGGGATGGAGTGAGCCGGGGATAGGGGTGGCGCCCCGATGACCACTGGAAGTGCCCTGATCAGGAGCCTTGCCAATCTCCAGAAGTGGCCCCTGATAGTGCAGGACCATCGCCAGGCGATGGGATAGCGGCTGGTTTTTGCTAAACTGCCAGGTGATACGGTCGTCTATGCGCACAGTAAAGCTGACAGCGGGAGCTGCCAGGGCATAGCATTTTACCACCTCTTCAATATGGGCCAGTTCCGTTCTGCTGGTGCGCAGAAATTTCCGGCGGGCCGGGGTGTTGCCGAAGAGGCTGCGGACCTCAAAGATCGTGCCGCGGCTGCATCCGATTTCATGGACCTTGAGCAGCTTGCCGTAGTCCAGAGAGACTTTGGTGCCCAGGGGGCTGTTCTGGGTGCGTGAAGTGATGGTCAGCCGGGACACCGAGCCGATGGACGGAATGGCCTCGCCCCGGAAACCCAGGGAGTTGATGGCGGCGAGATCATGGTCGGCGGTGATCTTCGAGGTGCCGTGCCGCTCCAGGCAAAGAAGGATGTCGTCCTCATCCATCCCCTCTCCGTTGTCCAGAACCCGGATCAGGCGGGTGCCACTGCCTTCAATCTCAATTTCAATGGCGCTGGCGCCGGCGTCCAGACTGTTTTCCAGCAGTTCTTTGACCACCGAGGCCGGGCGTTCCACCACTTCACCGGCGGCGATACGGTTTGCTAACTGTTCAGGAAGGATTCGGATCTTGGACATGATGGGAAATATTCAAAGGGTTGAGGATAAGGAACCGTCGGCGCCATGACTCAAGGACTATTATAGCAGTTTTTGCACTCTTTGCACCCTTTGGCAGAACGCCGCCAGGAATGGCAGCGCACACCCATCGGCCCGGCGCCGGCGCCCGGATTTTTCCGCCGCCATCAGCTCTGCAAGGGATAAGGACATGCCCGGACGATGGCGCTTCTCACCCCTCAAGCTGCCCTTGATCGCGACCAGGCAAGACGGATTGCGGCTATTTTTTCCACACTAGTCCACTCCGAGAAAGTGAGTCATGGCAAAGGGAATCTTGATTCACTGGACAAAAAAATATACGCTTACCCTACCCATGGCTAATTTTGGGCAGCTTCGTTTTTCCCAGACCTTTTTACCTTCGGCAGTTACTTTCAAAAGGGAATGTGAATATGCTGGACAAATAGAGATTCAGGATATTCAGACAAAAAAGCCAGTACAGGTTTCCTCTTATCAATGGTATATAGTCATCTCACTTTTAATAGGGGGAAGCATCGATCATGACATTTATCGAAAAAATAAATAAGGAGCTGGCAATCCCGAATACTTTTGAGTATACGGCTCTGGACTTATTTGCTGGTTGTGGCGGATTGTCTCTGGGTTTTGAGTCATGCGGCATACGAACCACTGGCTATGAAATGGAGCCATACTATGCCGACACATATCGCACAAACCTTGCTGGAGACTGCCACTGTGTCCGTCTTGATACTAGCCAAAAATACCCTGAAAATGTTTCTGTTGTTATTGGAGGTCCGCCTTGTCAGCCCTTCAGCGTCGGTGGAAAGCAGCTAGGCCTCAAGGATGCGAGGGACGGCTTTCCTGTTTTTATTGACGCAATCGAGAAGACAGACCCTGATATATGGGTGTTTGAAAATGTTCGGGGCCTTCTTTATAAAAATATCAGATATTTTGAAGAAGTTGTGTCAAAACTTAAAAGTTTGAATTATGTCGTTGAATACCAACTGTTTAACGTTGTCAATTTTGGTGTTCCACAGAATCGTGAGAGGATCATTGTCGTTGGGCATCGTGGAAATTTCAATTTCCCTCTTACATTAATGCAAAAAGTAACTGCTGGTGAAGCTCTTGCAGAGATGGCCTTTGCTGTACCATATGATGCCAAATTCCTTACTCCCAGCATGGACAGGTACGTTGCAAACTACGAAAAAGCTTCAAAGTGCATTAATCCGAGAGACTTATATTTAGATAGGCCAGCCAGAACCTTGACATGTCGCAATTTAGCAGGGGCAACCGGTGATATGCATAGAATTCGACTACCTGACGGCAGGCGGCGGCGTCTTACCGTGAGAGAAGCTGCAAGGCTTCAAAGTTTTCCAGATTCTTTCAGTTTTCAAGGACCTGAAACAAGCCAGTACTATCAAGTTGGCAACGCTGTCCCCCCCCTATTTGCAAAAGCCATTGCAAAATCAGTTAGAACATATCTTGAGTCCAGCACTCGTTATAGTGGTTCTGAAATTTTGTATCGAAATTTGCCCAAGCAAATGGAGTTGTTTGTTTTTGAACCTAGCGAGGAGAATTACGCCGTGTCCGATTTTATGCCCAACAACAAAAAACCAAACGCCATAAAAAAAGTCATTAACGAGGCTCTACACATTCTTAATAGCCTTGGCATTCCTTTTGAGGGTATGACTGAACGAAGATTGGAAAGGATGGGGATGGCTTTTTTAGCTGTTGTTGATGTCAAACGCAGCAACCAATGGAAAGAGGCAAAACAGAGTGATGGCGGCTGGGCTCCACAAACTCGGCAGATCATCGATTATATTAACAAATATTTTAATGAATCCATATCAAGGGGCTCATACGATGATATTAGGCGGAAGGATCTTAAGTTGCCAACTATTGCAGGAATCATTGAACGGAGCGCGAACGCTCCAAACGCAGCGACCAATAATCCAACTCGCGGGTATGCACTCAGCCCACAATATGCTTTCATCGTCCGCTCATTTGGTTCTGTTGGATGGGACGACGATGTAGATGAATTCTTAGCTGAAACAGGTACACTGCGAGATCGTTTATCAGGTATTCGTGAAATAGATACTATTTCTGTAACGATACCTGGAGGTAAAAAATTGATATTCACTCCAGGGGAGCACAATAGCCTACAAAAGGCAGTTATTGAAGAATTTCTGCCTCGGTACGGTTTCGGAGCTGAATTGCTTTATGTAGGAGATACTGCAAAAAGGTTTCTTCTTCTGGATAAAGAAACGCTCAATGATCTATCGTTTTTTGAACTGTCGCACGACATACTACCAGATGTAATTGCTTACAGTCGCACAAAAAACTGGCTATTTTTAATTGAAGCAGTTCATAGCTCAGGGCCTGTTAGTTCCGTCCGGCTGGAAGAATTGAAAATTCTAACAAAAGATTGTTCGGCTGGTATTGTTTTTGTGACAGCTTTTTTAGAAAGAGGAACATTCAGGAAATTTGCACCAGACATTGCGTGGGAAACTGAAGTTTGGATTGCTGAAGCTCCAGATCACCTAATTCATTTCAATGGAGCCTCTTGCAAAACTCCAAGAAGAAGGTTTTTTAATTTAACATGCTGGAATAA
>JACDZF010000165.1 GCA_013426795.1 Desulfocapsa sp. | reverse complement strand
TGGATTCCGGGTCGGCGTCCAGTTCACAGTAGAGCATCACCGGCAGTTCCGCTCCATCGGCCAGCAGTTGTCCATCCTCGGCACTTCTGGCGGGCAGCACCGGATGATAGGGGAGCTCCGGGCTGGCGAAGGCGTCATCGCGCAGACTGAACAACTGGTTGACGGCCCCCACCAGCCCGGGATGGGAGCGGTGGTTGCGGGCCAGGTTGAGGTGAATGTCCGCCTGCTGCCGGGCCTTGAAGTAGGAGTAGATATCGGCGCCGCGGAAGGTGTAGATGGCCTGCTTGGGGTCGCCGATAAGATAGAGATAATGGGATGGCGGCGGGCCGTCGGTTCGCCCCGCCCCCCCGGCGCGGTTTTCCCCTTCCCCGGCGGGAGCCATGGCAGGAGTCGTGCCTTCCGTCGGCCCGCCTGAATGTTTCCGCCCGGCAAAGAGGGCCGAGAAAATGGAATACTGGGCGTCGTCGGTGTCCTGAAACTCATCAATAAGGGCCGCCGCGTAGCGAGCCCCGAGGATGCGGCGCAGCTCCGGCCCCTGGGGGCCCTCCAGACTCCGGGCCAGCCGGCGGATCAGTTCGTCGTAGGAGAGCAGGTTCTGGCGGCTCAGGGTCCGGGAAAGACCGGTGCGCAGCTCCTCCACCAGTCCCATGCGCAGGGCCAGGGTGATCTCCTCTCTGGCCTGATTGATATCGGCCAGTTCCAGACGGGGCAGGGGCAGGGAGTCGATGAAGGCCTGTTTTTTTTCCTCGCCGCTCTGCCCGCCGCCGGTTCTGAATTTATGGCCGTTGAGCTGCTCCCTGATCCCGTCGGGATGAAGAAAATCCATGGACGCGGGCAGCCGCCCGGTCTTCCCACCAAGAAAGGCATCGATCTGCTGCCACCGGTGAGAGAAGTTGACCACCATCTCTTTTTTAAAGAGCTCCCGGCCCATGGCCTCTTCCAGCCGGGGGCGCAGGAGATGAGCGTGGGACTGCCACCAGTCGCCAAGACGGCTCAGGCAGTGGTCAAAGCGGGCCAGCGCCGCTTGCAGGCTCAGGGCTTGCGGCTCCACGCGGGCGACCTGTTTTGAGGCACCCTCGACGCTTTTGGCAAGGGCCTCGGGGGTCTGGAAACGGTCGGTGATCAGGGCGCAGTGCAGGGGCGAGAGGGGGTAGACGGTGCGCCGCCAGTAGTCAAAGATGACCTGATTGCGCTGGGCGGTGAGATCGGTGAGGAGTTCAAAGTCAAAGAGCTGGCCGCTTTCCAGGGCCTGCTCCTGGAGCATCCGCTGGCAGAAGCCGTGGATGGTGAATACCGGCGCCAGATCCATGTCGAGGAGGGCCATCTCCAGCCGCTGCCGGGCCAGCTCTTCTGCGATTCCGCCCTCGGCAAGACCGGCGCGCCAGGCCGCAAGGGCGGGGTCAGCCTGGTCTCCGGCGGGCCGCAAGGGGCGGGCGCTATTCCCGTCAGAGTCCTGCGTCAGCAGTTCCCGGGCCAAGGCGAGGCGGGCCCGGATACGGTCCCGCAACTCCTCGGTGGCCGCCTTGGTGAAGGTCACCACCAGGATCCGGGGCAGGGGAAAGTCAAACTCGGTGACAAAGCGCAGCACCAGCATGGCGATGGCGAAGGTCTTGCCGGTGCCGGCGCTGGCCTCCACCAGATTGACCCCCCGATGCAGGGTGGCGGTGGCGGCATCAAAACTGTGGGCGGGGATGGTCATGATTGATCCTTTCCAGCCGCGAAAATCGGGCGGACAAAGCTTGCGCAGAGCTGTTCAAATTCCGCCCCGAGCAGGTCCTGGGCATCAGCATCTCCAGAGAGCAGGGACAGCTCCGGCTCCTGGCCCTTTTCCAGTCTGCTCCTGAGGTCGTTCTGGGCCGCCTGCAAGGGAGAAATCGTGGCCCGTGTCTTCGCCTCCTGCTGGACGTAGGCCCAGGCCGGTTCCACCAGCAGGGGGCTGGGCGAGGCCGAACCCTGCCGGTAAATGGCCAGCAGTGGCAGGAGATGGGCCAGGGGGTCAGCCAGGGGGGCAAAGCAAAAGGCCTGATCTTTGCTCCTCAGATGGGTGCGGCCGGGCCGCTCGGGACGTGCAACAGCGGCGAGGAGATGATGAATCCAGGCGCCGAGCAGATCCTTGCCCTTGCAGCCGCTGTAGCGGGCAAGGAGGATGCCGTTTTCATGGATGCCGCCGAGCTGGCCGATGAGCCGGACACCGGTAAGGCTCAGGTCGATGGCCAGATCGGCCAGTTTGGCGCCCATATCCAGGTCCCGAATCGCCCCGGCAAAGGTTTCAAGCTCCGGGATCAGCCCGTCAAAGGCCAGCCGGCCAGGGGCGCCCAGCATCCAGCGGCCCTGCGCCTGGAGTCTGGCAAGGATGGCGGCGCCGCCATCATGCTCGCCATCGGCGTCATTGAGACAGCTCTGCACCAGCTCCTGATTGACCAGATAACTGTCCAGCCAGCCCGAGGAGAAGGGCTCGGTTTCGTCGGGCAGCTCGGTGTCGGTGTCGAGGCGGATATCGAGGCGGCTGCGGACAAACCACTTCTGGGGATGGGCAAAGAAGCTGAGAAGGCTGGCGATATGGACCGTCACCGTGGCGCTGAGCCCCGGGCTGGAGTCGGGGCCGGGGTCGTCGCCGGGCAGGGTGCCCGTCCACCAGGGAACTGGGCTTACGGGAGGGATGGCCGGATGGATCAGGGCGGCGGCCACGGCGCAGTTATGGGGGTTATAACTTTCCAGTCCGCTGCCGTCGAAATAGCGGGGCGAGAAGGGTTGCAGGGGGTGCCTGACCATGGGGTTTTCAATCCCGTAGGCCAGTCTCAGGGTCTCCACCAGTTCGCTGATCAGCACCGAGGGCGGAATGACCGAGCCGGTGCGGATAGACTGGCCCACATGGCTGAGATAGAGAGATTGCCGGGCCGAGAGCAGGGCCTCCAGGAACTGGTAGCGGTCATCGTTGCGGCGAGAGCGGTCGCCGGGCCGGAATTCTTCGGTGAGCAGGTTAAAGGGCTGGCGGCGGTCGGTCTTGGGGAAGACGCCATCGTTTAATCCCAGCAGGCAGACGGCCCGGAAGGGGATGGAGCGCATGGGCAGCATGGAGCAGAAGGTGAGCTGGCCCCGGAGAAACCCGGCGCTGCTGCGGCTCTCCGAGGCGGTGCCGTCGAGCCAGGCGCGGATCACCTCGACGGGGACATCATGCTGGTGAAAACTGCCGAAGCGCAGGGCCAGATCGCTGACGATCTGGCGCAGGCGGGCGGCATCATCATTCATTTCGGAGCCAAAGAGGGCGTCGGCCTGGGCCAGGAGCAGGGTTGACCAAGCGGCCAGGGGGCGGGGCCGGGTCAGGGCCTCCGCCGTCTGGGTGAGAAGCTCCACGAACTGGCACAATCCGCCCAAAGGCCGGGCCATGCTCCCCTCAATGTCGGGATAGGGCAGGACTCCGTCCACCGCCGCTTCCCCGTCCATGGCATAGCCCAGGAGCAGGCGGTCCAGTCCGGCCCGCCAGGTGATCTCGGCCATGGGCGGCGCGGCTTGCCCCGGCCCGGCACTGACCAGGCCCAGGGCCGCAAGATGGCCGGGGGAAAGCCCCCAGCGGATTCCAGCGCTGGTGACCCAGTGGCGGATCAGCTCGATGTCGGCCTCGCTGAGCTTGCCGAAGGTGGCGGCGATCTCGGGGGCCTCCAGCAGATCGAGGACGCCGCTCCAGGAGCAGCGGCTGACGGCCAGATCCAGGAACTGGAAGAAGAGATGCAGGATCCGGTTCTGGTGGCGCAGACTGCGGTCGGCAATGGAGTGCTGGATGTCATGGAAGATGGCCGGGATGATGGCGGCGTAGTCCTGGATGTCGGGGGCCATGACCACGATGTCGCGCAGCGCCATGTCGGGATTGTCCTGGAGCAAGCGCAGGATCTGATCCTTGAGCACCATGATTTCCCGCACGGGCGAGTGGCAGGAGACGATGGTCAGGGAAGCATCCAGCGCCATCGGCTCCAGGGGATGGGCCCCGCTCCAGCCGCCGTCGAGGAGATCGGACTGGAGCCGGTGGAGCAGACAGGGCGTATCAGAATCAGAATCGGCAGTATCGGGGACATCTTCGAGCTGAGACCGGGATGGCGGATCCGGCGCAAGGGACGGATGGAAAGAATTGAGGGGTTCCCATGACTGGATGGGGTCTTCAAAGCTGTCGCTGTCGATAAGCTCGTCCACCCGCTCCAGCAGCATGGTCTGGAAATCCCGGCCCTGCCTGCCCAGGGAGTTGAGCAGGGGGTGAATTTCGGGGTCAAGGTTGGCGGCCTCCTCACCATTTTTCAGGCGCGCCAGATTCTCGCGGATCAACTGCCGTTTGCCGGGAATATCGGCCCAGTAGCCCTGGCAGGGTGAGAGCAGATAGATATGGACATCGCTGTGGCGGGAGACGGCGGCCAGGCAGTCGAGGAGCAGGGACGGCATGCTGTGCAGCCCGAAGATGGAAACCCTGGCGGGCAGGGTGGCGCTCAAATTTTCCCTTCGATGCAGGTGCTCGCAAAACGCGCGCAGCATTTCGCCACGGTGCGGGCTCTCGTTCAGGGAGGCACGCAGTTGCGACCAGATGGCCATCTGCCAGGCTTCGGCGGGATTTTTGGTGGATGTTTTCTGCTGCTGCCAGCCATCGAGCATCTCCGGCCGCATGATCTGGTACTGGTCGAAGAGCTGGGCCAGCTGCCGGGCGAGCTGGTAGCGTTTCAGGGCGGCCTGATCGCCGCCCATATAGCGCAGGATGGGCGCGAATATGAAGGCAGACTGCCTTTGCCCTTCCCCGGATTCCTGCAAGTCCTTCCGGCTGATCTCGCTGAGCAGGGCATCAATGCGCCAGGCCAGGGCCTCCCGGTCATACCCATTGGGGTTGATGGCAAGCCCGAGGCGGTCGGCCATATGATCAAAAAAGCGGGTGGGCAGCATATAGTCAAAATTGCACCACACCGGCAGGGCATCGGCCAGCCGCTGGGAGAGCATCCGCTCCATCCCCTGACTCTGGATCAGGAAAATCTCGCGCGCAAAGAGATCCCGGCGCGGCTGGGCACGCAGGGTGTCAATAAGCTGCGCCAGCAGATTTTCAGTGCGGTTGGAGAGATGGAGATAGAACATGGGGGCGGCGTGAGCTGGGGGTTATGGAGAAAGGTTTGATCCGGTTGCCGGAACCAATTTTATCGTTGTTTATGGCTTTCGCAAAGAGTAGCGGCCGGATTTCTTGCCGCCGATCTTTTCCACCAATCCCGCATCGAGCAGGGGCCGGAGCAGATCCATTGCTCCCTGACGGGAAATGTCCAGGGCGGACCAGATTTCAGCAGGGGCCATGCTGCCGTGGTCTTGCAAAAGGTGCAGGAGCCGCTCCTGTTTTGGGCGCAGGACAAGTTTTGTCGAGGTGTTGAGCTGGAGGGTTTGTGCCCGCAGCCAAACGCGTTCCAGGGTCAGTTGAAGTCCTTCGGTGGTGTATTCCAGCCAGCCGGTGAGGTCTTCTCCAGCTTTCCGCACTGCCTGCAGGGCGGCGTAGTAGCGCGGGCGATCCTCCCAGTAGTATTCATCCACGGAAAAGATGTGGTGGGTGTCAAAACCGCTGCGGTACAGTTCCCAGAGGGCCAGAGCGCGTCCGGTACGTCCATTGCCGTCAGCAAAGGGATGGATGGCCTCGAAGCGGTAGTGGAGAATGGCGGAACTGAGTACCGGTGAAATCTCGCACGCCCTGCTGTTCCACCATTCCAGCAGCTCAAACATGAGCCCGGAGACTTCAGCCGGGGCA
>JACDZF010000003.1 GCA_013426795.1 Desulfocapsa sp. | reverse complement strand
AGTAGTGCAATCCGTTCAATTCTTTGCTTGCACGGATTGTTGCTGTCATATGCTTTAGGGCTCCACAAAACAATTAAGAAGTGATGTTTCCATTTTGTAATATTTTATTCAATTTGAGTGTATTGAGGGCTGTTTGGAGGGGTAACTGATAAAATCAATTAACTCTATGAAATATAATAAGAAAACGAGATACGGTTGCACTGGCATTGTTTTTGCTATTCATACTCCAACCAGCACGCCCCAGAAACGGCCACGAAAGAGAGATATGGCCTGGTGCCTGTGCTGCGGGGCAGGTTCATGATTACCTTACAGAAAAGCCCCATCACACCATTGGAAGAGAAAAGGAGATCAACCATGGAAGGAATGCTTGCGGAACGACAGGATCAGGTTCATCGTACCGGTGAACAGCCCTTTACCCTGGTGTGTAATAAAGACAGTCTGGCCGGAGCGGTGAGTCAGCGGGCCTGCGTTTTCTGCGGATCGCGGGTGGTGCTCTATCCCATTGCCGATGCCCTGCATCTGGTGCATGGGCCCATTGGCTGCGCGGTGTACACCTGGGATATCCGCGGCTCCCTGTCCTCCGGCTCGGAGCTTTTCCGGCTTTCATTCTCCACCGATTTGCAGGAGATTGACGTTATCTTCGGTGGCGAAAAAAAACTCTATCGGGCCCTGATTGAACTGATTGACCGCCACAGCCCCAAGGCTGCCTTTATCTATTCCACCTGTATTGTCGGGATCATCGGCGATGACCTGGAGGCAGTCTGCCGTCAGGTGGAGGCGGAAAAAGGGATACCGGTAATTCCGGTGATGTCGGAGGGGTTCAAGGGCAACAAGCGGGCCGGCTACACCGCCGCCTGCAATGCCATGGCCCGACTGATCGGTACCGGAGATACCGCCGGCATCTCGCCCTATTCCATCAATATCCTGGGCGACTTTAATCTGGCCGGGGAGATCTGGATCATCCGCGAATACTTCGAGCGCATGGGCGTGGAGGTGGTGGCCAACATCACCGGTGATGGCAGGGTTGACGATCTGAAACGGGCGCACGGGGCCGCCCTCAATGTGGTCCAGTGTTCCGGCTCCACCATGGATCTGGCCAAGATCATGGAAGAAAAATACAATATTCCCTCCATTCGGGTCTCCTACTTTGGAGTCGATGATATGGCCCAGTCCCTCTATGATGTGGCCAATCATTTCGGCGACAAGGAGATGCTGGAGAAAACCAAAAAGTTAGTCCAGGAAGAACTGACCCGGATCATGCCGCAGTTGCAGATGTATAAAAAGGCCCTGGCCGGCAAGAAGGCCGCCATCTATGTGGGCGGCTCGTTCAAGGCCTTTTCCCTGGTCAAGGCCTTTCGCCTCCTCGATATGCAGGTGGTGATGGTGGGGTCGCAGACCGGAACCGAACAGGAATACCGGGAGCTGGCCGAGATCACCGATCCCGGCACGATCATCGTGGATGATACCAATCCCCTGGAGCTGAGTTCCTTTCTTGAGGAAAAAGAGGTGGATATCCTGGTGGGCGGGGTCAAGGAGAGGCCCATTGCCTACAAACTGGGAGTCGCCTTCTGTGATCATAACCATGAGCGCAAAGAGGCCCTGGCTGGTTTTCAGGGGATGCTCAACTTTGCCAGGGAGGTTTATTCCTCGGTGATGAGCCCGGTGTGGCGGATCAAAAAATAGAGGTCTCTGGCTGAAGCATGATGGGGGGAAGTCCCTCAGCTCGAGACCAGGTCGCATGACGCACGTTTAATAACAGTTTCCAATGGAGATTATCATGTCCAAGAAAGCACCGAACTATATCTCCACCACCAACGCCTGCAAGCTGTGCACACCCCTTGGAGCCTGTCTGGCCTTTAAGGGGATCGAGGGCGCTGTTCCCTATCTGCATGGATCCCAGGGCTGCGCCACCTATATGCGACGGTATATCATCAGTCATTATAATGAGCCCATTGATATCGCATCCTCTTCGCTTTCGGAGAAAAACGCCGTTTATGGGGGTGGCCCCAATCTCAAGCTGGGGCTGGTGAATGTGACCCAGAAGTATCAGCCAAAACTTATCGGGATCGCCACCACCTGCCTGACCGAGACCATCGGCGACGATGTGGGCCGCTATCTCAACGAATTCATGCGAGAGACCGAGGGAACCATGCCGATCATGGTGCGGGTCTCCACCCCCAGCTACAACGGCACCCACATGGAGGGATTCCATGCCGCCGTCACCTCGGTGGTGGATCAGCTGGCCGAAGGCGGCGAGACTCTGCCCGGCAATATCAATCTGCTGCCCGGCTTTATCTCACCTGCCGATAAACGCTACCTCTCTGAAATCCTCGATGATTTTGGTCTGGAGTCAACGATCCTGCCCGACCTCTCCGACACCATGGACGGGCCCGCAGGCACCACCTACAAGGAAATTCAGCCGGGTGGAACGCCCATCGCCGCCATTACCAGCATGGGCCGGGCCACTGCCACCATCGAATTTGGTCGTACCATCGGCGACAAGAGCGGCGGGGCGGTGCTTGCCGACAAACACGGGGTGAAGCGCATCGTCCTTGGAACCCCCATCGGTATTGCCGAAACGGATGCCTTTTTTGCCTCCTTAAGCAGTCTCAGCGGCAACCCTGTACCCCTGAAGCATACCTTGGAACGGGGCCGGTTGCTGGACAGTTATATCGATTGTCATAAGTATATTTTTGGGAAAAAGGCCATTCTTTACGGGGAAGAGGATCTGGTGGTGGGGCTTACCGCCTTTCTTGCCGAGATCGGGATTGTGCCTGTGCTCTGTGCCTCCGGGGGCAAGAGCGGCAAGCTGGCGGCAGCGATCGAGGACGTCACCGGTGATATCCTGGCCGAGCAGCCGCAGGTCTTTGAGGGCATGGATTTCTTTGATATCAGTGAGATGGCGGAAGGACTGGCCCCGGATCTGCTGGTGGGGCACTCCAAGGGATATCCCCTGGCCCGGAAGATGACCATTCCCCTGATCCGGGTCGGGTTCCCCATCCATGACCGCATGGGTGGTCAGCGGATTCTTCACCTTGGCTACCGTGGCGCCCAGGCACTTTTTGATCAGGTGGTCAATGCCATCCTGGCCAAAAAACAGGACGATTCCTCGGTGGGGTACAGCTATATGTAGTTTTGTTTCAACAATGAACTTTTTCAGCTTTCAGCCTGACTTTCCGGACGGCGCATGGAATTCTAACAAACGACAAGGAGCATATCATGGCCATAGATTATAATCGGCATCCCTGTTTCAATCCCAAGGTTCAGGGCCAGTTCGGCAGAGTCCATCTGCCCGTGGCCCCCAAGTGCAACATCAAATGCAACTATTGCAACCGCAAGTATGACTGTGTCAACGAGTCCCGCCCCGGGGTCACCTCCACCATTCTTTCCCCGGAGCAGGCCCTGGTCTATATGGAGAAGGTGCTCATTGCCGAGCCGCGCATCAGTGTGGCCGGTATTGCCGGCCCTGGCGATCCCTTTGCCAACCCCGATGAAACCCTGGGCACCATGCAGCTGCTGCGCAAAAACTATCCCGACCTGATTCTCTGTCTGTCCACCAACGGCATGGGCCTGTACCCATATATTGATGAGGTGGCCGAGATCGGGGTCTCCCATGTGACCGTGACCGTGAACGGCATTGATCCTCAGATCACCAAGAATATCTACAGCTGGGTCTCCGACGGCAAGATCGTCTATCAGGGGGTGCAGGCGGCAGAGCTGCTCCTTGCCCGGCAGTTGAAGGCCATTGAAAAGCTCAAAAAATGCGGGGTGACGGTGAAGGTGAATTTTATCGTGGTGTCGGGAGTAAACGACCACCATGTGGAAGAGACGGCCAAATTCATGGCCGGGATGGGGGTGGATCTCTTTAACTGTATGGCCCTGCTGCCCACCGAAGACACCCTCTTTGCCGATGTCGTTGAACCAGACAAGGAGACCATGGCCCGTCTGCGCGGGGCAGGGGAGAAATATCTGCCGCAGATGCGCCACTGCAAGCGCTGTCGGGCCGATGCGGTGGGGCTGCTGGGAGCTGACCGCTCCGGCGAGATGGCCGGCTGTCTCAACGCCTGCGCTTCGCTGCCCGTCCGCCCGGCCAATGAGCGGCCCTATGTGGCCGTGGCCAGTATGGAAGGGATGCTGGTGAACCAGCATCTGGGCGAGACCACCCGCTTTATGATCTGGGAAAAGGTTGACGACACCTTCCGGATGGTTGAAGAGCGGCCCGCGCCCATGCCGGGCAGCGGTATTGGCCGATGGCAGGCCCTGACCCGGGTGCTCTCCGACTGCCGGGCGGTGCTGGCCAGTGATATGGGCGACACCCCCCGGGAAATCCTGCAGAAACAGGGAATAGAGCCAATCTGCATGTCGGGCCTTATTGAGATGGGACTTAAGGCGATTTACAGCGGCGAAGGTCTTTCCAAGCTGAAACGACGGGAAAAGAAGGCCTGCGGCACCCATTGCCAGGGAACCGGGACTGGATGCGGTTGAGATCCGGCCGGGGATGATGGATGATATGGAAAGCAAACTGATCTCATTCCATTTCCACATCAAGCGTGAATGTGAAGATAATTCCCCTCCCCCTGGCGGGGAGGGGTCAGGGGAGGGGGGAATCAGCAATGACAGCCGCCCATGGCAGCTTCAGCCACCCCCCCCCTCTCCCGTCAAGGGCGGGAGTTTTCTTGACGATTTGGAACCCTTGATGGAGAATTCGAATCAAACGTCATTCTGTTTTGGTGTATTCGGGCCGCGTGGCCCGATTTTTAAAAAAAAATAAGAGGGTACCGCCTCGGCTGTCTTTGCCATCTCCCAAATCCGGCAAGGGCAGCCGTTTTTTTTTATTTCAGAAGATGTGTCCGAGCTTTGCCGGTCAGGGCCAGGAATGGGCCGGAGCTCGATATTTCCGGTCAGGGAATGACGCTGGCCTGCCCCTGGGGAGCGTGGGGAGGATGGATGTTCAGCGGTTGGTCAGCTTCACCAGTTCCGGGTTGCTGAGGCCCTGGGCGGGCAGGTCGGAGGTGCTGCGCAGGTGGTCGCTGAGGGCGTCCGCCACGGTGTCATCCACCGGATGACCAAGGGTGGCAAGGTGGTTGACCAGGGCCCGCTTACCGCTCTTATGGCCAAAGATCATGGCCCGGGTGGCTCCGACCTTGTCCGGCGGATAGGGCTCGTAGGTGTCGGGGTTGACGGTCAGGCCATGCAGGTGGAGGCCGGTTTCACAGGTGAAGATGGCCGAGCCGACGATGGGATGATTGCCGGCGATGGTGATTCCTGTCGCCTTGCTGATGGTCTGGCAGAGCCTGGCCAGAAGGTTGATCTGATAGTGGACTTTTCCCTTTTGCAGACAGAGAAAGGCCGCGGCCTCTTCCAGGCGGCAGTTGCCGGCCCGTTCTCCCAGGCCGAGGACGGTGGCGTCAATGGACGACGCGCCGGCATCGAGGGCGGCGATGGCGTTGGCGGTGGCCATGCCGAAATCGTTGTGGGTGTGTACGCCGCAGGGAAGTCCTGACTGCCGGCGGATCATCCGGACCAGCGCGGTGATGGTGGCAGGAGAGGCCACTCCCACGGTGTCGGCCAGGCGCAGACGCTGGACGCCGCAGGCCGCCGCCGTATTGGCCAGCTGGCAGAGGAAGGCCGGGTCGGCCCGGGTGGCGTCTTCCAGTCCCAGGGAGAGAAAGGGAATCCCGGCGTCTCTGGCCTGAGCCACGGCGGTTTGCACGGTGTCGAGGATCCACTGGCGGTCCTTGCGCAGCCGTTCACTGATGTGCAGATCGGAGGCCGGGATGGACAGCGACAGGACATCGGGGCGGCAGCGCGCGGCAAAGGCAATGTCTTCCGTCCGGCATCGGCACCACAGTCCCAACTGCTGAGGGGTACCGGCACCCGCGATGATGTCGCGGGCCAGGGTGAAAAGCTCCGGCAGATGGTCGTTTTTTTCCGAGGCGATTCCCAGTTCTATCTCTTCAATCCCCACCTGGCAGAGCTGCTCAATAAGGGCGCAGCGATCTTCCTGGCTGAAACGAACTCCCGGCGTCTGTTCGCCTTCCCGGAGGGTGGAGTCGATGATGATAGAGGGGCTTAAGGTCATGGCCGTTTTGCAGCGTCGTATTCAATAGGTGCATTCAAGGGGCTGTCTTCGTCTGCCATACCCGCTGGTATCCAGGGCGTTCCTTGCAATCAGTGCCTTCCAGATTCTCTTCTTGTTTTTTTGCAGGAAAAGAATCTGCGAAAGGTACTGGTCCCGTTCATCGGGCTTAGTTGTGTTCAATCTGGCGCCGAAACGAGTTGATCTGGGCGGTGCGGATGGCCTCCATCTGCAGGTGATAGATGTCGGCTGGAAAAAGAAAATCGGCAACACCGGTGTCAAAAATACGTTTGACCTCATATTCATCGTGGGCCACATCGCGCTGGTAGATATAGTTGAGGTAGGAACGGTTGGTGTGGATGATAAATTCCACCCGCATCCCGCCTAAGCGCGCGAAAAATTTCAGCATCGGGGTTTTTCCCGAACTGCCCATGGAGGTGCCCGCGTACTCGCCGCCGGTGAGGGTGTCGGAGATATCCTCAAGGGTCATAAAGGATCCGGCCTGGACGGTGCTGCGGGTCAGGTGGCGGATAAAGCATTTCACATCGCTCACCGAGTTGACCACCGCCATCAGCCCCAGCTCATCATCCACGGCGGTGGCCGGATTTTTTTCGTTCTTGCGCAGCAGTTTGAGCACCTTTGCCGATGGCGGCTTTTTGCGGATGGTGACATAAATGGGAATCTCCCGGTCCCGGCTGGTGAAGCTGCGGCGCTTGATCAGGGTCAGCTTCTCGCCGGGGACGAGGGTTACCAGCCGGGCCTGCTCTTCGGAGAGGACGTTCACCTCCCGACAGCTGAAATCCTCAGGGTCGTGGCGACTGTGCAGGTAGCGGATCTGGAGGTCACCGATCTTGAGGCTGGGGCTCCAGACGTTGGCGTTTAAAAACCGGAGGAAATCGGAAAACTTGGTCTCAATATCGGTCTCCCGTTCCCGCTGGTCGATGGAGCCGGCCAGATTCATCAGCACCAGCTTGCGTTTGGCCTCAAAACGGGCCTTGCGGTGAAAGCGCTGGTCAAAGATGATAAGGAGAAGGGCCACCGGATTGTGGGTGGTCTCGATCTCATTGGTGGTCTCGATATGGGAACGGTAGGGGGCCAGCACCTTGGCCCGCAGGGAGTTGACCACATCGTCGGCGGTGCGGGCGTAGTCGTGGAGGTAGCGGCCGATATCATGGCTGACGCCGTTCAAGGCGAACATCTTTGCCAGAAGCCCCTGGCAGCGCAGGGTGGTCTCGGCGCGCAATGCCCGGTCTTTGAGCAGAAGCTGGATCTCGTCAAAGGAGCTGATTCCGAGAAAATCAAAGATCTGACCGCGCACGGCCCGATACTTGGTCTTCAACAACTGATTCTGGTGCAGGGTTCGGACCCAGGTTTTGGCCTCCAGGGAGAAGGGATGGGCGAGGGGAGGCAGGTCATTGACCGCGAATGGGCCATCCTGAAGCATGGAGGTGAAGATTGATTTTTCGTCCAGAAGATTCATGGGGATTCCGGTTTTTTTGGGCACTTCTGTTGAGGGCTGCTGGCAGCGATTCGGATACGATAAGGGTTATATGACGCATAACTTTGCTGAGTGCCATACTTTTTTTATCTTTCGCTCCAACTGGTCAGGGAAAAATCCGGTCGGCGCAGATTGAATTTCTTGATTCGATACCCGATCTGGCGCAGGGTCAAGCCCAGTTCCCGGGCGGCACGGGCCTGAACCCAACCATTTCTGGTCAGAGCCGCTTCGATTTCGGCCCGCTCCAGCTCCTCCAGGGAATGGGGGCCGCGGGCGGCTGCGTCCTGGGACGGAGCAGGAAGATGGCCGGTGGTGCCGCTGTTTCGTTCATGGTCGGAGTAGGATTTGCGGAAGGAGCCATTGGCCGGGGTCTTCGTGGTCGATGGATCGGTCATTTCCTTGGGCAGATCGCTTGCAAAAAGAATGCTCTTGTCGGTCAGGATAACCAGACGTTCGATGAGATTCTGCAATTCACGGACATTTCCCGGCCAGTTGTAGTGCATCAGGAAGTCGAGGACCTCCTGGGATAGTTCCACATTTTTATCGTTGCGTTCATTGCTGGCGCAGAGGAAATGGTTGAGCAGGATGGGAATGTCGCTCTTGCGTTCGCGCAGCGGCGGCAGATGAAAGGGCAGGACGTTGAGCCGATAATAGAGGTCGTTGCGGAAGGTGCCGCTGGCAACGGCATCGCCCAGGTTGATATTGGTGGCGGCGATGATGCGGACATCGACCTTCAGCGTCCGGGTGCCTCCCAGCCGTTCAAACTGCTGCTCCTGTAAAATTCGGAGAAGTTTAGCCTGGAGCAGCAGCGGCAGCTCACCGATTTCATCGAGGAAGATGGTGCCGCCGTCGGCCAGCTCAAAGCGTCCGGCGCGACTGGCCGTGGCGCCGGTGAATGCACCTTTTTCATGGCCGAAAAGCTCGCTCTCGAGCAGGTTCTCGGGCAGGGCCGCGCAGTTGATCTTGACAAAGTTTTTTTCCCGGCGCGGACTGGCCTCATGGATGGCCCGCGCCACCAGCTCCTTGCCGGTACCTGATTCGCCCAGGAGCAGGGCCGTGGCCCGGCTGGGCGCCACCTTTTCAATGGTGGTGAAGACCTCCTGCATGGAACGGGACTGGCCGATGATATAATGGCGGTTAAAGCGGCCATGCAGCTCGGCCTTGAGGGAGCGATTCTCTTCCACCAGCATTTTTTCCTTATGGTCGATGGCCTGGTGGAGGGCGAGGAACTGGCCGATAAGGGTGGCCAGGACACTGAGAAAACTGACGTCTTCCTTAAAAGAGACCTCGGGGCCGAAGAGCCGGTCCACGGTGAGTACTCCCACCGCCTTCTGGGCGAGGAGGACGGGGACGCCGATAAAGGAGAGCTGCTCCTTGTCAATGGTGGTGCGGGCGCCGGTACGATTGAGAAACAGGGGCTCGCTGTTGATGTCCGGGACAATGCAGGGTGATCCGGACTGAAAAATCTGACCGCAAATTCCCTCGGTGAGACCGTAGATCCCGCGCTGTTCCTCTTCAAAGGTGAGCCCGTAGGATGCCCGAATCTCGAGCCGCTGTTTGTGCTGGTCGAGTAGGACAAGGGTGGCCCGATCCATGCGCAGGATGTCATGGAGGATCTGGAGAATTCTGGCCAGGGCGGTGTCGAGATGAACGGCATCGCCGATGAGCTGGCAGATCTCGGATAAGGCCTGCATTTTCAAGGCCTCCAGCGGGGCGGAGGATTCGCCGGTATTGGCCGGGACTAAAAGTGGATCCATGATTGCTCCCTGATTTGTCCGAATGGATATGGTTCTGCTGTCTGGGTATCTCCATAAAAACTAGCAAAAAATATGCCAGAAAAAATATCCCTGTTATTGTATCGCGTTATGGCAAGACTGGATAGTGTGACTTTACAATTATGGAATATTTCCACTAAATGCGTTCAATTTTGATATTTCTGAGGGGAATGTTTGTGCCAGGGGATTTGCCTTTCCGGGTGGTCTTTGGAAGACCTGCGTAGCGGTGGGTTTTGGTCCCGCCGCAAGAAAGAATTTCATTTTTTGTTTGACGAAAACAAAACACATGCTATATTGAAGTTGTAACATTAATACTAAATATGGATTATTACTATGGACTGGCTGCTTCTTATCCACCAAATTCCTGCTAAACCCACCTACTTTCGGGCCAAGATCTGGCGCCGACTCCAGCAGATCGGGGCGGTGCCGGTGAAGCAGGCGGCGTATGCCATGCCCCGCAATGAGCAGGCCTACGAAGACCTGACCTGGATTGCCAACGAGATTATCCAGGGCGGCGGCGAGGCCATTCTTCTGGAGGCCCGGTTTTGTGAGGGGCTGGATGATGCCCAGGTGATCAGTCTGTTTTGTGAGGCAAGGAAACGTAACTATGATCGCCTTGCCACTGAGCTTGCCGAGTTGCAGAGGTTGTGGCGTCTGAACGAGTCCGGGTTGAGTTCCAGCTTTTTTGAATACAGGACGGGTTTGGCCAAATTGCGCAAGGGCCTTGCCGGTATTGCCGCCATCGATTTCTTTTCGGTCCCCGAACGGGACCAGGTTGAGGCGGCCCTGGCCGATATGGAGACCATCCTCCAGCAGAAACGGATCATGCCTGCCGCCCAATCCGGGAGCGAGGGGAACCGGCAAGAGATGACGGGCAAGACCTGGGTCACCAGGGCGAATCTCTATGTGGATCGCATGGCCAGCGCCTGGCTGATTCAGCGCTATATTGACCCTGATGCGGCCTTCAAATTTGTCCGCACCTCAACGTATGTCCCCGGCAGGGATGAGATTCGTTTTGACATGCCGGCGGCGGAATATACGCACGAAGGGGATCTCTGTACCTTTGAGGTGCTGGCCCGGCGTTTTGGCGGTAATGATCCGGAGTTGCAACAGATTGCCGGAATTATTCATGATATTGACCTCAAGGATGATGCCTTCAATCTCCCCGAATCGGACGGGATTCATGCCCTCTTTGACGGCATTGTCGCCGGCACCGACGACGATCTGACCCGGATTCAGCAGGCAGGCGTCGTCCTTGATGGTTTGCGGGCCTTTTTCAAGGCTGGAAAGAACCGTAAATCTCTAAGACAGTAATCCCGTTTATCAGATTCAGGAATCATTTGTCAGAACCAACGGAAGAAATATTCCGTTTTTTTTACCGGCAGCACTAAAAAACATATGTTATAACCAGACGGTGCCATATGTTTTTCGTAATCCATCTGTCTTAAACAACCAAACAAGGAGAATCATCATGCCACCCACAGCCAAACATTATGCCACCAGCGTGGCCAGAACCGGAAAAGACTACGCCGACCTGCACAACTGGATTGACGACGCCGAAAAAAAGTATGAGCGCCACGATTTCAAGAAAATATGGGCCTACGGGCCGGAGATCAAGGCCAGATTCGGCGAGGAGGGCGTTGCTGAGTATATCGAACATCTGCGCGAAGACATTGAATTCAAGATCGGCAAATTAGTCCCGGAACAGAAAGAGATCCTGCGGGATGCCTTTGTCTATTTTGGGTTTTCATCGTAACTCATCCTGGTCAGGAAGGGGAGGTTTCACCTGCCCAGGCTGACTTTTCCCCTCAATGGAGGACATTCATGAGCACCCAACCCAACATTGATGTCAAACAACTCAAGAGCCGCATTGCCAAAGGCGAGATCACCATCTTGGATGTACGGCGCAAGGCCGATTACGAGGCTGCTCCGGCCACCATCCCCGGCGCGGTCTGGCGTGACCCGGAGCAGGTTGACCAGTGGCGATCAGAGCTTGGCGGTGCCACCGTTCTCTTTTGTGTGCGCGGCGGCTCGGTCAGCCAGTCCGTTTGCAGGCAGCTCAGTGAGGCAGGTGTTGCCGCCACCTACCTTGACGGCGGCCTGGCGGCCTGGATCGGTCAGGGCGAACCTGTCAAGTAGCTTTCCTTCAGCAGCCCAGGAACGGTGCTGGAAATGTTTCTAAAAAAGATAGAAATTGACGCTTCTGGCCCTTTAATGGGGGCCATGCCGGTCTCAATAAAATAAGAAAGTGATGCCCACTCGATGAAATTCCTCTCCCCCTTCACCGCCCTCTGCACCGTCGGCTTCTTCGCCAAGTTTTCCTACGCCCTGGCGCGGAGCCCGGTGCTGCCGCTCTTTGCCCTCTATCTCGGGGCCGGTTCCGAGGCCATCGGCTTTGCCGTGGGCATCTCCACCGTCACCGGCATCTTTTTTAAGATGCCGGCCGGGGCCCTTTCCGATGTGATCGGCCGCAAACGCACCATGCTTATCGGATTGGTGATCTTTGCGATCATGCCCTTTTGCTATCTTTTTATTGAAAACTATCAGGCTCTGGTCATCATCCGCTTTGTCCATGGACTGGCCACGGCCATCTACGGGCCGGTTTCCATGGCCGTGGTCGCCGATGTGGCAGGCGGGCGCAAGGGGGAGCTGCTTTCCTGGTTCTCTTCGGTGACCATTATCGGCAATCTGCTGGGCGCACCCTTGGGCGGACTGATCCTCAATTCGGGTGGCGAAGGGCCAACCCTTGCCTCCTTTCACACCGCCTATCTGGTGAGCGGGTTTGCCGGAGTCATGGCCCTTATTCTGGCCCTCGGTATCCTCAAGGGTGACGGCCAGAGAGAAAAGCACAACAGCCTGGGCGAGGCCTTCACCCGTTTTCTCTTCGGGATCAAAGAGGTGGCCAGCGACAAACGGGTGCTTATCACCTCCAGCATGGAAGGTTTACAGAATATGACCGTAGGCGCGCTTGAGGCCTTCCTGCCCATCTACGCGGTGACCGTGGCGAACCTGAGCGCCTTCCAGGCCGGGCTTCTCTGGGGAGTCCAGGTAGTGGCCACGATCCTCTCCAAGCCGATCATGGGCAGGAGGTCCGATACCAGCGGACGTAAGCCCTTGATCACCATTGGTCTGCTTTTGTGCGCCATTTCCTTTGCGGCCATTCCGGTATTGAAAGATTTTTATATTCTGGCCATGGCGGCCCTGGTCTTTGGCCTGGGCGAGGCCCTGGTGACCTCCTCTTCGGCTGCCCTTATCATTGATCTGTGCAAAGAGAAGAACTTCGGCGCGGCCATGGGCACCTTTGGTACCATCTTTGATGTGGGCCATGCCGCCGGGCCCATTCTGGCCGGCCTTTTGATCGCGCAACTGGGATATCAGTATTCGTTCTGGATCATGGCGGCCCTGCTTCTGCTCGCCATTCCGGTATTCACAACAACCGTGAAGAGTGATAAAGAAGCTCAAGGGTGACACGATCACGCTCTTTCATCCTGCAATTCCATTTACTCTCTAAGGTTGCCGCATTTTTTTTGAGGTCTTCCCATGAACAAGGTCCCCCAGACTGCCCCGCCGTATCCCACCCCCAGGGAAGCCTTCCTCTACTGGCTGAAGCTGGGTTTTATCAGCTTTGGCGGCCCTGCCGGGCAGATTTCCATGATGCATCAGGAGCTGGTGGAAAAACGCCGCTGGATTTCTGAACATCGCTTCCTCCATGCGCTCAACTACTGCATGCTGCTGCCGGGGCCGGAGGCGATTCAGCTGGCAATTTACATCAGCTGGATCATGCACGGTGTCGTGGGGGCAATCGTGGCTGGCGTGCTGTTCTTTATGCCATCGTTTCTGTTGCTGTCAATGCTGGCCAGCATGTATCTAGAGTGGAGCGATGTTCCCCTGGTGCAGGGACTTTTCTATGGCATCAAGCCGGCGGTGGTGGCAGTGGTGCTCTTTGCCGCCTGGCGTATCGGCTCGCGGGCACTGAAGAATGAAGTGCTGTGGGGCATGGCGGCCCTGGCTTTCGCGGCCATTTTCATATTGAACATCAGCTTTCCCTGGATTGTGCTGACGGCGGCCATTCTCGGCGCCATCGGCGGCAAGCTGATGCCGGAAAAGTTCAAGGGCGGCGGCGGGCATGGCGCGTCCAGTGGTGGCTTTGGCCCGGCAGTCATTGACGATGACAGCCCGACTCCGGCCCATGCCCGGTTTTCATGGGCAAAGCTGGCAGTGACCGTGGTGGCCGTTGTGGCGGTCTGGCTGGTGGCGATGCTTGTCGTGCGGGGCGATCAGACCCTGAACGATATGACTGTTTTTTTCAGCAAGGCGGCCTTCCTGACCATTGGTGGAGCCTACGCGGTGCTTCCCTATGTCTATCAGGGCGCGGTGGAACAGTTTGGCTGGCTCACCGGGGCCCAGATGATGGACGGTCTGGCCCTGGGCGAGACCACACCGGGGCCGCTGATCATGATCGTGACCTGGGTGGGATATATGGGTGGTGTTGCCAAACAGGTGTTTGCAAGCCCGGTGGCCTCCGGTCTGGCAGGGGCGGCGACGGCAACCTTTTTTACCTTTCTGCCCTCTTTTCTGTTTATCCTGGTGGGCGGCCCGGTGGTGGAGGCAACCCGCAATGAACTGAAATTCACCGCCCCCCTGACCGGGGTCACCGCCGCGGTGGTGGGGGTCATTGTCAATCTGGCACTGTTCTTTGCCTGGCACACCTTCTGGCCGCAGGGGACAGCTTCGACCCCGTTTGTCGGGCCTTTTCAATGGTTTCCGGTGCTTATTGCCATTGCTGCCTTTATTGCCTTGTGGAAATACGGGCGAGACATCATGGTGGTAATCGGGGTTTGTGCGGGAGTGGGATTGGCCTATACCTATACCTTGCATCTGATGGAGAATCTTTGAAATTTTGTAACTATCCATGAGTGCCCCATCTGCTTCGTCATCGGCTTGGCTCATGTACGAACCAGTACACTTCGCAGACCTCTTTCTCGCATATGGAGCACTCCTGAAGAGTTACAATGCGCGGTTTTACGTTCCTATCCGGCATCAAGCTGGATAGGAACGAAATTTTTTCCAAGGCCAATTCCATGACGATTATTTTTCCAACATGCCGGCAAAGGAGTGTCTGTTGCCACCATCATCGGTTTTGTCACGGTGCAAGGGACGTCCACCCATAAAAAACTCCCTGCTGTTCACCTTTTTTTCAACCTGCCCCATGTCTATTCATTAATTCATCAAATCTGAACTCATTCCTAAAATCACCCGGCTAGAATTGGAAAAATTACTGAAGCCCCTGATGCTTCAACTCCATTTCCATCTGGTGACCATATGCCCCTTTCTCAATCGGCTCCCTGCCCCGACGCTGCATCTCTCGCTGATCAGGCTGAGCAATTCCGGCAGGGCGTTCTGAGCCGACTCAGTCAATCGCCATTTTCCCCCACCGATACCACCGTCGGAGTGGAAAACGAGTTGCAGGCCGCCGTCATGGGCGACCAGGACCATGTGGATCTGGCGCTGGCCATAGAAGGGTCAAATTATTTTAAAAATCTGCAGCGTCGGGCGGACCGCGGCGATATGCCGCCATCGTCGATCACCAATCTGCGCCGATTTCTTGATGAGAACGGGGAACAGGTCTGGGAAAACAGCTGGGTCCGCTTTCCACGCCATCGACTTTCCCGCCATGCCGAGAATATCCTCCAGCATGACCTCCTGACCGACAAGGCTCTTCCCAATGCCGGTCTTCGCCATGACTGCCATCGTTTTCTCTTCACTCAGCAGGGGGAAGAATGGCTCAGGGTGCCCATCAGTTATCTGCTCAAACTGGCTCTGGCCGATGCCATCAGTCAGCCTGAGCTGAATTTTCCGCTCTTCATCCAGACCGGAAAGCGTCTGATGGAGCATTTTATCAGTGATAATACCTCGCCCGAGATAACCTCATTTATCGTCACCGGTTCCAAAGATGGAGAACTGCCGGGAATGGCAGCGGCCAGGGAGACCGCCCGCCGCTTTTTTTTCATCCAGCTCCTGGTGCAGTATGCCAACAAACAGTTTCATCTCGAACAGCACGGCCAGTCCTGCAAACTTTATATGGCTCCCAATCCGCCCCTGCGTCAGAAACAACTCAACGATCTGGTCTCCGACGCCTTTTATCGCGAGCTGTTTCTCAATCCCTGCCTGTCCGGATGGCAGCGCGGAGAAGAGAAAAACTCCTATATGGGACTGTGCCACCGCACCTTGTCGCGCAGTCAGCTCAATACCATCGCCAAGCTGAAAGAGGCCGGCATTGTCACCAACAATCTGGTGGTTCTCCCCAATACTTCCAACACCTGTCTTGCCAATAACGGAGTCCATATCACCCTCGGGAGCAAGGTTTTGAGCCAGTGCTATGGCGATCAATCGCAGCCGTCCGGCCATCTTCATGAAAAGTATTTCGGGGATCTGGTGATCAAGATCGTCGAGCATTTTCTGCCGCTTTTTGTGACCACCCTGACGGCTGCCCCCCATCGTCTTGCTTTCAGCGATTTCCATCCGGAGAAGGCCTTGGGGTTTCTTCCCCACGAACTGGATTACACCCATCTGCGGATGCTCTGGCGGCGCTGGAAGAAAAAGGCGGAGTTGCGTTTCTGTGGCCATAGTTTCACCCCCCTGGGGCCGGAAAAGCTTGACCGTTTTATCAGTCGCCTGTTGCGTCTGCGCGGCGACTATATCCCGGATGTGCGCCTCATTGACTACCTGGTGGCACTCCAGAGCGTGGAGCAGAGTCCGGCTCTCGATGGAAACAGCGGCAATCAGGAAAGGTTGAAAAAAGATTTGACCGATATGGGCGTCTTTGACACCCGTATGGCCATGTACCTGCCGTACCGGCTCCGTGAGCTGGCCTCGATGAAGTTCTCCGGATTTGAGGGCCGCCACTATTCGCTCTTTCCACGGCTGATCGAGGATATGAGCATGGCCGTCAACTTTCAGGCCATTCTCACCGCCCTCGCCTACCACTGGGTGGCCGGCGGCACCATCCGTCACCATCATATTCCCGACAACCCCGTTGTCGAGAGCGAGCGGCGGCAGATCTTTTTTGCGGCTTCCATCGGGCTGCCCACCTTCTTTGTGCACGCTGATACCAAAAATCATCTCCTGCGCCGCATCCTCACCAGGGTGCGGAGTCAGAGGCACAGCCGCCGGTATAAGGGTTATATCCGGGTGGGGATTGTTGACTATCAACTGGCCTGTCTGCAAACCATCTACGACGAAGGCGGCTGGTTACTGGATGCCTTTGGAGTCAAGGGAGAGCTGGCGAATATGAAAGAAATGCTGGCCGGAAACAAGAGGACAGCCGCACAACGGATGACCGGAAATATCATGGAAAGCCGCGGGCTGCGCGGCGGCGCCATGAATCTTGATGCCGCCGAGTTCAATCAGGCGGCAGAAAAATATTACCGGACGACTCTCCTGACCAGCCATATGGAGGAAGGGCTGCGGGTTCTCGCCGAAGACAGCCGCCATTTTGAACGTGAGAAGTGCCCGGTGCAGGGAAGAATGGCGGAGATCGTCACCGGCGGCTGTTCCGTCGCCACCTATACGGATCGGGTCGGCCCCACCATTATCGGCGGCAAGGCCACTGTCAGTGAGATTCAACGAGTCATTCTGCTGTCCCTGCTGATCATTGAACACCAGCAACGAGAGCAGGAGAAGGTCTCGTAAAGGAAAAAAAATTATGACGCTGCATCAATACATAGCCCGAGAATCGGGGGAGATCAAAACCGAAACGCTGCTGGCTGACCGCTCCATTGATTTTTTGTACAGCCGGGTGCGGGAACATGCCCCGTCCATGTTCAAGGCCCTGACTTCTGGGCGTATGTCCAGTCTCCTTGGCTATCTCCATTTCAATATGGGGCTGGATCAGAAACGGGGGATGGGCATGGAGCTGCTGGCCAGAATGGGCGCTGACTGGAAGGAGTGTGTGGAGTCTCCGTGGAACTTTGATACCCCGCGCAAGGTTTTTGAACGCAAGATCAGGTACTGGGAACTGCGTCCCATGGAAGAGGATCCGCGGGTCGTGGTTTCACCCGCCGATGCTAAAGTGCTGGTGGGAAGCCTGGCCAGAACCCCGGAGCTTTTTATCAAGGAGAAATTTTTTAGCATCGAGGAGCTGCTGGGCCCGGCACGAGAATGGGTGAAGGATTTTTTCGACGGTGATTTTGCCATCTTCCGGCTCACCCCCGAAAAATACCATTACAATCATCTGCCGGTGAGCGGGGTGGTGGTGGATATTTACGAGCTGGAAGGGCGCTACCACTCCTGCAATCCGGCGGCGGTCATGGCCCTTGCCAACCTCTATTCCAAAAATCGGCGGATTGTGACCATCATCGATACCAATGTCAACGGTGGTTCCCAGGTCGGACTGGTGGCCATGATCGAGGTGGTGGCCTTGATGATCGGTGATATCATCCAGTGTTACAGCAGCACCGGCTATCGTGATCCGCGCCCCGTTGAAAACAGCATGTTTCTCGAAAAAGGAAACCCGAAGAGCCTCTACCGGCCAGGGAGTTCCACCGATATCCTGCTGTTTCAGAGGGGGAAGATACGATTCAGCACGGACCTGATCACTAATGTCCGACGGCAGGATGTGAAAAGCCGATACTCCTCCGGTCTGGGGCAGCCCATGGTGGAGACCGACATCAAGGTGCGCTCCACCATCGGCAGGGCAATCCTTGCATCAAATTAAAATGGGGAGGGGAAAACGACCATGACCGAGCAGCTTTTCACAGGAGTCAGCGGCCTTATCTTTCTGGCCATTTTTGTCTGGGGTTTTCGCGTATTGCCCCAGGAACGGTGGCAGATGCTGGCTGCAATTCCCCTGCGCAAAGATGAACAGGGCAACTGGCGCGGCCTCAATCTGACCGTTTACGGATTTCTCCTGGCCAGCGCCACCACCATTGGAGTTCTCTTCGGCCTGATCCTGCTGGCCAGCACCTCCTCCTATCTCCCCGGGGTGCTGGCGGTCTTTGTGCTCATCTTCGCCGTCAGCCTGCCTGCCTCCAAGGTCCTGGCCCGGGTGGTCGAGAAAAAACTCCATACCTTTACCGTCGGCGGCGCCTTCTTCAGCGGCCTTCTCTTTGCCCCTTTGGCAATTCTGGTCGTCAATATCGCGCTCCGCGCCATCCGTGCCCCCCAGCTTGATGTCCTGGGAGTGCTGGCGGCCCTTTCCATCAGCTATGTTCTGGGTGAGGGGCTGGGTCGGCTTGCCTGTATCAGCTTTGGCTGTTGTTACGGAAGGCCGTTAAAGCAGTGCCACTGGCTGATCCAAAAACTCTTCCACAATTTCTCGTGTGTCTTTTTCGGGGCCACTAAAAAGGTTGTCTATGACGGCGGGCTGGAGGGGGAAAAACTGATTCCGATCCAGGCCCTTACCTGCATTCTCTACACCACCACCGCCCTGTTCTCGATGCATCTTTTTCTTCGAGGACACTACGGCTCCGCCTTGCTCGTCAGCCTCTTCGTGTCCCAGCTCTGGCGTTTTTTCTCGGAGACCCTGCGCGCCGACTTCCGGGGTTTGGGGCGGATCTCGGTCTATCAGAAGATGAGCCTCATCGCCCTGCCTTATGGCGCGATCATCACCTTTTTCATCCCCGCCGCCGTTCTGCCGCCACCATCCATCACCCAGGGCTTGAGTATCCTGATTCAGCCCGTCCCGATGATCAGCCTGCAACTTCTGTGGCTGACCATATTTTGGATTTTTGGCCGCAGTACAGCCACTTCTTCATCCGTCTCATTTCATGTGGTCACGACCGAATCAACCTGATACGTTCCCCGTGGTTTTTTCCGCATACCATTCATTTGAGCCTCTTGTAAAATGAGGATTTCTGTCCCCGAGCCGTCATTCCCGCGCCGGCGGGAATCCATAACACGCTGAATTTACCAAACTGGATTGCCGATAAAAGCACTTGGCAATGACGGTGTGGTAATTTTGCAAGAACCTCATTTTCTTCCATCCAAATACAATTTTAATCAGATGAACATCATACCCTAATAAACAAAGGGTACTAGTTGGGCTGCGCTTTTGGGATTCGCCCCCCATTCCATTTCTTTCACTCTTTCCGGTTTCGGCATTGTCACAATGATTTTACCCCGCTCACCCGACCCTGTCATGGTATCGAAGTTCATCCCATGGATTGCCGGGCCGATCTTTTTCGGCCTTCTGGCTTTGATTCTGGGACAGGATGCGAACTGGGATCTGCGCAACTATCACCTTTATAACCCCTTTGCCTGGCTGCACGGCCGCATTGACCATGATATGGTGCCGGCCCAGGTTGCCAATTTCTATAATCCCCTGCTCCATATCCCCTTTTACTGGGCGGTGATGTCCCTGCCGCCCATGCTCACCGGTTTTCTGCTGGGGGCAGTGCAGGGCCTGAATTTTCCCATCCTGGTTTCCATAACCAGGTGCGTTATGGGTGAAGAGAGGGAGTGTCCGCAATGGCACTGGTATCTGGCAGGGTTGATTGGGCTTCTGGGGGCGGGAACCCTGGCCGAGCTGGGCACCACCTTTGGCGACAACCTGATCAGCATTCCCCTTCTTTTGAGTCTGTGGATAATCCTCGCCAATTATCAGCGTCTCCAGCAGGACAGGTCAATTCAAGCCTTGTTGATGGTGGCCGGGGCCGGGCTGCTGGCGGGACTGGCTCCCGGTCTGAAACAGCCCTCCGCCGTTTTTGCCGTGGGTTGGTGCGCGGCCTTTCTCGTCTTTCCCGTATCATTTGGACGACGGATTGGACTGGCCTTCTGTTTCGGTGTCGGGGTCCTGATGGGGATTGCGATTACCGGCGGTTTCTGGATGCAGGAGTTGTGGGTCCATTACGGAAACCCTTTGTTCCCCTATTTCAATGATTTTTTTCAATCACCCATGGGGGCGGTGGCCCACTATCGCGATACTCATTTTCTCCCGTCAAGCCTGTGGGAGTCGGTGTTTCTCCCCATTCTTCTCATCATCAATCCCTATCGGGTGGGCGAGATAGGGTTTCGTGACCTTCGCTTTATCCTGCTTATTATCGCCATGGTGCTGTCTGTCGTCGTTTTTCTGCGCCAATCAGGGAAGAACGAGCAAGGCGCATTGACCCATCAGAAAGGATTTTTTCTGCTGGCGGCCATCGTCATCTCGTATCTGGTCTGGCTCAAACTTTTTGCCATTTATCGATATCTCATCCCCCTCGAGATGCTGGCTCCTCTGGCGATCTGGTTTCTGGTTGACCACTTCCCATTACGAATTCCCTCGCGCCCGGCAATCCTGATCAGCTTCCTGATTCTGTGGGCATTCACCCTGAAACCCGGCAACTGGGGGCGGGTTCCCTGGGGTTCAGACTACTTCGGCATTCATCCGCCCAAGCTCACTGACCCGGCCAACACCATGGTCATCATGGCTGGTGTCGAGCCATATTCCTATATGATTCCCTTTTTCCCTGAGCCGGTGCGCTTTATCCGCATTGAAAGCTATTTTACCGGCCCCTCGCAGTCTCCCAATGGCTTTGATCGACGAATGCGGGAACTCATTGCCGGACACCAGGGGCCGCTGTATGTCATGTATCGAGCCAACGAAACCCGATCCAGCAAGATTGCCCTGCGCCATTTCAATCTGGAGATCAGACAGGAGCAGTGTCAGCAGATGAACCCTGATATTGAAAACCACACCTCCATCCCTTTTTATTTCTGTGCGGTCTCACCAGTGAACGCCCTGGCAGCTGCCCCCACCCGAAACGAGAGAAACATCAAATGACCCATGCCAGCCCCCATGCCATGTCCCGACAAATTGCCGTTTTGATTCCCTGTTATAATGAAGAAAGAACCGTGGCCCAGGTGGTCCGTGATTTCGGGGCCGTACTGCCCATGGCAAGGATCTTCGTCTATGACAATAACTCAACGGATCAGACCGTTGCCAGGGCAAAGGAGGCAGGTGCCATCGTCTGCACCGAAAAATACCAGGGCAAGGGCAATGTCATGCGGCGGATGTTTTCGGACATTGAGGCCGACATCTATGTCCTCGTGGATGGCGATAACACCTACCATGCGGCCATTGCCCCGGAGATGATTGACAAGCTGCTGGGTGAGCAACTGGACATGGTGGTGGGCACTCGCCTGACCGCCCATGAGGGAGATGATTCCTTTCGCCGCGGACATCAGTTTGGCAATCATCTCCTCACCGGCTTTATGTCCCTGATCTTTGGCCGCCAGCTCACCGACATGCTCTCCGGCTACCGGGTCATGTCGCGCCGCTTCGTCAAGTCCTTTCCGGCCCTGTCCCAGGGCTTTGAAACCGAGACCGAGCTCACCATCCATGCCCTGGAACTGAAGATGCCCATCGCCGAAATGGTCACCCCCTACGGCTCGCGGCCGAAAGGCTCGGAAAGCAAACTCAGCACCTACCGGGATGGCTGCCGGATCCTCTTCACCATCATCGCCCTGTTCAAAAAGGAGCGGCCGCTCACCTTCTTTACCATCCTCTTCTGCCTGCTCGCCGCCCTTTCCCTGGGGCTCGCGATGCCGGTTCTGATTACCTATGCCCACACCGGACTGGTTCCCCGTTTCCCCACAGCCATCCTCGCCACCGGGATCATGCTCCTGGCCTGCCTCAGCCTGACCTGCGGCCTGATCCTCGACACCGTCACCCATGGTCGTCGTGAGCTGAAACGCTTGCGCTATCTCGCCGTTTCCGCCCCTGAAACAGGTGGCGGGGGGGAAGGGATTTACGGCACTGCAACTCAATCCCATCTGCTGCAGCGGATTCACGCGGGAAGTTCCAAATAGGTATTTTCCCCTGAAATCTGTTTGCCCCGCATCGTTTTATTGTGATGTGTGGGCAGACACACCACTTCTGTTCATGCCATTGAAATCTTCTTTCCTTCTCCCCATGCCTTTCTCTGCCTTCAGCTCAGCAGGCGCCTGGACGATCTCCATTGTCTTGAGCATTGGGGTCTTCCTGGCTCCTGCCTTGTGGAACGGGTTTGCCATTATCTTTTTTGACAGTGGCGGCTATGTGGGACGGGTGCTGGATCTGACCCTGGCTCCGGGGCGCTCCCTGTTCTATGGGCTTTTCCTGTGGGCCGCGTCATTGGGCTGGTGGACATTCTGGGGGCCGGTTCTGGTGCAGGCAACGGCGACGGTGTGGGTAATCCACCGTATCCTGCGCTGCCATGGTCTGCCTTCCGGCCCGCTGGCCACCGCGCTCCATTGCGGAGCCCTCGGGTTGCTGACCGGGATCTCCTGGTACACCAGTCAGTTGATGCCCGACATTCTGGTTCCTTTGGTGACGATCTCCTTGTGGCTTTTGGCTGCTGATGGGAGAAATCTCTCCCGGCTGAACC
Organism: Desulfocapsa sp.; assembly: GCA_013426795.1. Taxonomy (GTDB): domain Bacteria; phylum Desulfobacterota; class Desulfobulbia; order Desulfobulbales; family Desulfocapsaceae; genus UBA2270. The sequence goes on along the minus strand of JACDZF010000003.1, from coordinate 26,974 downwards.
GTTCGGGACTGATAGCCCTGTGTCTGTTGGGATTGCTGTCGCACATGTCCTGCATGGCCCTGGCCATGGGACTGGTTGCTGTTCTTGTTTGTATCCGGGGGGTGTCTCAATGGTGGAAATGGTCATGGACCATTTCCATTTTCCCTCCGGCGGCAGTGGTGGCGGCAAGTCTGCTGCTCATGCCATTTTTGCATCTGGTTCTGGTGGGACAGGGCGGATTTACCCCTGGCGGCCCGGGCTTTATTTTTGGACGGCTGGTTCAGGATGGAATTGCCCAGCGTTGGCTGGCGGAGCATTGTCCGGCCCCTGGCATAAAACTCTGTGAGATGCAGGACCGCATTCCCCATACCGCGGATGAGTTTCTCTGGAGGGGTGATTCACCATTTCATGAAATCGGGGGCTGGGAGGGAGGAGGTGATGCGGAGATACGGTATCTGGTGAGGGCGAGTATCGAGGCCTATCCCTATGACTTCATCCGGACATCCCTGTGGGCCACGGCCGAACAGATGGTGATGGTGGCCACCGGCGATGGACTGGATGAGTTCCACGCCGCGGCTCGGGGAATTTTTGTGGATCTGAACGCGCGGACTCGAACATCCTTGAACGCGGCCCGTCAGCAACGGGGACAGATTACCCAGCCGCTGTTTGATGGCTTGAATGTGATCCATCGGCCCATTGCCCACCTGTCCATGCTGGGCCTGCTCATAATCATGGGCTGGGGCTGGTATAAAAAACGGTATGACCTGACAGCTCTGGCCTTTTTTGTCTTCCTCTCCCTTCTGGGGAACGCCTTTATCTGCGGCGCCCTGTCCAACCCCCATGACCGCTATCAAAGCCGTCTGACGTGGATTGCCACTCTGGTGTGCACCATGGCCATCAGCTGGCACTGGCAGCTTCGGAAACTCCCGGCCAGCGAGCATTCAAAGGAATATGCCCCCCGATCAGGGCGAGAAAATTGATGCCTATCTGGTGCTGACAGATAGCAAGGGGCCACTGTTCCAGACAACTGATTCCGGGGAAACGCTCATAGCCCGCTTACATCGGGCCGCTGGTATGAATAAACTGCCCAAGGCCGATGGTATAGAGCAGACACCCATAGAGGGCATGTTCCAGGGAAACGACAAGAATGGATCGGGAGTGTTGATAGGTGATGGCAAAAAGATACCCACCTATGAGGGTGAGAAGCACGGCCGGAATATTGCCGTAAATGATATGGGCAAAACCGAAGGTGAGGGCGCTGACCAGGGGCATCGTATGCTTGCCGGGAAAAAGGGAATGGTAGCGGCGAAAGAAAAAGGCCCGATAAAACAATTCCTGGGGATACACGGCAAGCAGGGGGTAAAAAATGATGATTGCCAACCAGAGGGCGGTCTTGTGGCGGGGGTAATCAAAGAGGACCTCGGGTTTGGTCAGGGCAATGGTGATGATGGCAATCAGACTGATGGCGAGAAAGGGAAGCAGAATACGTTTTGCGTTCTTGCGCAGAGTGAAAAGATCGCCAAAGGATTTTCGCGAAAATCCCTTGTCACGAAGGAGATAAAAGACGGCAAAGACGGCGCCGGCGATGATAAAGGGAAAGGGATGGGTTCCCCGGATGCTGATCGTAAAAAGGATGGGCAAGACGAAAAAGATGCAGATAAGCTCTGAACCCAGCAATATCTTTGGGATTTTATCGGATGGAACGGGAACGGCAACACTCATGGGAAACATATCAAACCTCACGAAATATCAAATGGAGCCCCAATTATCCTGAACTAATGTGATACTGTCAATCAAAATGTTACAAAATCGCTAGGATTTGGTTACTCAATGATTTTTTTCAGGAGGATGCATTCTGCCGCTTACGATCTGTTTTTCTATGGGAACCCTTAAAGACTCTTGGCAGTAAGCCTTGCCTTGGCGGACAGTGATACCCTGTATAAAATATCCCGTGCTTCCAGCATCATAAAAAGAAATTTTGTGGTCATTTCAGTCCGCTCCCCTCACTTTTCCTGGGCAGAAAAACAGGATTCCAGCATCTTGTCTGGAACGCAATGATCCGCTGGAACCCCCGGTATGCTCAATCTTGAAGGGCCCTTGCCAATGGAGGCCGTTATCCTGGTGGCCGCCATCCAAACGCTGATCACAATACGGCTGTTCACGCAAAAAGAGCTGTGATCTTGGCTAGGTAACTGATTATCGGTTGCGTAAAATGTTGTCGCAGGGGTATAGTGTCTCCCTTATTCGTTTTTTTATAAGTTTGTTTTTTTAAGGTTCATTCAATGTTTCAATCTTAAGGGATTGATTCAAGGAGAAAAGAGTATGTACACTGCGGCAGATTTACGCAAGGGTTTGAAGGTCCAGATTGATGGGGCTCCTTTCATCGTTATTGATTTTGAGTTTTCCAAGCCGGGAAAGGGGCAGGCCCTGTACCGGTGCAAGATGCGCAATATGATCAGCGGCAACCAGCTGGTCCAGACCTATCGCTCCAATGACAAGTTTGAGAAGCCGGAGCTGGAAGAGCGGAAGATGCAGTACCTCTACTGTCAGGATGATGAGTATCATTTCATGGATAACCAGAATTTTGAACAGATTGTCATTGATAAGGAGCATCTCGGCGACAACGTCAACTACATGATTGACAATATGGAGATGGAGGTGCTCTTCTTTCAGGACCGGCCCATCGATGTGAGCATGCCCATGTTTGTCAATCTCCTGGTGATCAGGGCCGATCCCTGGGCCAAGGGCGATACCTCCGGTTCCGACAGCAAGCCGGTGACCGTGGAGACGGGCTATGTGCTCCAGGTTCCTCCCTTTGTCGAAGAAAATGACAGAATCCAGATTGATACCCGTACCGGTGCCTATGTCACCAGGGTGAAAGAGTAATTTCTGATGCTTGATGTGCAGGGGCTGCGCCTTCGCGCGGCCTTTTTTCATTCCCTCCGTTCATTTTTCATCACCCGGCAGTTCCTTGAGGTCGATACCCCCATCCGTCAGCCCCTGCTCCTGCCCGAGGCCAATATCCAGCCCTTGACCTCCGAAGACGCATTTTTACAGGCCTCTCCCGAGCTCTGCATGAAGCGTCTGCTTGCCCTGGGCTGCGACAGGATCTTTCAGATCTGCAACTGTTTTCGCAAGGGTGAGCGGGGGCGGCTGCATCTGGAGGAGTTCACCATGCTGGAGTGGTATCGCGCCGGGGCCGACTATGAAGATCTGATGGATGACTGTGAGCAGCTGCTGGGCTTTCTGCTGGTTGAGCTTGGCGGGATGGCGGGTTGCGGCGCGCTCCGCAAGGGGAGCAGGGATGGCCTGCGACCCTACGGCTGCGACCAGATCATTGCCATGCAGCCCCCCTGGGATCGGCTGTCGGTGGAGGCGGCCTTTGCCCGCTTCAGTCCGGTGTCCCTGGAGCAGGCCCTGGCCAGTGGCAGCTTTGATGAGCTGTTGGTCCAGTATGTCGAACCCTCTCTGGGGCTGGAGCGGCCGCTGTTTCTCCATGATTATCCGGTGGCTCTGGGTTCGCTGGCCCGGCGGAAGGATGGCGCCCCCCACCTTGTGGAACGTTTTGAGCTCTATATCAATGGCATGGAGCTTGCCAACGGATTTTCCGAACTCACCGATGTTGATGAACAGCGCCAGCGTTTTGCAGAGGAACTGCGACTGATGGAAGAGGGGGGGCGGAAACCTTTGCCCATGCCCGAACGTTTCCTTGAGGATCTGGCCCATCTTCAGCAAGCGGCCGGCATTGCCCTTGGAGTGGATCGCCTGCTTATGCTGCTGATGGGGAGAAGATGCATCGATGAGGTGGTGTCCTTTGCCCCCGACGATCTGGCCTGATGGATTTTTCTTCTTATCTGTTCTGTGCAAGCAGGAGTCCCCGGCCGCTTCCCTGGTCGACAACCCCTTTCTGAAGGACAATCCCTTGTCCGTCTTCCCGTCCCTGCTCGTAGGTCTCTCGATGGATAAAGGATTTGCTCCCCGAGCGTCGGCGCATACGGGGAAATCGCGTCCTGACAAAGGTGTCCAGGGCCGCCTCCTCGGCCCGGATCAGAAGGGCGATGGCGGTGCTGTCAGCCGTCCTTGGCGCCATGGTCGGGGGCGCTGAGTCTGCTGTCTCGGTGGTGGACTTCCCGGCCTTGAGCTTGTCGTAGAATCCCTGGAGCAGCCCCAGATAATAGCTGTTTCGGACCCTGATTCCTTTGCCGTTGATCCTGTTTCTATTCTGCTGCCACAGGGATGCAAGCTGACTGGCGAGAAAGGTGGAGCAGTATTCGGCGACGGTGACATTCTCCTTGCGGCCAAACAGCTCAATGGTCCTGTAGTGACCATTGCGCAGGGGGTCGTACAGGCGCGAGGTGACCACCTTCACATGGAAAAACTGGACCAGGATCACACAGATCTTGCGCTGCCAGCACTCAAGGCGCCGGGAGCGGGTGTGAATGATCAGAGAGGTGAAGGCCGATTGCGTATCGTCCTGGAGCTGTTGCAGGTTGTGGCGGGTCATCAGCTGGCGTGCCTTTTCCATGGCCAGGGCGGCCTCGTGCTCGTTGGTGGAGCCTGCCAGGGCCAGAAGTTTGCCGATGCGGTTGATAAACTGCCGTCCTTTCTCGGTCTGGGCATTTCCGGATGGGGCGGATGGAGCCCCTCCCGGGAGGTCGGAGGAGGCGTGTCGATAGGAGGCTGGCAGGTCAAGGATCTGGCAGGCCTGCTGAAAGAGCGGGCCATGGTCAGAGGCCTTGTCATGGAAAAGCTCGGAGCAGATCTGGTGCGCCATCTCATGCTTGAGGATCAGGCAGGTAATATCCCAGGAACGGCTGGTAATCAGACGGGCGCTGATGCGGATGATCCGGTCTTCCGCCTGCCAGGAACCATACTGTTTTCGGGTCTCACTGATCTCGAAGATCGGGGCCTCCAGAGCCAGTCCATACTGCGCCTGGATCTCCTCAAATTCGGCCAGTAATTGCCGGGCCCAGAGACGGTAATAGGGTGAAAAATCGGTTGTCATTGTCCCTTGCGGCAAGTCCTTTTGCGAATTCTTCAATCAAGGGTTCCATATTCCGCTCGTCTGGTACCGAGAACTCCCCTCCCTTGATAAAAAGGGCTTCGGGGTGGGTGAAGCCTTGTGATTTGGAAATGGAATCAGGATATTCGTTTACGCAGGGCCTTGATATCGCCCCGCTGTTTTTTTATGTCCAGTCGCTTCTGGCGGGCGATTTTTCCAGGCCGGGTGGGTCGCCGGTTTCGGGGGACGACCATGGCGGCGGCGATCATCCCATGGAGCCGGTGCAGGGCCTCGGCCTTGTTTTTTTCCTGGGTCCGGTGCTCCTGCGCCTTGATGGTGATTATTCCATCCCGGCTTACCCGCTGCTCTGAGAGGGCCAGCAGTCGCTCTTTGCAGGTGTCGGGCAGGGAGGATCGGGTGATGTCAAAACGAAGGTGGACGGCGCTGGCGACCTTGTTGACATTCTGCCCTCCGGCCCCGCTGGCGCGAATGAAATTGAACTCGATTTCACCTTCGGGAATGGTTAGGGTGTCGGAAATTTTGAGCATGGCTGTATTTATTAAGGTTTAATACCGATACCGGCCTTGTAAGTCCATTGAGTCTGGTTATCTTTCTTCCTCCACTGGTGAACCATCTTATCATGTCTGCGCGAAAAATGAATCTGGTTTTGATCGGGATGGCCGGTGCCGGGAAAAGCACGGTGGGCCCCCTGCTTGCTGAAAGGTTGTCCTACGGCTTTGTCGATGTCGATGCAGTGATCGAGGCCGATCAGCAGCAGTCTCTCCAGGAGCTCGTGGACCGGAATGGGGCGGATTGGTTTCGTCGCCTGGAGGAGCGGATTCTCCTTGGCCTTGATCTGCGTCGCCATGTGATTGCCACCGGCGGCAGCGCCGTCTATGGCAGGGCAGGCATGGAGCATCTGCAGAAGAGCGGGGTGCTGGTGTTTCTCGATGTGCCCCTTCCGCTTGTGGAGGCCAGGGTGGGAGATGGGGCAAGCAGAGGTCTGGCGCGGCAGGAGGGCCAGAGTGTGGCCCATCTTTTTGCTGAACGCCGGCCCCTCTATGGTCGCTATGCCGACCTGCGCATTGAATGTGACGGCCAGAGCCCGGAGCAGGTCTGTGAGATGATTCTCTCAGCTGGTAAGGATATGCTGGAGCGATGAGGGCGGCCCGTTTATCGGGATTAGGATTGAAAATTGCTTGAACAGGGAGCTGGAAAGTGACCTTCGGGTCTTTACATGGACGATTGAAGAGAGGAGAGTGTGGGTATGGCACAGGCAAAAAAAGGAAGTAAGGTGAAGGTGAGGTACACCGGCAGGTTGGCGGATGGAACGGTATTTGATTCTTCCGATGGTCGTCCTCCCCTGGAGGTGGTGCTGGGCTCCGGAGAGGTGATTGCCGGTTTTGATGAGGCCCTCGTGGGAATGGGCCAGGGCGACAAAAAAACGGTGGCCATTCCGGTGGAAAAGGCCTACGGCGCCCATGATCCCAATATGGTGATGGAGGTTCCGGTGGAGCATGTGCCCGCCGACTTCACCCCTGAGCTGGGTCAGAAGCTGGAGGTGGGAGGGGCCAATGGTGAGTTGATGGTGGTGGTGGTCAGGGAGATCACCGACACCCATATCTACCTCGATGCCAATCCTCCCCTGGCCGGCCAGGAGCTGATCTTTGATCTGGAGCTGGTGGAGATCTCCTGAAAATCGGACTCCGCCCAACAGACATCACCCCCACCGGCTGAGGGTGATACAACGGAGTGACCGGCACCATAGGTGCCCGGCTGCGGTTGGAAATGGTCGAAGGGAATGGGAGAAGTTCAATTCCCCTGTCCCCTTCACCGGTATCCACTCAGGCCTGTCGCATTCCTTCAATGCTGTAGAAATGGAACTCTTTGATGAAAAAACTGTTGACCACAATGCTCATCTGTCCCGCCTGTCTTCCCCGCGAATTCCCCCTGGAGATCCTTGGGGTTGACCACGAGGTGGAGGAAGATATTGTCACCGGCACCCTCATCTGCCGCCTCTGTGGCCGTCGTTTTCCCATCGAAGAGGGGATTGCCTTTCTCGATCTGGATCGGCTGGAACAGCCGAATCGGTATGAGCAGGAGGAGGTTGTTTCTTCCTACCTGTGGAGCCATTATGGTGATCTGCTGGGTGACGATCAGGCCACTGACGCCTATCTTTACTGGGCCGGACTCATCCAGGGGCATGCCGGGCTGGCCCTGGATCTGGGTGGGGCGGTGGGCCGGTTTACCTTTGAGATGAGCGGGAAATGCGATCTGGCCGTTGGTTTGGATAAATCACGGGCCTTTATCAGGGCCGCCCGTCAGCTTATGGGCCAGGGAGAGCTGCGTTTTACCCTCAAGGACGAGGGCCTGCTCGGACGGGAGGTGGTCATCCGCAGCCCGCCCCACTGGCGGCGGGAGAAGGTGGAGTTTATCGTGGCCGATGCCCTGCGCCTCCCCTTTGCCACCGGCGCCGCGACATCCCTTGCCTCCCTCAATCTGGTGGACAAGGTGCCTCAACCCTCTCTCCATCTGGCCGAGATGAACCGAGTCGCCGCTGCAACGGGAGGCCAGCTCCTGCTCTCCGATCCCTTCTCCTGGTCCACCGAGGCGGCAGAACTGGATCAGTGGCTGGGGGGACGACCCGACGGCCCATATCCGGGCAAGGGCCTGGAGAATATCAAGGACATCCTGGTGAACGGCATGGACGGGGTTCCGGCGGGCTGGCAGGTGACTGATGAGGATCATATCTGGTGGAAGATTCGCAGTCACAGCAACCATTATGAGCTGATCCGCAGCTGTTTTATCAAGGCCATCCGGTAATTTGAGGTTCCCATGAAAAATGATACCGTCTGTCGTATGTGTTCCTCCTGCTGTCCGGTGGAGGTGGAGGTGCTTGCCGGAAGGCTGGTGTCCGCCCGCCGTAAATCCTTTGTCGCCGAGGACCGGCGGGCCCGCTGCCGTAAGCTGGCAGTGGCTGCCGAAATCGTCTATTCCGATCAGCGGCTGACCACGCCGCAGGTGCGGGAGAAGGGCGGGGAGCTTCGCCCGGCGACCTGGGATGAGGCACTGGGACGCATAGCGGCCCGCTTCCAGCACTATAAAAAACAGGGGGAACCGCAGGCGGTGGGCTGGCTGCGGGGCATGGCCGCCGACTGGGGAACCCCCTGGGATTATGCCAGCCGCCTGATGAACTGTTACGGCTCTCCCAACACCATCGGTAACGGCTCCATCTGCTTTGTTGCGCGCGAGATGGCCCACACCTACACCTACGGGGCCATGGCCTTTGCCGAGGCCGCCAAGGCCAAATGTATCCTGGTCTGGGGCAAGCATGATGCCGACACCACCCTGGGCGCCGCCGATGCCATCAACCACGCGATCAGTCAGGGCGCCAGGCTCATTGTCGTGGATCCGATCCAGACGCCCCTGGCAAAACGGGCGGACATCTGGCTCCAGATCAAACCCGGCCATGATGGCTTGCTGGCCATGGCCATGATCCATGAGATTATCCGTTGCGATCTCCATGACCATGAGTTTGTCGAAAACTTTACCGTCGGCTTTGAGCAGTTACGGGAAGTGGCGGGGCGCTATGCCATCGACGCCATTGCCGCCGACCTCTGGCTTGATCCTGATCGGGTGCGGGAGGCGGCCCGGCTCTATGCCAGCACCAAACCGGCCTGCCTCATTGACGGCAACGGCCTCGATATGCAGCTCGATATCTTCCAGTCCACCCGCGCCGTGGCCTGTCTGCGTGGACTCACCGGCAATATCGACCGTCCCGGCGGCGACGTCCTGCCCCAGCCCGTTGCCATGCGTCCGCTCCAGGCCCGGCACCGTTTGCCCGCCGGGGTGCAGCCGGTGACGGCGGATTATCCGCTCTTTAACACCTTCAGCGAGAGCTGGGGCAATCAGGTCCAGTCCTGTGTGGTGGACGCCATCCTCGACAAGAAGCCCTATGGCTTGAAGATGCTGGTGGTGCAGGCCGGCAATCCGGTGGTGACCATGGCCGATTCCGCCCGGGCCACGCGCGCCATGGAGGAGCTGGAATTTCTGGTGGTCATTGATATGTTTATGACCAGAACCGCAGAGATGGCCGATGTTGTCCTGCCGGCCGCGGGCTGTTTTGAAAAAACCCAGCTCAACCGCTTTGCCACCCGCAATAACCCCATTATTTTGCAGAATCAGGTCATTGAACCGGTGGGTCAGTCCTGGCCGGACTGGAAGATTGTCTTTGAGCTGGGGCGCAGAATCGGCCTGGCGGAAGACTTCCCCTGGGAGACGGTGGAGGAGGCCATTGAGTATCAACTGGCCCCTTGCGGGGTCGGGGTTGAACAGTTGCGGCAAAATCCCGACGGGGTTCGGGTGGAGGCCATCCGCCATGAGAAATACCGGCAGGATGGATTTGCCACCCCCTCCGGCAAGTTTGAATTTTTCTCCGCACGGCTGGAGGACAATGGGCAGGCGGGTCTGCCTTACAGCGACGGCGGTCTGGAAAAACGTATCAGCTTCAGTGACCAGCACCAGGACTTTCCCCTCATCGGCATCAGCGGGGCCCGCGATATCCGTTTCACCAATTCCCAGTATCGTACCATTCCCATCCTCTTGAATGACGAGCTGGGCTGCGTGGTCGATCTCCATCCCCTGGACGCCGCCGGGTTGAAGGTTGCGGCCGGTGATCAGATCCAGGTTGCCACCCCCAAGGGCAGCATTCAAATGCCAGCCCGAATTTCATCGCTGGTTCATCCTGGCTCCATCCGCATCGCCTGGGGCTGGGGCGATTATAAAAATCAGTACAATCTCAACACCCTCACCGATGATGAGCTCAGAAATCCGGTCACCGGTACCCCCGGCCAGCGCACCTTTATGTGCCGGGTGGAGAAGGTGGTGAAGGGCGAAGGTGATTGAGAGCCGACGGGGCCGCTGAGCCGATCTTAATGCATACAACGACAAAGGGGTTTTGGAAGATATCTTCCAAAACCCCTTTGTCGTTTCAATTTGCTCAAATAAACTTCTGGTGTCCGTTTCTCAGCAGACGGACACCAGAAGTTTGGGAATGGAAATGCTCTATTTCTCCGGTTCCATGGAGGCAGCCCGGGCCACCAGGAACTTCCAGGATCTGGTGACATCCTTCTGGGATTGGGCCATAAGTTCCTCGGCATGGGCGGGATTCATCATCTTGAGCATCCGGTAGCGGTTCTCAGCCATGGCGTATTCTTCAAAGCTGATGGTGGGCTCCTTGGAATCGATGGTCAGCGGATTCTTGCCCGCGGCCTCCAGTTGCGGGTTATAACGGTAGAGCGGCCAGTGTCCGCATTCCACCGCCTTTTTCTGCTGATCCAGTCCCTTGGTCATATTGATGCCGTGGTTGATGCAGTGGGCATAGGCAATGATCAGGGATGGTCCGTCATAGGCCTCGGCCTCGGCAATGGCCTTGGCCACCTGGATGGGATTGGCACCCATGCTCACCTTGGCGATATAGACATTGCCATAGGTGGAGAAGATCATACCGATATCCTTCTTCGGCATCTTCTTGCCGCTCGCCGCAAACTGGGCGGTGGCGGCACGGGGGGTGGATTTGGACATCTGACCGCCGGTGTTGGAGTAGACCTCGGTGTCAAGGATCATGACATTGACATTCTCACCGGAGGCGAGGACGTGGTCGAGGCCGCCATAGCCGATATCATAGGCCCAGCCGTCACCGCCGAAGATCCAGACGGATTTGGTCACCAGGTAGTCGGCCAGCGGCAGGAGCCGTTTGGCAATGATATTCTGGCTGCCGGCAAGCTTGGTCTTCAACTGGGCCACCCGTCCCCGCTGCTCCTCTATGGCAGCCTGGGACTTCTGGTCGGCATTGAGGATCTCGTCCGCCATCTTTTTGGTGATCAGCTTGGCGGTGACTGCCAGATGGACCAGTTCCCCGGCCTGGGCGGCCAGCTTATTCACCGAGGCCCGCATCCCCAGACCAAATTCGGCGTTATCCTCAAAAAGCGAGTTGGCCCAGGCCGGCCCGCGACCGTCTGCCCGTTTGCAGTAGGGTGTGGTGGGCAGATTGCCGCCATAAATGGAGGAACAGCCAGTGGCATTGGCAACCAGCATCCGGTCGCCGAACATCTGGGTGACCAGTTTGATATAGGGAGTCTCGCCGCAACCGGCACAGGCCCCGGAAAACTCGAAGAGCGGACGGCAGAGCTGACTGCCCTTGATGGTGGCGGGATCGATTTCGACGGGGTTCACCTCCGGCAGGCTGAGGAAGTATTCCACATTTTTGATCTCGGTGTCCCTGATCAGTTCGGTGTTGGGCACCATCCGTAAGGCCTTGGTCTTGGCGGGGCAGACGGAGACGCACTGGGTACAGGCGCAGCAGTCTTCGGTAAAGATCTGAACCACAAACTTCTTGCCCTTGAATTGCGTACCCACGGCATCGGCGGACTTGAAGGCCTTGGGGGCTTTTTTCAGGTCATCAGCGACTTTCAGGCGAATGGCGGCATGGGGGCAGACCAGGGAGCAGCGGCCGCACTGGATGCAGTTTTCCGGGATCCATTCGGAAACCTGCACTCCGATATTGCGTTTTTCATACTGGGTGGTGGCGGTGGGCCAGGTGCCGTCGTCCGGCATCTGCGAGACCTTGACCTCGTCGCCTCTGCCCTCAATCATGATGGCGGTGACGTCCTTGACAAAGTCGGGGGCGTTATCGGGCACGGTGGGTGGTATGGCATGGCCGCTGGTGGATTTGCCCAGCTTCACCTCAACGATGTTTTTGACGGCGGCATCGACGGCGCTGTAGTTCATCTCCACGACCTTGTCGCCTTTTTTGCCGTAGGTCTTTTTGATGGCGTTCTTGATGGCGGTGATCGCATCTTCCTTGCTGAGGATGCCTGAAATCAGGAAGAAGGCGGTCTGCATGATCATATTGATACGGGCGCCCAGTCCCAGGGCCTGGCCCAGGGCAATGGCGTCGATGATATAGAATTTTGCCTTTTTCCTGATCAGGTTCTGCTGCACCGTGTTCGGGAGCTGGGCCCAGATTTCCTTGGCGTTGAAGCTGGTGGTCAGGAGGAACGTGCCGCCCTCTTCCAGGTTGCGGAGCATGTCGTACTGGTCAAGAAAGCTGGAATTGTGGCAGGCGATAAAGTTGGCCTTGTTGATAAGATAGGGGGCCACAATGGGATTCTTGCCAAAGCGCAGATGGGAGGTGGTGATGGAGCCCGATTTCTTGGAGTCATAAACGAAATAGCCCTGGGCCGAATTGTCGGTCTCGGTGCCGATGATCTTGATGCTGTTCTTGTTGGCGCCCACGGTACCGTCCGAGCCAAGGCCGTAAAAGAGGGCGCGGACCACATCCTTGCCTTCAATGCTGAAATTCTTGTCGTACTCGAGACTGGAGTGGGTGACGTCATCGTCGGGACCCACACAGAAATGATTCTTGGGAGCCATGGAGGCCATATTGTCAAACACCGCCTTGGCCATGGCCGGGGTGAATTCGGCGGAACCCAGACCGTAACGGCCGGACAGGATCAAGGGTTGATAGGCGGCAATGTTGGACTCGGTGGCCTCGCCAATGGCGGTGCGGACATCCTGATACAGGGGCTCACCGGCACAGCCCGGCTCCTTGGTGCGATCAAGGACGGTGATCCGTTCAACGGTGGAGGGCAGGGCGTTGACCATGGCCTTGCAGTCAAAGGGCCGGTAGAGGCGGACAATAACCAGACCCACCCGCTTGTCCTGGGCCATCAGGTAGTCGATGGTGGCGGCCACGGTCTCGGAGCCGGAGGCCATCATCACCACCACATCTTCAGCATCTTCGTCACCGTAATAATCAAAGAGACGATACTGGCGTCCGGTGAGGCCGGCAAATTTATCCATGGTTTCCTGGACGATGGCGGGCAGGGCGTTGTAATACTTGTTGACGGTTTCCCGGCCGGTGAAAAAGACATCCGGATTCTGCGCCGTTCCACGGATGGTGGGGCGGTCAGGGCTGAGGGCGCGATTGCGATGGGCGGTGATCAGCTCTTCATCAATCATCGCTCCCATATCCTCGCGGGTCAGCTCTTCAATCTTCTGGATCTCGTGCGAGGTGCGGAAGCCGTCAAAGAAATGAACAAAGGGGATGCGCGAGGCAAGGGAGGCCTGGGTGACAATCAGGGCCATATCCATACATTCCTGGACATTGCGGGAGGCGAGGATGCCCCAGCCGGTCTGGCGGACGGCGTTGATGTCACTGTGATCGCCGAAGATGGAGAGTCCCTGGCAGGCAATGGAGCGGGCGGTTACATGGAAGACCGTGGGGGTGAGTTCGCCCGCGATCTTGTACATATTGGGAATCATCAGGAGCAGTCCCTGGGAGGCGGTGAAGGTGGTGCACAGGGCACCGGTGGCCAGGGAACCATGGAGAGAACCGGCGACACCGGCCTCAGACTGCATCTGGGTAACCACCGGGACTGAGCCCCAGATATTCTCCTGCATTGAGGATGATTTGGTGTCGGCCTCCGCCGCCATGGGGGTGGAGGGGGTAATGGGGTAGATGGTGATGACTTCAGAGGTGGCATAGGCTACATGGGTGCAGGCTTGGTTGCCGTCGATGGTGACCGTTTTGCGTGACATGAAAAATCTCCTTTGTTTATGATTGAACAGGGTTGAGAGAGTTTTCTCCGCAGAGATTCAGGGAAAGAGCGATTCGTTGACTCTCTGCGCGAGGTAATTTGTTATTTGACCGGCAGGTCGCTGAGATCGTCGAGACTCTCACTCACCACATGGTACCCGCCCATGGATGTAATCTCGGCGGTCAAGGCGGCGAGATCATCTCCCGGCAGGATCCGCACCGACACGCGCTTGAAGCCGGGGGGGGCATCATTGAACGAGGTGAGAATGGACAGGACCCGGGCCTTGTGCTGGCGCAGGATGTCGATCAGCCAGGAGACAGAGCCGCCGGCGTCAGACATGTCAATGACGAACTGGTAGGCGCCGTCCTGAATGCCGGTGGCGTGGATGAAACCGCGGAGGACGTCGGATTCCGAGAGCAGGCCCACCAGATTGCCGGCGTCATCAACGATGAGCAGCCCCGAAATCTTGGCCCGCAACATGACCAGGGCCGCCTTTTCCAGGGTATCGTTCTGTTTGAGTAAAATGGGGTTGCCGGTCATCACATCCTTGACCTTCATCTCCGAGAGCAGGTAGTACATCTCATGGAGATCCATGTCTGTCTTGCTTGAGGGCGAAGCATCCTTGAGGTCGCGGTCGGTGATCATGCCGGCGAGTTTGCCGTGCGACAGCACCGGCAGGCGGCGGATATTATTCTCTTTCATGGTGCGGGTCGCCCGCATCACCGAGGTGTTGGCATCCACCGTTAGAATCGTCGTTGCCATCCAGTCTTTGATCAGCATAAAAATCTCCTTTGATTCACCTGGGTTGTGAAGGGTGTGAGGGGTTGGTAAGGGGGTCCGTCACTTAAATAAAAATGGCGTGGCTGCCGTTCTCAGGAGAAAGTGCAAAAAAAACAGCAGAAGAAGCCGGACGCTTCCTGCCCTTTCATGGAGGCCACGATATGCATCATTTCCAGTCTGCGTAACGGAATAGTCATAAATAAACAAGTTATTTCGACATGGTTCCGGGTCAGTGTCTCTGAGAGGCGCCTTTCATCCTTCCATAAGGCAAAAGCCCCTTGCTCATCCCTGGGTCGGCAGAATGAATCAAACAGGAAAAAGAGCCTGCCTGTCTCATAACCACACCTAAATCATTGCACAAACCAGGGGAAGTGGAATACATAAAGACCACTTTTTTGAGAAACGTGTCCGGGAGTAATGAAACGGAAGCGTCGAAGGGCCATGCCAAGATTTATACCTGTATGGTATCTGATCTTCCATTGAAAAAAAACTCTTTTCCTTTATAAAGTATTTTATTTTCTGATGCAAGGTATGAATGAAATTGATAAGCCCAGTTGACAGCCACCGCCCATGAAGGTTTTTTCTGACTTGAATCTAGCCAAACTTCTCTCCTTCCTGGCCGGTGAGGAACAGTTCGTGTTTTTTGATACTGCCAGACCGGGGCCTGAAGATCATACCTCGCTGCTTTTTCTCAATCCTGTGCGCCGTCTTCAGTGCCGGGTCGGAGATGATGTCCACGGGTTTCTGGACCAAGTGGCGGCAGCCCTTGCGTCAGGACACCATGTGGCCGGCTGGTTTGCCTACGAATTTGGCTATCTGCTGGAGGAGCGTTTGCAGGGGCTGCTCAGCCGTCCTGGGGATGCCTCACTTCTGCTTGCTGAGCTTGGTATATTTTCGGAACCCTTTTTCTTTGATCATCGCTCGGGAGAGACCAGCTTTCCCTGTTTTCCACAGTCCGTCGCTGCGTCCTCTTTTGCTCGGGGCGGCCTTGGCGCGGATCTTCCCGAACCGTTGTGCGAGGTGCGGAATATCCGGCCTTCACAGAACAGCGAGGTCTATCTCCAGGCCATCGCCGCCATTCAGGGCTACATCCGCGCCGGTGATACCTATCAGGTGAATTATACCCTGAAGCTGCTCTTTGATCTGGCCGGCTCTCCTGAATCGCTCTATGCCATGCTCAGGCGGAACCAGTCCGTGGCCTACGGCGCCTGTATTCATCTGGGTGAAACCCGCATCCTTTCTTTTTCCCCTGAGCTTTTTTTCAAGAAGGACGCACGTTCCATCACAGTGCGACCGATGAAGGGAACCATGCCCAGGGGGCGCTATCCGGAGGAAGATCGGCAGCAGGGGGAGCGTCTGCGCCACGACGCCAAGAATCGCAGCGAGAATGTGATGATCGTCGATCTGCTCCGCAACGATCTGGGCCGCCTGATGCATGAGCTTGGCGATGGTCCGGTACGAGTCGGGTCGCTCTTTGAGGTCGAACGCTATGAAACCCTGTTTCAGATGACCTCCACCATCACTGCCTCCGGGGTCCCGGCAGGCCTTGCCGAATTGTCCCTGGTAAAACTCTTTCAGTCCCTGTTTCCCTGCGGCTCCGTGACGGGAGCACCCAAACTGCGAACCATGGAGATCATCGACCAGCTTGAGCCGGCGCGGCGCGGGGTCTATACCGGGGCCATCGGCTATCTCGCGCCATCCGGGACGGCCCGGTTCAACGTGCCCATTCGCACGGTCATCCTCCATGGCTCACAGGGCGAGATGGGCATTGGATCCGGCATAGTGGCTGACTCGAACCCGGAGCAGGAGTGGCAGGAGTGCCTGCTGAAAGGGCAATTTCTGCGGACCTCCGCCCCCGTCTTTCAGCTCATCGAGACCCTGTTGTGGGAGCCGGAGTCAGGCTACTGGCTCCTGGATGATCATCTTCAGCGCCTCGCCTCTTCGGCGGACTATTTTCTCCAACGTTGTGATATCGACTTTATTCGAGTTCGTCTGCGCGATGAAAGCCGGTCCTTTGTGAGGGGGCCCACGCGCGTTCGTCTGACCCTTGCCAAGGATGGCGAAATCTGGATCAGTTCCCAGCCCTGTGACCCGCCGGAGCTTCGTCGTTTACCTGATCCGCCGTTTCTGTCTGGGGCGAAGCTGCCCCGGATTGAAATATCTCCGCTGGTCATCCCTTCCACCTCACCCTGGGTCTTCCATAAGACCACCCGCCGCGAGGTCTATGATTCCGAGTTGCGGCGGGTCAGGGGCAAGGGCTTGCTGGATTGCTGTTTTTTCAACGAACGCTCCGAGCTGACCGAGGGATGTGTCACCAATATCATTCTCTACCGGCAGGGTGCCTTTGTAACCCCGGCCCTGCAATGCGGATTGCTGGCAGGAATCCTGCGTCAAAACCTGCTGGCGGATGGGCGGATTTCCCTCCAGGAAGGGGTTTTAACCGAGGATGATCTGCGTCAGGCCGAGGCCGTTTTTCTCTGCAATTCCGTGCGGGGAGTGGTGCGGGTGGAAGGAAACTGGGAATAAAACGCGGGTGAAGAGAGGAGTCAGGGGACGGCAGTGGACTCGCAACCGGTCTCTGGCAATGACAATGGAATACAACAATGATCCCACGTCCGGGGACAGCGTTCCGCCCTTGCCGCCCACCTGCAACAGAGCACCTTTTTTCAAGGGCTTGTTCGTCCTATTGAACAAGCCCTTTGTCCTCATCCGGACTTATTTCCAGCGGGGGAGTAAGGAGGCGATGGGCATCGCCCAGGTTTCGAACCATGGTCATAAAGGTGGAGGGAAGGGGCAGCTCCCGTTCGTTGATCAGGAGGCCGATTTCGGAGGCATGGGTCAGAATCCTGCCATTGATGGAGTTTTTTTCTTCATCCTCCCCCGAGGCCTGGTCACAGAGGGCCTGCATGCGCAGGGCGTCGGTGAGGGGCGCGGCCAGATCGGGCAGTTCCTGGGCCAGAGCGAGGAGCTCCTGTTCGATGGTCGCTCGATTCTGGCGGCGAAACTCTCTGAATTTTTCCTCCATATTCAATGAACCGAAGAGTTCATTGGTCACGGCGCCGGTGAGCATGGCCAGTGACTGCGCTTCCAGCGCCGGATATTTTCTGCTGAGCAGGACGCGCAATTCCTTGAACAGAATCATCTGCACCACACAGATCCCTTCCCGCAGAACCGGAATCAACCGTGATCCGGGAGCCTCTGTTTTTTGGGTTTCCATGGTGTCGAATCCTTGCCCTAGAGCACCACTTTGACGGCGATATGGTTTTTCAGGTTCTGGTAAAGGGCCAGACGGGAGGCCTCGTCGGCCACTTCAATTTCCACATTCAGGCTGCAATATTTGCCGCCGGAACTGGCCCTGGAGGGGGTAATGGCGATGCACTGGGGACAAACTGTGGTGATGGCCCGCATCAGGGCGTCGGTATCGGTGCCGATGACCTTGTAGAGCCAGACGCAGGGATAGGCGATGACGGGTTTTGAGGCGGGGCATTTCTCCATGGTTTTGGGGTGAATCAGCATGGTTGGGAACTCCTGGTGGTGACCATGAAAAAGTCATGGACGAGGGAATGGCCTCGACGTGTCGAAATTTTGACTGAGAGGGATTGCTTTGCGCGGCAAGGGTGGTGCTATACCCGACTGCTGCCGTTTATCAGGCTGATCTGATCATTGAGGGTCCAGAAATCATAGATGTATCCAATACCGAAAACCCCGGCAGTCAGGAGGTAAATGATGCCGGTGCCCCATTTGCCCATGTACATTCGATGGAATCCAAACAGGCCGGTGAAGGTCAGGAGGATCCAGGCCGTATTGTAGTCAATGGGCCCGTCATGAAAGCGGATATCCGCATCCCGGTTCAACGAGGGGATAAGAAAGAGATCCACCAGCCAGCCTATCCCGAGGAGTCCCAGGGTGAAAAAATAGAGGGTACCGGAGATTGGACGGCCATAGTAAAAACGATGGGCTCCAAGGAAGCCGAAGATCCACAGGAGGTAGCCGATGATGGGGGTGTGGGTTGGTGGTTGGTTCATGGGGGTTATGCCTTTCTTTGGAGGGTGGATTTGAGCTGCTGGACCCGAGTCCATGCCTCATGGATACGTTTTTCGCTGAGTCTGCCGGTTTGGATCGCCTGAAGGATGGCGGGAATCAGCCGTGCCAGGATATTTGGGTCAACCTCGAGGTTGTTGCCTACTATAAGCAGATCCACCCCGGCGGCAAGGGCCAGGCAGACAGCTTCTTCCAGGCCATAGCGGCTGGTGATGGCCTTCATCTGGAGATCATCGGAGATGACCACTCCCTGAAACCCCAGGTCACGGCGGAGAAGGGAACCGATAATGGAGCTTGAAAGGGTGGCTGGAGAGTGGGGATCCAGACCTCCATGGAAAAGATGACCGGTCATGACGGCATCGGCCAGACCCTGGGCGATCAAATTTTTGTAGGGCAAGAGCTCCTCGGGCTGCCAGGTCTCGCTGATATCGGTGAATCCCAGATGGGAGTCGGTGCGCGAGCTGCCATGGCCGGGAAAATGCTTGAGACAGCTGAGAACCTGTCGGCTGCTGTGGGCCTTGACCCATGCGCCGGCATGGGCGCTGACGATGGCGGCAGAGGAGGAAAAGCTGCGCCCAAGGCCGCCGATCACCGGGTTCTGGGCAAAGATGTTGAGGTCGAGGACCGGTGCCAGATTGAGGTTGATCCCCAGGCAGTGGAGGGTGTCGGCGGTGGTCAGGGCATGGATGGTGGTCATGACCTTGTCATTTTTTTGACCCAGCTCAGCGGCCCCTGCCGTGGCCGGGAAGCCCAGTTCCGGTTTCAGCCGGCGCACCTTTCCCCCTTCCTGATCCAGGGCAATGAGCAGGGGGGTGGTCGAAAATTCCTGGAGGGAGGCGGTGAGGGCCTTCACCTGACTGGCCGAGACGATGTTATTGGCCCCTCCACTGCCGGTCAGTCTGCGGTCAAAGAGGATGACCCCGCCCAGGTTTCTGTGCCGGATATCGAACACCACGGGATGGCTTGCGTCAATGGTATCACCTTGAAATCCAAGGAGAAAAAGCTGTCCGATCTTGTATTCGATATTCATGGAGTGGGCACAAAGGCCAATGCGGGAGTGGTGTGAAGGGGCCCTGGTCGGGGCTGCCGACAGACATAAAAGCCGGAAGACTGAAAAATGGGGTGCACGCCCCCTTCGAACTTACTTTCTTTTGTAACCAAGATGCCATTGAATTGCAAGAAAAGAGGCAGTGGTTTTTCCCGATAATGTGGCACGCATATTGCTATAAACTGTTTGTCCTGAAACTCTTAAGAAATCCGGCAAGTGGCCGATACAGTGGAAAGCTTTTATGGAGTCTGTTTTTTATTATCAAAGAGGATGAGAAGATGATCCCTTCAAGAACCATATCCACAGATACCCAGGTTCCTCAAGCAGGCCTTGAGGTCAGTCAAATGATGATTGAGCTGGAGCATTTTAGAAGACAGACCGAACGCCTTGATCTGATAAATCAGCTTCATATCCGACTGGCAGCGGTTCTTGATCTTGCCGGAATGATTGAGGCTTACGCGGTGTGGCTGATGCCCAATGTGGAACATGAGCTTATCAGCTACTGCAATGTGCTGCGCAGTAAAAAGCATCTGTTCTGCTCCAGTCACGGCCCCCTTCGGCGCAGCGTCATTGCCTTTGCCGAGCAGTTGATGGGTGATGAGAGTGGGAAAGCCGACTGTTTTGTCAGTGAGGATGGTCATTTTGCCCATAAATGGCTGATGGAATCGGCTGACAATGCCGGCCTGCTTCTGGTGCTCAAGGGTGGACGAGCCCTGGATTCGGAAGAGATGGATCTGGTCAACGACTCCCTCTTTGTGCTCAACGAGTCCCTGCGCCGGGCCCTTGAGTATGAGGAGCTTTTTGAGGCCGCGCGCCGCGATGTCTTGACCGGACTTGCCAATCGTCGGGTTTTTGACGAGCGCATCGGTGAAAAAATGGATACCGCCAGACGGTCGGGCCGTTCCTTGACCATGGCCTCCCTCGATCTGGATCGTTTCAAGCAGATTAACGATAACCTTGGACATCAGCGCGGTGATGAGGTGTTGCGTCAGGTGGCAAAACTGATTGCCGACATGGTTCGTTCCACCGACCTTCTGGTGAGAATTGGGGGGGATGAATTTCTCCTGGTCATGGATGATACCGATCAGAAGAGTGCCCGGGTTCTGGCCGAGAGATTATGTCAGGCCATTGATCAGCTGGAGATCTGGGCAGACGCGGAAACCAAACTTGGTGTTTCCATTGGTCTTGCCCAGTGGCAGAAGGAAGAGGGGCTTGAGGAGTGGATGGAACGGCTGGACGATATCCTCTATCATGCCAAGGCCAATGGCCGGTCCCAGGTGAGCATCGTCTGATCTGGAATCGGAGAGCATGGAGTCAGGGGGTTCCTACTTCCGAGCCCCTGAACCTGAGAAGGCCGAATCTTTTTCCCAAGATTCGGCCTTCTGCTTTTTGTCATATTCTTGACTATCCTTTCTCCCCGGCACAGGGGGTTCAACTTTTCAGCTGGATAGTCAGGGGGATAATGTGCAGGTTTTTCTTGCGCTGTTCGGTGCGCCCCAGTGACCACTCTCCGCAACGGGCGGCTCCAGCCAGCAGGGTATCGATCTCCCTTACCAGCCCTGCCACATCGATCACCGGATGTCGGGTAAAGACCTCTGGAAGTCCCTGGGTCAGGCTGCACACCAGGCAGCGGCCAGGTCGTTCGTGCAGCCGCAGTTCCAGGGTGATGCTTTTTCCATCGCTCCCTCCATAGGCCAGTTCAATATCATAGGCCCCTTCATCGGCATCACCGAACAGGGCATCAAAGAACTCATTGGAACGTTCCTTGGGAAAAAGCTGGTGCAGGGTCTCTGGGGTAAAGAGGGCGTCAATGGTTGTGGTCTTCATCATGATGGAGTCTGGTAAGGGTTAAAGTGCCGTGGTGTCTGGAGTGGGGTTGGCCCGGTGGTCAAACTGTGCCCATTGTACACAGCAGAAGCCCGTTGTCAATCCATGTTTGTAACTATCCAGCTTGATGCCGGAGAGGAATGGAATACCACGTAGTGTAACTCTTCAGGAGTGCTCCATATGCGAGAAAGAGGTCTGCGAAGTGTACTGGTTCGTCCATGAGCCAAGCCGATGACGAAGCAGATGGGGCACTCCTGGATATTTTTACCCATGTTTCACTGATCTTGCGACGAAGGGGCCACTATGGTAAAGTCCGGCCCCATGCAATCATCTGAGAGTACCATACATTCCCATCCATCCCATCCGGCCCTGAATCTGGCGGATCTCAATGCCGCCCAATATGAGGCGGTGATCAGAACCGAAGGGCCGGTGCTGGTCATTGCCGGGGCCGGCAGCGGCAAGACCAGAACCCTGGTCCATCGGGTGGCCCATCTCATCGAAAAGGGGGTGTCTCCCGACACCATCCTCCTGCTCACCTTCACCCGCAAGTCTTCCCAGGAGATGTTGTGGCGGGCCAGCCGGCTGCTCAACGATTCCTGCAGCCGGGTGGTGGGCGGCACCTTCCATGGAACGGCCAACCTCCTGCTCCGGCGGTATGGATCGCACCTGGGATTTGGCTCAAGCTTCACCATCATTGACCGATCCGACGCGGAAGGGATCATCAATCTGCTGAAATCCTCCCTCGGCCTCACCGGCCGCGACCTCCAGTTCCCCACCCGGCGGGTCATCATCAACATGATCAGCGGCGCGGTCAACAAGTCCATTCCCCTGGAAGACCTGATCTATCGCCAGTATGTACATCTCAGTGAGCATGCCGACGATCTGCTCAGGCTCCAGCAGCACTATCAGGAGTTCAAGTTCACCCATGCCCTGATGGATTACGACGATCTGCTGGTGAACTGGAAACGCCTGCTGGCCGAGGTCCCGGAGGCGCGGCAGGCCATTTCCTCCCGTTTTACCCATATCATGGTGGATGAATACCAGGATACCAATCTGGTGCAGGCGGATATCGTTCGTCTGATGGCTCATGGCCACGACAATGTGATGGTGGTGGGGGATGATTCCCAGTCCATCTACTCCTTTCGCGGCGCCGACTTCTACAATATCATGCGGTTTCCCCAGTTGTTTGCCGACACCCATATCATCAAGCTGGAAGAAAATTACCGCTCCACCCAGCCCATCCTCTCCCTGACCAATGATATAATCTGTCAGGCCACGGAAAAATACAGCAAGACCCTGTTTACCCGGCTGGAAGGGACGATCAAGCCCCTGCTCTTTGCTGCCGCCGATGAACGGGAGGAGGCGCGCTTTGTGGCCGCAAAAATCAAGGAGCTGGTGGCGGCGGGGTCTCAGTGCCGGGAGGTTGCGGTCCTGTTCCGCTCCGGTTTTCATTCCTATAAGCTGGAGATTGAGCTGGCCGCCGGCGGCCTTGAATTTGAAAAGCGGGGCGGTCTGAAGCTCACCGAGTCGGCCCATATGAAGGATGTCCTCTCCTTCTTCCGAATCCTTGCCAACCCCCGGGATAACCTTTCCTGGAACCGGGTCCTGCTCCATCTCGATAAGGTCGGCCCCAAGACCGCCCAGAAGATCGCCGCCCAGATTGGCCAGTCGCCGGAGCCGTTCCAGGCCCTGGCCGACTATCCGTCAGGCAGGAACTGGGAGCAGGGGATGCGCCTTCTCGTCCGCCTTTTTGCTGATCTGCTGGAGGAAAAGGCGCCGTCCGTGATGTTCGAACTGATCATGGTCTATTATCAGCCGATCTTTGAGCGCCTGTACCATGATGACTATCCCATGCGGCAGAAGGAGCTGGAGCAGCTGCGGGCAATTATTGTCGAATACGCCGACTTGCAGGCCTTTGTCGATGATACCACCCTTGATCCGCCGGAGGCGGGGAACTCCCGCCGGGCTGAGGATGGTGATCGACTGGTCCTCTCCACCATCCATTCGGCCAAGGGGCTGGAATGGGAGACGGTATTTATCATTGGTCTGGCCGAAGGCCGCTTCCCCCACGCCAAGGCGGAGGCGGGAGAGCAGTGGGAGGAGGAGCGGCGTCTGTTGTACGTGGCCGCCACCCGTGCCAAAAGACATCTTTTTTTGAGCTATCCCAAGGAGTTGATGACCCCCGACCGGCAGTTCCGCAGGGTGGGCGTGTCTCCTTTTCTGGCCGAACTCAAGGGTGGTCTTTTTGAACGCGTCGCGGAAGAACGGCCAGCCTCCATCCGCCCCACGGGATACGGTGGGGGCCACGGCAGCGGGGAAAGTGCTGTTCTTCCCATCGCCCATCCGGGCAAAGGTCGGGGTAAGGTTGCGATGAGCGATCTTGCCCAGGGGGTTCGGGTCAGCCATGCCTTTTTTGGTACCGGGACGGTGGCGGCCCTCCATGGCGGCCGGTCGGTGGATGTCCATTTTGAGCGCCATGGCCTGAAGACCCTGCACCTTGATTACGCGAAATTGACCATTATCACCGAGTAGGGTGGAATTCCATTTCCCCATCAAAGGTGGACGTGAAGAGAATTCCCCTCCCCCCTGCGGGGAGGGGTCAGGGGAGGGGGGAATCAGCAATGAAAGCAGTCCATGGCAGATTCACCCACCCCCAACTCCTCCCGTCAAGGGAGGGGAGTTTTTTTGAGCAGGGGAGCCGGAGCTGGAACCCTTGATGCAGAATTCGAATACCTCGCCCATGGTCGCGGGGAAGGGGCGCTGTTGTCCGCGTCCCCCATCATCCCCTGACGACGGGAGTTTTTTTTACCCATTTAGCCGCTGATCTTCAACCCCATCAGTCTGTATATGAATTTCCAGGAAGCCCACACCTACCTCGATGATCTCCAGTTTCATAAAATAAAACTGGGCCTTGACTCCATGCGCTCGTTTTTGGCCAGGGTCGGCCATCCCGAGCAGTCCCTGCGCTGTGTGCATGTGGCCGGCACCAACGGCAAGGGCTCCGTCAGCGTCACCCTTTTGACCCTGCTCGCCGGGGCCGGCTATCGGGTCGGGCTCTACACCTCGCCCCACCTCAGTTCGGTGCGTGAGCGTTTTCGGATCAACGATACCCATATCAGCACGGACAAGTTTGCCGAGCTTGCCACCCGCATCCGGGGGGTGCTGGGCGCTGATAAGATCACCTATTTTGAGTTTACCACCGCCCTGGCCCTGCTCTGGTTTGCTGAATCAAACCTTGATCTGGTGATCCTTGAGACCGGAATGGGGGGGCGCCTCGATGCCACCAACGTGATTGTCCCGCTGGTGTCGGTGATCACCAACGTGACCATGGATCATGAGGCCTATCTGGGCACCAGTGTGGCGGCGGTGGCGGCGGAAAAGGCGGGGATTATCAAGGCCTCTGTGCCCCTGGTTTCCGGGCTGGCGGATGATGAGGGGCTGGCGGTGGTGGATCGCGTCTGTAAAGAAAAAAAGGCGCCCCATTACCGGTATGGCCGGGATTTTTCAGCCATTCAGGGCGCGGATTATCTCTGGTCGTGGGAGCCCGGGGGAGACCGCCTGCCTGCCTGCCGTCTTGATTCCCTGCGCTGTTCCATGCGCGGCAGCTATCAGATCGTCAACGCCTCCCTCGCCCTGGCGGTACTGGCCCTGCTCCAGGCGCAGGGGTTTCCGGTGCCGCCTGCGGCCATTCGTTCAGGTCTTGCGCGGGTGCGCTGGCCGGGGCGGCTGGAGCATATCTGTCTCAACCGGCAAACCCGAATGGTACTGGCTTCGGGGCTGTCAAGCAATGGGGCCGCGGTCTGCTATCTCCTTGACGGGGCCCACAATCCCGCCGGGGTGGAGAGCCTGGTGCGGACATTGCGTCAGGAGTATGAATACCGGCGCCTGATCGTGGTCTGGGGGGCCATGCTGGATAAGGATCTGGACAACACCCTGCCGCCCATGGCGGAACTGGCCGATGTCCTCCTCTTGACCCGGCCCGCGGGAGAACGGGCAGCCACTCCCGAGCAGCTTATGACCCATCTGAACCCCGCCGTCCGGTCCCGTTGTGAGTGTGTCGCTGATATTGAACAGGCCCTGCGGCGGGCCGAGGCGCTGGCCGGGGATGGTGATCTGATCGTGGTGGCCGGTTCCCTCTATCTCATCGGGGCGGCGCGCCGGTTCCTGGTGGGAGAACTGGTGGAATAGATGATGGATTCCTTTGGTTTTGACGGCATGGATGAGGCCGAAATCCGCAGCGAGCGCGCCAAGGCCCGGGAGATGCGCAAGAGCCGCTGGTGGCAGCAGAAAACCGCATCAGGCCGGTGTTATTATTGTCGGCAGATTTTCCCGTTTCAAGAGTTGACCATGGATCATCTGGTGCCCCTGACCAGGGGCGGACGCAGCACCAGGGATAATCTGGTGCCGTCCTGCAAGGCCTGCAATACCCTGAAAAAAAATATGCTTCCCCTGGAATGGGAAGCATATCTGGAATCGTGCAAGGCCCCCTGAAGGCAGGCCTGGGATGAAGAGATGGTTTTGGTGCCGATATCAGCGCGCTGTCTCTTCCGGCGCCGGTTTTGGTGGGGACGGGAGGGTCGGCTGGGAAGAGGGAAAGGAGATTCCTTGTTCGTCAAAGCTC
Source organism: Desulfocapsa sp. (assembly GCA_013426795.1). Classification (GTDB taxonomy): domain Bacteria; phylum Desulfobacterota; class Desulfobulbia; order Desulfobulbales; family Desulfocapsaceae; genus UBA2270. The sequence continues at coordinate 1,076 of JACDZF010000003.1, read as the reverse complement.
TCTTTGATCCTTTCGGTGAGGGCAAAGCGCACATCCCAGTAGTCAGAGGTGTTGACCCACGGGCGGAGGACGATCTGGACGCCGGTATCTCCCAGCTCGGCCACGGCGATGACCGGCGCCGGGCTGGTCAGGATCCGTTTTTCCGCCCCCATGAGTTCGCCTAAGAGCTTTTTGACCTGATGCATATCATCCTGATAGGCAATCCGCACCGAAAGGTCGATGCGGCGGGTTTCTTCGGCATTGATATTGGTGATGACGCCCTTGGTGATGGCGCTGTTGGGGACAAAAATCTTCTGGTTGTCGGCAGTGATGATGACCGTGCTGAAGATGTCAATGACTCGCACTGTGCCTGTCACCCCTCCGGCAGAGATCGTGTCTCCGAGTTTGAACGGACGGAACAGGATCAGCATCACCCCGGCGGCGAAGTTGGCCAGGGAGTCCTTGAGGGCCAGGCCGATGGCCAGGCCGGCAGCGCCTACGATGGCGACAAAGGAGGTGGTCTTGATGCCAAGCTGGTCGGCGGCGGCAATGACCACGGCCGTGAGCAAGGCATAGTAGATGAGCTCGTTGAGGAAACGGGCCAGGGTTTCATCCACTCCCCCCCTGAGCAGGGCCTTCCGACCGACACTTGCAATCCAGTACGCCACCCATCGGCCAATGAAGAAAATGGCGATGGCCATGAGAACGCCAATGCCGTGGAGGATCAGCCAGTCTTTGATGGAGTTGAGATATAGCACCGGGGCTTGTACTGCATCCATGGGGAGATTCTCCTGAAATGGTGATGGTGGGGTGAGTTGCGGGGGAGAAGTTTTCCCGAAATCATAGCCAGAGAGCCGGGAAAGAGCAAATGATTTCGGCCCCTCGTGCTGGTTCGCGGGCCTCCCGTTGAGTTCCGGGAAAGGCGGCCTTTTCGAAAAAGATAATGCAGGAGTCTGAAAAATAGTTTAAAGCTGATCAGCTCTCTTTCGTCAGGATGTAAAAAATATGGGCGGGTAGCTCAGCTGGATAGAGTGTCGGCCTCCGAAGCCGAAGGTCGCGGGTCCGAATCCCGCCTCGCCCACCAGTCAAAATATCAA
>JACDZF010000164.1 GCA_013426795.1 Desulfocapsa sp. | reverse complement strand
GGAATATTCCAGAAAAAGCAATGCGATTCCCGCGATCTTCTCCCTTGAAAACTGCTAACACCCAGGGCTCCATTCAATTTTGTACAAATGATTACAATCAGCGTTTATTTCGTACATCATGGCGCAGAGCACTGCCTTCTCCTTCAACGCCAGGATACCGAGGAGTACCTTATTCACAGACTAACTTATGAATATTCTGATACAAATACTCATAAATCGGTACTTTCAATGAACTTGGCATGTAACTTGATATTCAGGTTGCAATTATAATCCTGTTACGCTATTCATATTCTGAATAACGTAACAGGTCGGCAACAGTGCTGACAAGACAAAAGGGGAAATATGTCGCCAATATCGACAACGCTTCAATATGTCCTTGGTTGGTCGGGAGGCGATGGTGCAGCCATCCGGCTCCTGGAAAGTATCGACACCTGCGGCTCCATCAACCGGGCGGCCAAGGAGGTCGGCCTCAGCTACAAGGGGGCCTGGGAAAAAATTGAGACCCTCAACAACCTTTCCGTCCAGCCGCTGGTCATTCGCCAGGTTGGCGGCAGCGGTGGTGGCGGCACGGTGCTGACCGAAGAAGGACGGGAGTTATTGCAGAATGTTGCAGCATTGCGGCGGGAATTTTCCGCGTTTGTGAGTTTTTTTGGCGAGCGTCCGGAAGAGGCGCTTAATACCCTGAAAATGTTAAGGAGGTTTGAAATGAAGGTAAGTGCAAGGAATGTCTGGGCAGGAACAGTTTCAAAAATTGACAAGGGAGCAGTCAACAGTGTGGTGACGGTGGCCTTAAAGGGCGGTGACACCGTGGTGTCGGTGATCACCGACAGCAGCGTAATCCGCCTTGGCCTTAAAACAGGCAGCGAGGTTCTGGCCATGGTCAAGGCCTCCTCGGTAATGCTTGGTCGCGACATTAAACCGGAGAATCTTTCGGCTCGCAATGTTCTCTTTGGCAAGGTGGCGCGCATTGTTCCCGGTGCGGTCAACGACGAGGTGACCATCGACCTGCCCGGTGGCAGCACGGTGACTTCAATCAACACCAGCAACAGTGTCCATAGGCTCGACCTGAAAGAAGGAGCCGAAGTCGCGGCAATTATCAAGGCATCAAGCGTTCTGCTCGGAGTACTCTAAAGTTGGATTCTTTTACTCTCGAGTGTTGGTCACGAATTATTTATTCAGAATGTAAAATGTATCCCAGGAGTTCGACAATGAAGATAAGAAAAATGCTGTTCACAGTGCTTCTCTGTGCCTGTTCTCTGGCAACAAGCGCTGCCTATGCCGGTGATATCAGCCTGTCTGCCGCAGCCAGTACCAAAGAGGCCATGAAAGAGATCATCGATGGATTCAAAAAACTCCATCCCGAGGCCAATGTTCTCACCAATTTTGGTGCCTCCGGTGCCCTCGCCAAGCAAACCGTGCAGGGGGCACCGACGGATATTTTTATCTCCGCCAATGATCAATGGCTGGATTTTATCGTCAAGGATAGCAAGGCTGACGCTAAGAACAAGGGCGTCCTGGCCTATAACAAGCTGGTTTTCGCCGGCAAAAAAGGACTTGAGGTCAAATCCCTCTCCGACATGAAAAACCTGAGCCGTATTGCCATCGGCACCCCGGCCAGTGTCCCGGCCGGTCAGTACGCTGAACAGGCCCTGCGCGCTGCCAAGGTGTATGAGGACCTGGCAAAAGACAACAAGCTGGTGATGGCACAGGATGTCCGTCAGGCCCTTCTTTATGCGGATCGTGGTGAAGTGGACGGGGCCTTCGTCTATTCCACCGATGCCCTGCTGGCCGAGAATGCGGTCATCCTCCTGGTGGTCCCGGATGATCTTTACGATCGTGTTTCCTACCCCATGGTCATCACCACTGCCGGTGAGGCGAAGGCTGAAGCCAAGGCCTTTTACAGCTATATGAGTGGGCCGGAAGCCCAGGCAATTCTCAAGAAATTCGGCTTTGTGACCGCTCAATAGTGCGCAATGTGCCATTTCTGAGTCTTTTTTTTTCGACTGAGTTGCGGGAATCACTTTCAATCAAGGATGATTCCCGCAACTCAGTTTGCATTTTAAGCTTGTTCCTTTCCCACTTCCATGATGGAATCATTTCTTCACCTCAGCTCCCAGGACACCCATGCCATCTGGCTTTCAATCAAAGTGGCCTGCGCCGCCACGCTGATCGCCAGTCCTTTTGGCTTTGCTGCCGCCTATCTGCTGGTTTTTTCCAAACTGCCGGCCAAGCCCCTGATTGAGGGCGTCATCAATCTGCCCCTGGTCCTGCCTCCGGTGGTGGTGGGCTACCTGCTGCTCCTCTTCTTTGGCCAGTCGGGAACCCTTGGGCCCTTTCTCAGCCGTTTCGATATTCGGATCATCTTTACCCTGTCCGGGGCGATTCTCGCCTCGGCGGTGGTGGGATTTCCCCTGATGGTCCGAGCCATCCGCATCGGCATGGAAGGGATTGACCGCAACTGTCTGCAGGCCGCGCGCACCCTGGGAGCGGGCTGGTGGGACACGCTGTTCACCATCACCCTGCCGCTTTCCGGGCGCGCCGTCCTGGCCGGCATGACCCTGATGTTTGCCCGCAGTCTTGGTGAATTCGGGGCAACCATCATCCTTGCCGGCAATATCCCCGGGGTGACCCAGACCATCCCGCTGGCCATCTATGAGTACACCAATACCCCGGGAGGGGACCGGATGGCGCTTAATCTCTGCCTGGTTTCCATCGTTCTGTCCTTTGCCGTCCTGCTCCTCAGCGAGGCCGTGGGACGCTCCTTGAAGAAGAGGTAAGCATGGATCTTGAAGTCGATGTGGAAAAACAGCACGGTGATTTTCATTTTGCCGCCGCATTCTCACTGACCCAGCGCCGATGTGGAATTTTCGGGCCCTCCGGCAGCGGCAAGTCAACCCTGATGCATATCCTGGCTGGCCTGCTCAAACCCGACCGGGGGACCATCCGCCTTGCCGGCCAGACCCTTTTTGACAGCGCCGCCGGTATCAACAATCCCCCTGAAAAGCGGCGGATCGGGGTGGTTTTCCAGCACTCGCACCTTTTTCCCCATATCAGTGTGCAGCGCAATCTGCTCTATGGATGGCAGCGCACCGCCCCCGCCGAGCGGCGCATTTCTCCCGAGGCCCTGATCGAGGTGCTGGGTCTGCGCCCCCTGCTCAAGCGCGGTGTCAACAGGCTCTCCGGGGGCGAACGGCAGCGGGTGGCCCTGGGCCGCACCGTCCTTGCCTGTCCTCATCTTATCCTGATGGACGAACCCCTGACCGGTCTGGACGAAGAGTTGAAGCACCAGATTATCCCCTATCTGAAAAGGGTCTTCCAGGAGTTCGATATTCCCCTTCTCTTTATCAGCCATTCCCTGCGGGAGATGCGACTGATGACCGAGGAGGTTCTGGTCTTCCGGCAAGGGGCCCTGGAGGGGCGGATGCTCACCGAGGAGCTGGCGCGCAACAGCATGGCTGCGGGCGGAGAGGGCTACGCCAACCTGCTCGAACTGGGCAGGCCTCGGGCGGTGGGTGATCTGTGGGCCTACGCCTGGGGCAATACCGAACTGATCCTCACCGACCCGGGCGACAGTGACGAGAACCTGTTTAAACTTGACGCCCGGGATATCGTCCTCTTCAAAAACCATCCCCAGGCCACCAGTGCCCGTAATCTTCTGACCTGTAAGGTGGTCAGTCTCTTTGGGGTCAACAACCGGGTGGGCGTGGAGCTTCTCTGCGGCGACAGGCATCTGATAGCCCAGATTGTCCCCGAGTCGGTGCGGGAGATGGAGATCGTTGAGGGAAGCGAGCTGATCGCGGTGATCAAGGCCTCATCTTTCCGCAAGCTGGGGTGAGCCCTCTGATACAGGGATCTTGGAATTCTACGAAAAAAGGCTGCGGAAAAAAACACTGCCCGATGAACACCCCACCTGCGGCGAGCCAGCCATGGGATTTTATCAGCTTCAGGAAACTCTCAGGGCAGCAGGAGGTCAGGGAGAGACCCGGCCGGATATTCCCATCCCGGGAATTCGGCATCATTGGTCAGGAAGGCTTGCGGGGTTGGAACTCCATCGGGCAGCATGAGGTCGGGGATCATCCTGGCAAGATGGTCCGGTCTGGTCAATGCACAGGCAATGTTCAGTGGGGTCTGCCTGTTTTCCCCCACCGGCACCGAAGAAACTTCCCCGCTCCGGGCCATGAAATTGCATTCATGCGTCCTCTCAGGCAGGAACTCACTGCTCATGCTTCAGTCCAGTTGATGGGACCAGCAGTCAAAAAAAAAGTCCGAAGGAGACTTCTTCTCTCCCCCGGACTTTCAACAGTCCTTAATATCTTTCAATACCTTAGAATATTACAGGGCTGCCTTGTAGATGGCAACGACATCAGTGTTCTTCATCATCCTGGGGTTGGTAAACCCACAGGCGTCATTCTGGGCATTCTTGGTCATGGTGTCAATATCAGCCTCTTTCACCTCTTTGCCGTAGCGTTTTCCGAGCTCGACCAGGCCTGATGGAATACCAACATCGGCAGAAAGTTTTTTGATGGCGACCAGGGCCAGCTCAGCGGCATCGCGCGGAGCGAGTCCGGTGACGTTTTCGCCCATGAGCTGGGCAATCTTGATAAAACGGTCGATCTTGGCAATAAGGTTGAACTTCTCCACATGGGGAAGGAGGATGGCATTACACTCTCCATGGGGCAGGTCATAGAAGCCGCCAAGCTGATGAGCCATGGCATGAACATGACCGAGGCTGGCGTTATTGAAGGCCATACCGGCCAGGAACTGGGCAAAGCACATGCCTTCACGGGCAACGATGTCCTGTCCGTTGGCAACGGCGGGACGCAGATGCTGGGCTATAAGCTCAATGGCCTTTTCTGCGGCAGAGTCGGTCATGGGGGTGGCGATGGTGGAGACATAGGCCTCAACGGCATGGGTCAGGGCGTCCATACCGGTGGCGGCAGTCAGTGCCGGCGGCATACCCATCATCAGCAGTGGATCATCCAGGGCGATGCCGGGGGTGACACGCCAGTCAACGATGGCCATCTTAACCTTGCGGCTGGTATCGGTGATGATGCAGAAACGGGTCATCTCGGAAGCGGTACCGGCAGTGGTGTTCACAGCAACGTAAGGAGGCATGGGCTTGGTGGATTTGTCCACGCCCTCGAAGTCATGGATCTTGCCGCCATTGGCAATGACCAGACCGATGCCCTTGCCGCAGTCATGGGAACTGCCGCCGCCCAGGGTAATCAGGCTGTCGCATTTATTCTTTTTATAGACGGCTACGCCATCGTGGACATTTTTGTCCGTGGGGTTGGGAATGGTATCGTCATAAACCACATACTTCATGTCAGCCGCATCCAGGAGATTGGTGATCTGCTTGGTGATCCCGGCTCCGGTTATTCCTTTATCGGTGACAACAAGGGGTTTGCTCCCGCCGAGAGCGCGGATCTTGGATGGAATTTCCTTCTGCGCGCCAATACCGATAAGAGTTACACTGGGAATAAAAAATCCATAAACCTGTTCACGTACCGCCATAATGTTTTCTCCCTTTAAAAAGTGATTTGTCATTTGGGTTCAGTCAGCTGCCTTGAATCCAATACCTTGCATCCCCTTTAGCAATTGGTGTGCCATATCATTAAATCGTTTAGATTCAGATATTTATCATGGTTTTGCGGGTGGAGACAGAGGACACTATGACCCACAGGCACGGGTTTGGAGCGACCTTGCAGCCGGGCGAATTGGGCTGACTCCCGCCAATGCATCAACATCAGGGGTTTCAAGTCAATTTAGACAAAATGAACCAATCCGCACTCAATATGGGTCAAATTGACTCGAAGCCCTCCGG
>JACDZF010000163.1 GCA_013426795.1 Desulfocapsa sp. | reverse complement strand
CCGGCGTTTGGGCAAGGGGGTCGGCCCGTTGAACCCAGCCGCCGCCCATGACCTTGTAGAGATTAATCGCAGAGATATAGAGGGCCCCTTTGGTCTGGGTATAGGCCAGCTGGGCGTTGAACAGACTTCTTTCGGCGTCGAGGACGGACAGAAAATCGGTGAAGCCATTGTCATAACGGAGCCGGGCAATGTCCGCGTATTGCTGGAGGGATTGGATCTGATTCCTCTGAGCAGCGAGCTGATTGCCCGTTTGCACCTGATCCGTCAAGGCATTATTGACCTCCTGGAAGGCATTCTGTATCGTCTGCTGATAGCCCAGGAGTGCCTGCTGCTGGATGGCCTCGGCCTCCTTGACCCCGCCCGCGATCTTGCCGGCGGTGAAGATGGGCAGGTTGACCGGGGCCGTGTATTGCCAGATTCTGGAGGGCCCCTGAAACAGGTCGCTGAGATCCCCGCTGGCCGAACCAAAGGCACCGGTGAGGGAAATGGTGGGGAAATAGGCGGCCTTGGCCACGCCGATCTGGGCATTGGCGGCGATCAGGGTCTGTTCTGCCTGGAGGATGTCAGGCCGGCGTTCGAGGAGATCGGAGGGCATCCCGGCAGGGATGGCAGGCAGGATCAGCTCGTCAATATTGCGGCCCCGGGTGATGGGGCCGGGATTGCGGCCGAGAAGAATGCTCAGGCTGTTTTCCTGAAAGGTAACCGCCTTCTCCAGGCCGGGAATACTGGCCAGGGCCTCTTCATACTGGGACCGGTTCTGGCTCAATTCAAGCTCGGAGATGATCCCGCCGGCAAACCGCTCCTGGAACAGGAGGTAGGACTCCCCCCGGCTTCGGGCGGTTTCGCGACTGATCTCGAGCTGACGATCCAGGGCACGGAGGTTGATGTAGGCCGTCGCCACGTTGCTCACCAGAGACAGGATGACGGACCGGCGGCCTTCCTCGCTGGCGATGAACTGGGCCTTGGCCGCCTCGGTGCTGCGACGGACCCGGCCCCAGAGATCCAGCTCCCAGCTGGTATTGAGGGTGGCGGAAAAGGAGTCGGTGGTAGATGATAAGCCTTGGGTCAGGGGGTTTGCCCCGGTCTCGGTGATCCGGCTCCGGATGTAATCGCCGCCGGCGCCCAGCTGTGGAAAGAGATCGGCCCGGACAATGCCGTATCGTCCGGCATATTCCTCGATGCGCGCCGCCGCAATCAGGAGGTCTTTGTTGTTCACGAGGGCCACATCGATCAGGCCGTCGAGCACCGGATCGTTGAACTGCTGCCACCAGGCGGTGTCGGACAGTTCTCTGGCATCAGGATGTGTCACCCGCCACTGCTCCGGGGTGTCAACGACGGGGCGCTGGTAATCCGGGCCAACGGTGCAGCCTGCGGCAAGCAGGGAGACGAGAAGGAAGGTTGAAAGCTTAAGGGCCGTTCTCAAAGAACCTGTACTTTTATCCATTTCTTTACGGCCCCTTATGCCGTTCCGCAGGCCAAAAAAGCTTGAGGTATTTGTGGATGATGGCTTAGGCATGATGGTCACCTCCACTCTCTGCAAGGGGTGCCGAGGATGGCTCTTTCTTCTTGCCCTGCCCCATTTTTTCCACCACATAAAAGGTGACCGGGATGAGGAATATGGCGATGAACGAGGCCGCCAGCATCCCGAAGATAACGGTGTAGCCCATGACCTGCCGCGAGATCGACCCCGCCCCCGAGGCGGTGGCCAGGGGCACGCAGCCGAGGATAAAGGCAAAGGAGGTCATAAGGATGGGCCGCAGACGGAGACGGGCGCCCTCGAGGGTTGCCTCCTTCAGCGCCTTCCCGTTCTCATACTCCATCTTGGCGAACTCAACGATGAGGATGGCATTCTTGGCCGCCAGACCGATGAGCATGACCAGACCGATCTGGGCGTAAATGTTGTTCTCGAATTGTCCGAAGAGCAGGCCGACAAAGGCGCCGAATATGGCCACCGGGGTGGCGAGGAGAACCGAGAACGGCAGTGACCAGCTTTCATACTGGGCTGCCAGAATCAGGAAGACGCAGAAGAACGAGAAGGCGAAGATCGCCATCGGCGAAACCCCCTCCTGGGCCTTCTTTTCCTGGAACGACATACCGCTGTAGGCAAAGCCCATTTCCGACGGCATGGTCTCGGCAAAGACCTCCTCCAGAGCCCTCATGGCCTGGGCCGAACTGAAGTCCTGGGCGGCCGTGGCGTTGATCTGGACCGAGCGGTAGAGGTTGAAGCGGGTGGTGAATTCCGGCCCGGTGATGTTGCGGACGGAGGTCAGCGCCGACAGCGGCACGGACTTTCCCTCTTTGTTGCGGACATAGAACTGGCCGATGTTGTCGATGTGGGTGCGGTACTCCCCTTCAGCCTGGATGTAGGTCTGCCACTGGCGGCCGAATTTGTTGAAGTAGTTGATGAACCCGCTGCCCATGAAACTCTGCAGGACCTTGTAAACGTCGTTGATGTCCACCCCCTGCTTCAACACCTTGTCCCGGTCCACATCCACGTAGAGCTGGGGCACGCTGGGCAGGAAGGTGGTGGTGATTCGGGCCAGCTCAGGCCGTTTCCTGGCTGCTTCCATGAATTTCTGGGTATTCTCCGCCAGGAAGGCGACATCCTTGCCGGCCTTGTCCTGGAGCATGAAGGTGACCCCGCCTGAGGTGCCGATGCCCATGATGGCCGGTGGCGAGAAGGGAAAGGCGATGGCGCCGGGAAGCCCGCCCATATTTTTGGTGAGGGAGGCCAAGATCGCCTTGTACTGCTCTTCTGGAGCCTTGCGCTCCTTCCACTCCTTGAGGGAGATGAAGAAGAAGGCGCTATAGGTGTTCGAGACCTGGCTGAGCATGCTGTAGCCCACCACCGTTGAGCAGTATTCAACCCCCGGCGTCTGCATGATGATCTCTTCGGCCTGGGCGGCCACTTCGCTGGTCCGTTGCAGCGACGCGGCGTCGGGAAGCTGGATTGCGGCGAAGATAAAGCCCTGATCCTCGTCGGGGAGGAAGCCGGTGGGAATGGACTTGCCTGCCAGCCCTGCAAGGATGGTCACACCGAGGAGCAGGAGCAGGCTGGTCTTGCTTTTCCTGATGGCGCTGCCGCAGATTGACACATAGCCGTCGGTGGCCCGGCCAAAAACCCGGTTGAACCAGTCATAGAACTTCTGCAGAGGACCGGTTTCCCGGACCTTGGGCCTGAGCAGCAGGGCGCAGAGGGCAGGAGAAAGGGTGAGGGCGTTGAAGGCGGAGATGATGACCGAGACGGCAATGGTCACGGCGAATTGCTGGTAAAGCTGGCCGGTGATGCCGGGGATGAAGGCAGTGGGCACGAAGACCGCCGCCAGGATGATGGCGATGGCGATGACCGGGCCGGAGACCTGCTCCATGGCCTTGAAGGCGGCATCCCGGGGAGAAAGGCCCTTTTCGATGTGGTGCTCCACCGCCTCCACCACGACGATGGCATCATCCACCACCAGGCCGATGGCCAGCACCATCCCGAAGAGCGAGAGGGTGTTGATGGAAAAACCGAGCAGCGGGAAGATGGCGAAGGTCCCCACCAGCGACACCGGCACCGCCAGGAGCGGAATCAGGGTGGCGCGCCATCCCTGGAGGAAGATGAAGACGACGATGATAACCAGGACCAGCGCCTCGAAGAAGGTATGCTTGATTTCATTGATCCCCTCGGTGACCGCCAGGGTGGTGTCCAGCGCCACCGTGTATTCCATATCGGGCGGGAAGCCTTTTTGCAGTTCTTTCATCAGTTTCTTGGCACCGTTGGCCGCGTCCAGGGCGTTGGTCCCCGGCATCTGGTAGATGGCGACCAGGGCGCAGGGCTTGCCGTTGAGGCGGCCTTCCTGTTTATAGTTCTGGGCCCCGAGTTCGATGCGGGCCACGTCCTTGACCCGGACGATGGAGCCGTTGGGAATGGCGCGGAGCACGATGTTGCCGAACTCTTCCTCACTCTGCAGACGCCCCTGGGCGCGAACCGTGTAGGTGTACTCCTGCCCTTCCGGCACCGGCTCGCTCCCGACCTGTCCGGCCGGGTTGACGGTGTTCTGGGTTTTGACGGCGTTGATGATCTCGGGGATGGTGATGTTGAGCTTGGCCAGCAGGTCGGGTCGAACCCAGATGCGCATGGCGTACTGGCCGCCGCCGAAGACCGAAACGCTGGCAATCCCCTTGATGCGGGTCATCTGGTCGTTGATGTTGATGAAGGAGTAGTTGGCCAGAAAGATGTTGTCGTAGGTGCCGCCCGGTGAGGAGAGTGCGAACAGGAGCAATGGCGACGAGGTGGACTTGGCCACGGTGACCCCGTAGCTGGTGACATCGGCCGGCAGTTGGGAGGCGGCCTGATTCTGGCGCATCTGGGCGAGAATCTGGTCGGTGTTGGCGTCGGTGCCCAGTTCGAAATAGTTGTAGAGGGTCATGGAGCCGTCGTTGCCGTTGACGGAATACATATACTCCAGATCATCAACACCGGACATCTGCTGCTCGATGGGGGTGGCCACCGACTGCTCCACGGTCACGGCGTCGGCACCGGTGTAAACGGCATTCACCTGGATCGCCGGCGGAACGATGTTGGGAAACTGGGCGATGGGAAGCCCGGACATGGCCACCAGGCCAAGGATGACCATGAAGATGGAGATGACCATGGCCACAATGGGCCGGTTAATGAAGAATTTTGACATGGCGGCCTACTCCTTCTTTGCCGGCGAGGGGGCAACCGTTGTCGCGTCCGCCGAGAAAGGTTTGGGGGTCACGGTCATCCCGGGGCGCACCTTCTGGGTTCCTTCGGCCACCACCTGCTCACCGGGGTTCAGCCCCTTGTCGATGATCCAGTCGGAGCCGATGCGCTCTCCCACCTGCACCGGCCGGATCTCGATCTTGTTGTCCGCGCCCACCACCGCCACCAGGTATCGGCCCTGGATCTCGGTGACCGCCCGCTGGGGGATCAGTAAGGCCCCCTGTTTGACCCGGATCGTCGCCCGGATACGGCCGTACTGGCCGGGACGGAGGATATTGTCCTTGTTGGGGAACAGGATCCCGACCTTCATCGTTCCGGTGGTGGGGTCGACCTGCCGATCCATGACCGCGAAATGTCCCTGCTGCGGGTAGGTGCTGCCATCGGTCAGAATCAGTTCCAGGGGCAGGGTCTCAAGTCTTTTCTCCGACTCAGCGGCTTTCAGGTATTCCTGCTCGCTGATATTGATATAGACCTTGATCGGGTCCAGGGTGGAAACCGAGGTGAGTTCGCCCTGGGCGCTCGGGCCCACCAGATCGCCGATCTGGGTCTTGGCGATGCCGGCGATGCCGTCAACGGGAGAGGTTATTCTGGTGAACGCGAGGTTCAGCTGCGCCTCTTCCACTGCCGCCTGGGCCGCCTCCACCGAGGCCCGGGCAGAGAGCTCGTTGCCGACGGCGTCATCCAGATCCTTCTGGCTGACCGCGTTCTTTTCCGCCAGCGGCTTGACCCGCCCCAGGTTGGCCTTGGCCTGCTCATACCGGGCCATCTGCTGGGAGAGTTGGGCCTTGGCCTGGCTCAGCGCCGTCTGGAAGCTGCGTGGGTCAATCTCGAAAAGCACCTGTCCCTTCCGCACCGCCTGCCCTTCAATATAGTTCTGACGAATGAGATAGCCGGTGACCTGGGCACGAATGGTGGCGTTTACAAAACCATCAACGACGCCCACCCATTCCTTCTTGATCGGCACATCCTTCTGCACCACGGTGACGGTTTCCACCACCGGAATCATGACCGCCGCCGGTTTTTTTTCTTTGCGGCAGGCACCCAGGGACATGGCCATGGAGACGAGGAGCGCTGCCGTCAACAGACCTGTGAGGTGACGATGGAAACGTGAACACTGGAACATTTGATTGGCTTTTCGCATTGATTTCTCCCGAC
>JACDZF010000162.1 GCA_013426795.1 Desulfocapsa sp. | reverse complement strand
ATGTTGTAATTACAATATGTTAAATTGTTTTTGGTTCTTAAGTAAATGACATTGCTTTAGCCCTTTTAAAAAGAGGCTCCCCCGAAGTCCCAAGGCACCTTGAGGCAGGTTGATGGATTGAATGTTCGAGGAAGCTGATCCGGCGCCATTATCCATGCTGTGGACGCCCAATGTGACAGGTTCAATCTACCCCATCAACGACCCTCCAGATTCAATTTGTCAAAGAACAGTAAACTGATTTCAAACGTACTTATCCATGTCTCAGAAGTTTTTTTTCATCAAAAAAAAGACCCGGACAGGTGTGCACAAAATACTCGTAAAATAAACGTATTTGGGTGCTTGACTTTCTTATGACAGGGCTTGGCCTTGATATTTTTACCTGACATTGCTACCACCCAACTGCCAATGAAAATCAAAAAAGGAAACGAAAGGATTTTGATTTTACAGAAAAGATGTTGCTTTATCTAAAAAAGTGTCAACCTTTTCCATACCACGTCAGTCATTGATGGCCTGAGCGAGAACGACAGAATAGAAGGACAAGGCGGGGATGGCACCGTGACCGGCAGCGCCGGTAGCGGTACCGGGGCCTTCTCTGCCGATGACGCCTCTTATCAGAAAGCTGCTTGATCTCGGCAGACAAAATAAATCCAACGAGATAGACAATGAATAAATCGAGGGGAATCATGGCAACAACTACCGAATACCCGTTTTGGCTGGCGCTTCCTGTTCTGATACTTGAAAGGACATAAAAAGAGTTCCAGTTCCAACAGGACTGAAGAATGTAATCTGTCCGAAGATTTCGCACTCGCCTTACTGCTTTATGCGCTCTGGCGGCTCCAAGACTGGTCCCTGGTTTGGCCAGACCAGGAAGGGCTCGTAGTTCCTGGCTGGGTCGCTGGGCGATGACAGCTTGAGCAGGGTCTTGGCGACGCCGACCCCATATGTGAGGCTGGCCGGGTCCTTATCGATGGGACGGTCGGTGATAATTTCCCCGAGCCGGTAGGGCTGGCCATCCTGATGGGTAAAAGCCTGCTCCTCGGTACGGTAGTATTGAAAGGTAAAGGGCACCGAGGCAAAAACATCTTTGCCGAAATCATACCGTTGTGTTGCCACCACCGCCCGATAGCGGGCGGCACCGGCCAGGGCAGCCTCGGCCGTGGGATACAGGAGTGGCGCGGCAAGGGCGCCGCGCCCGTCCTGATGTTCACCCCGTGCGGTCAGTTCCCGTAACAGCAGTTGCCGCCTGGCCTGACTCGCCTGCAAAGTGGCGGCGCTGGAAAAGTCGAGGGTGGGCCAGTCGCTGCCATAGCCTCGGTGCGCGGCAATGGTGTTGCGCAGAAAATTCTCGACACTTTCGGGTATCTCGCCATAGAGACTCAGGCCAGCCACGGTGTCGAGAAAAGAGCGGAATTCACCGACACCCCGTTTGCGGTTCAGCGGTTCCCGCACCAGCGAAACTGCGGCGGGTAGGCCTGGCCCTGCCGCCGTCTGCCGACGATAGCCCATGGCGTCCATCTCCTGCCACCCGGCAGCACCTGCCAGCTGTCTGGGCAGGGCCCAGCTGCTGTCCACCGTGTTCCCGGTACCTGAAGCAAAGGTCGGATAGCCCTTTTCCGTCTGCGGAGCGTTCCCGCTGTGGCAGCCAACACATTGAACCAGCTCTCCCGCTGTTTGCGGCCGCAGCTCGCCCTGTTTATCTTCGATCCAGGCGGCGAGGAGCCAGCCGGCGCCATTGTCGATCCAGCCTTCATCGGGACCGACACGCGCCGGGGCATCCTCTTCCTTGGTTTCCGGACCAGTCAGGCGCGGGTTCCAATGGACAAATTTATACATATAACGAATCTCCTTGACCCGCCGAGCCCGGGTTCCGGGAAAGGGGCTAATGGCCTGATCGCTGCCGTCGGCGGCCACATCCACATAATGGAGGGGGTGGGCAAACTCGGTGCCAAGGGGATAGAGGCCGGATTGTACCGGAATTTCCGCCGCGCCGCCCAGATAGCGACCGGGATCATCCTCCGTCAGTCGATCCTGGACGGCACGGGCAAGCAGGTCGAGATTGCCGCGATACACCTCGAGACTGTATGCGCCACCGGCATCACGCATGAAGTGTTCCGGAAGCCTCAGATAAATGCCGGAGACACTGCCGGTAAGCGGCGTGAAAATACCATAGGGCACGAAGTTGATCGCTCTCCAGCCGGTCAGCCACTGGTCTCCGTCGGTGAAAAAGCCGTGGCTGGCGAAAGGGCTGCGCACAAACCCATCGGGGTCGGCTGGAAGATCGGCCGGATCGAGTCCAGGAAAAAGACGAAAGGGATGCGCGACACCGGCATCCCAGTCCCTGAGATCTCCCGGACGCTTGGCAAAGGCGGCTTGCCAGTTGTCCTGCCGGATATAGGCGGCCATGTCCCAGCGGTCGGGTTCAATGCCGGCCGCTCTCAGTTCCTCCTGCACTTTTTCTGGAAAGAGCGTGTTGAGCCAGGGGTTGATACTGCCGTTTGCCTGGAAGGGATGGCGCAGGGCGGCAAAGGCATAGTCTTCGAGGAGATTGCCGAGTACCGGCGAGGAACCGGCCTGAGGCGTGTTGTTGCCGAAGCGGCGCTGGGCGAGGCCATCGGTGTGACAGTACTGGCAGGCGTTCTGGGTGCCTCCCGAAGTTTCGATATAGCACTGGGCGGGAATATGGGCGTAGGGGTTGGCAAGATCGGCCCGGTCGATATAAATGGCGGTGAGCGGCCGTCGCTCGGGTTCGTCCGGGAGGGCCCGGTCCACATTGCAAAATGTCAGGGCAAACACGATAATGACGCAGGTCGCAATCAGCTGCCGGCCACCTTTGCGAGAAAGCCGGGTCGAGGCAAAGGGGAAACCGATGGCGGCTGGCGGGGAAAGCAATGGCATGGCTCGACCTTGGGGAGCAAAGGGCGGGCCGGCGACTTTTGGCCGCCGACCCGCGAGGAAACGTTCAGGTATTGGAGAGACAGGGACTTCCGTCAGACTCCTAGAGACCGGGTAGGCCGCCCAGGTACCCGATCCCGGCCTCGAGATAGTAGTTGGGCACCCCGTGTTTGTTGACCCCGGCCTGCTGCACGGCACGATCCGTCAGGCGCTTACGCAGCTCTTCCGGCATCGATTTCAGCCATTCTCCGGCGTGCTGCTGGTTGCTCATCACATAGGCGTGGCCGTTGAGGTTATCCACCACCTGCAGGCCGGTGGATTCGGCACCCGAGGCATTGCTGAGGATACGAACCAGCTTGCGGCTCTCGGGCTGATAGGCCCAGACGAAATTATTGACATGGGTGCCGCTGTCTTCTCCGATAAACAGGGTGCGCATCTTCTCCGAAAAGAAAACATTGTCGGGATTGGCGACCTTGTTGACAGCGGCGGTGTTGCCCAGGGTGTCCACCGCCATGTCCTCGCCGAGCAGACCCTCCGGCACCGACATGGCCACGCCGACCCAGTTACTGGGGATCGCCTGACCCTTTTGGTCCTTCTGCCCGCCTTTGAGGTCGATGGCATAGGTGGCTCCCGCCTTGACCTTTGGAAGCTGGATATGATCGGCAGCGGCTCCCTCTTCCTGAGCCATGCCCTTTTCCACGTATGACATGGCCACATAAACCTTCTTGTCCCTGCCGTCAACGGCCACCCCTTCCATCTTGTTGAACTCGGTGGTGGCGCCGAGCAGGGCCGCATAGCGTCGCGACTCAAGGAATGCGGCGGCAAGCTCCTGGCCCTTTTTCAGGCGCAGGTATTCGTCACCGGAATGGCCGGCGCGGATCCTCGAAAATCCGGATTTTTCCCAGTCGGGTTTCTGTTCGGGAGTGGTGTAGTCAAAAATGTCTTCAAAGGTGCGCCCGCTGTCGATGATCTGCTTCACCTGCTGATGGTCGGCATGGCCGAGTTTGATCCAGCCAAGGCTGGCGCTTCCGCCATTGACCGCGCTCTTCTGCTGCCAGCGCGCCGCGTACAGATTTCCCGAGGAGAGATCGTTTGCCTTGTCGGCGACGAACATGAACAGGGCGACATGATCGCCGTCGTCGCCAAAATAGACGGTTTTGCCATCCGGCATGATCTTGCCCATTTCCCAGGTGGCCCGCCCCAGATTGTAGTGTTTGGTCACCTTGATCGAGCCGCTGCGGTCCACCGCCACCTCAGTTAAATACCCGTATTGATAAGGGTTAGCCTGCTTTTTGCCTTTGAAGTAGACATCAGTCATGGACTTCAGTCCACCGGAGCTGGTATTGGCCAGTTTTTCCCCGGAAGCCTTGGTGAAATAGAGGTCGTAATCCTCTTCGCTGCCCAGATGGGTGTTCCATGGTGTTTGCGATCCAAAACAGGGAATCCACAGCCCGCCCACCGAAGAGAAATCCACCGGTTTCTGGCTGATGGCGGAGAGGGCGCCGCTGTCGGCATCCTGGCCGATGCCGGTCAGGGTCATCGACATCGGCATGCGGGCATGCCAGCCGCCCAGCTTGTCAGGCTCCTGACCATTGGCGAGCAACCAGTCGTATTCGTAGTGGGTAATCAGGAACAGCTTGCCGTCAACATTCAGCAGGCTATTGGAATCCGGGGTCTCGGCAATGACCGCATCCCCGTTCGGGTCGACCAGGGCCTTGCCGTCAACATCATACAGCCGTCCGGCCTCATTGGTATTGCCCGCCACCTTGTCGGTGTTCTTGAACAGCACATGGTAGGCAAGGGGAAACTCGGCGCTGGTCCCATCCGCATAGCGCACCAGGGCCTGGGAACTGGTATGGGTGCGAAGCATGTCGGCATCGTTGCCCGGCGCTGGAGTGGCGGTGAACTCGACAGCGCTGATGACCCTGGTCGGGGCGGCAGTGACAGTCATGGGCATGATTCCTGCCATCAGGCAGGTCGTGATGGTCGTGGTCAGTGTCTTCATAGGGATCCTTTTGCGGGGAAATGGGGAGGTTTGGAACATCCAATGGTGCGCATGCGGGAGCCATTATCACCGGGTTCTGTTAGTTTCGTGTTTCGATATCGTTTGTTTTTTGTTCACGAGGCAGAATTCATCAGACAATCGAAGGTGGTGACGCCTGGCACACCAGAAAGACAGGCACGGAAAGACGGGATTCCCCCGTCCGATTGAACACCCATGGGTGAGTTCAGGTGGGATTAAAAAAAGTGGACAGCAGATTATAATCCATTGAAACAGAATCTGAGCTTGCAAATGGAGTCAATATGCTCAATCATAGACCAAGAAAATGCCTCAACTCCCGGACTGCTGTTGAGGCGTTCAACCCATAACAGGTGATGCACTGAGAACCTGAATTTACCATTCCATCAGGAGGCTGGCGGCATGAAATATATAAAGGGAGCGGTGGGGTTGCTCGTTACAATCTTGATTCTGGGGGCAGGGATGGCTGCCTTTGGATTTTTGGGTTTGGGCGGTACAAGCTGGCAGGAGGAGGTGCTGCTCCATGATGGGCGCAAGATTATTGTGGAGCGCTGGGTTGATCGCGGCGGACGGCATAAGGTGGGGCAGATGGCACCCTACAAGGAGCAGAGCCTTACCTTTGTCATGCCAGAAAGCAAACAACAAATAGTATGGAAAGATACCTTCAGTAAAGAGCTGGGGATGGCAAATTTTCTGCCGATGTTACTGGATATTCAAAATAATATTGCATACCTGGTGGTTAACCCAATGGGTTGCCTTTCTTACAATAAATGGGGACGACCCAATCCACCGTATATTATTTTTCAGTACTTTCCGGTTAAGGACTTGCATGTATTTGTTGGGCTGATTTGTTTTGCTGTTGTTTCTGTTCAGGTATTTGGGATTCAGTCATCCTGCTTTCGTTGAGTATTTGGTTTCGCAGTTGTCGAACTCTACGAATGCTGACCGATTCGCCATGTTGTTCACGGCAATAGATAGTTCTACTTTGTCACATTACCCATCACTCTGCCGTTTATATGCAGAGTCAAT
>JACDZF010000161.1 GCA_013426795.1 Desulfocapsa sp. | reverse complement strand
TCAATGA
The DNA here is from genome assembly GCA_013426795.1 of Desulfocapsa sp. Classification (GTDB taxonomy): domain Bacteria; phylum Desulfobacterota; class Desulfobulbia; order Desulfobulbales; family Desulfocapsaceae; genus UBA2270. Next base: position 5,993 of record JACDZF010000161.1, on the reverse strand, counting down.
CAAAGCGGACCACGGCCTGGTCGGGCTCAGGATAGCTTATCTGGCTTGTGACCTTGGTGTCGTAAAAACCCTTGGATCGGTACAGGGCCTTGATCGCTTCACCGCTCTTGTTGATGGCGGCAGGGTTGACGATGGTGTTGGTGCCCACATTGGCGGCCCCTTTCACGTCGGTTTCTTCAAGCTCTTTGAGTCCTGAATACTCTACCTTGGTGATCAGTGGTTTTTCTTCCACCTGAAAAACAATTTTTTTGCCGTCGCCGGTCTCTTCAATGCGAACATTCACTTCTTCAAAATAGCCCATGGCATAGATGGCCTTGAGGTCATTGCGAATTCGGGTAGGGGTGTAGATATCGCCCGCCTTGGTCTGAATCTTCCTGGAGATGGCCCCGGAGTCTATGCGTTTATTTCCTTCCGGGCCGATGGAGGCGATGACCTGGTCGCGATTGGTGAGACGGATAATATTTTTGCTGATCTCTTCCATGACCGGGGCCAGGTTTTTCACCGGCTCATTGTGTCTGGAATAGGACTGGGAAATGGATGATTCAAGCAGGTCATAGACCTTGAAATCAACATTTACCTGATCGCCATTGACCGCCACGCTGCCCACGGCGACAAAGTCCTGGCCGGTGGTGCGGGCGACATTCTGCAAATCCTTGGCGGCTGGAGGCCAGGCGCCGGTGTAGTTCACCATCTGTTTGGCCTGAACCCGATCCATCATGATAAAGCCCTGGGCGGCCAGGGCGGCGGCAAGATCCTTGTCAGCCTGAATGGTCAAGGCATCGGTGCTTCCCGTGCCGCTGACCTTGGCCGGGAGAAAGGTGGTATTCTGTTCAAGGGCCATGGCCGGGACAACCATGATGGCGCTGAGCACCAGCTGCAGGAACAGCAGGGCGATTCCGGCAAGGACAGAGAACGATGGACGGGCCGGCAGGTCAAGGCTTTGTGGACAGTTCATGGGATTGATCCTTTTTCTTGAGAAACGAGTTGCTGAATAAGAGCGGAGAATGAAAGGGGCTATTTCGTACTGATTGCCATTGAGGCTGTTTTATTTTCTGCACTACGATTACACTTGAATGGCAGGGGAATCAAGGGAAAAATGGAACATTTTTTTTGAAAATGAGCAAAGCCAGTATGCCATGTTGCGAGGGTTTTGCAAAGAGGGGGGAGCAGTATAAGGGTAAAAAAAAAGAACCGGTTGGGAATAAAAAACAGAGAAGATAAAGAAAAGATGAAGAAAAGAAAGGGTGTCAAGGGGGAAATCTATCTTTGCCGTGACCATGAATTGAGGTGCTTGGCAAAATGAAATGGCCTGGTTTGGCGATTTATTCTTCAATATCCTGCCTGAGGAGTTCAGCCACCTTGGAATGGACGAAGAGGGCCAGATCCTGTTTGTGTTTTCCGGTGGTTAAGTCTGTTGTGGAAATTGGCTCACCGATCTTGATGGTGATCAATCCCGGTCGGGCCAGGATGGCTCCTTTGGGCAGGACCGCATAGGATCCGGTGAAGGCGATGGGGACGATGGGGACTCCGGCCTTGATGGCAAGGAGCATGGCGCCTCCCTTGAAGGGATGAAGCTCCCCGTCCGCCGATCTGGTTCCTTCCGGAAAGATGAGGATGGAGGTGCCGGATTGAATCCGGGCCGCCGCCCGTTGCAGGCTTTTCAAGGCCTCCCTGCCCTGGCTGCGATTAATGGCGATGGCCCCGGCATTGGTCATGGCGCGACCCAGGAAGGGGATTTTGAACAGCTCCTCCTTGGCCAGCCATCGAAAGTCGCGGGGAAAGTAGCCTTGAAAGCTGAAGATGTCAAACTGGCTGAGATGGTTGGCGCAGTAAATATAGCCGGTATCCGCCTTGAGCTTTTCTGCCCCCTCGATGGTGACGCGCACCCCGGCAATGCGGCAGAACTGGCGTGACCATTGACGGGGCAGACGCTGCAGGCCCTTCTCGTCCACCCGAAAGAGAAAAATGGCAAGGAGAATGGCCAGGCTGTAGCAGATGGTTAGAAGGGGAGCCAGAAGCAGGAGCGCTCCCCCTCGAAAAAATGACGAAGCAGTCAATGACGAAGCAGTCACTATGGGAGGTTGCAGAGGTCGATAAAAGGATTGATGGAGTCGTGATGGATACCCTCCAGCAAGGTCCGGGGTTCATATTTGAAGCCCACATCCACGGGGCTGTCTTTGAACATGGCGTCGTTAAAGCTGGAGATGAGGTTCTGCTGGCTCCAGCGGGTTAGATAGTAGACAACCAGAGCCGGCAGTCTGGCATAGACGGTTTCCTTGGGCATGGGATCCTGGAAACTGGATTGGGACAGTTTCTGGGAGGACAGGGTCTGGGTTTTGTAAAAACTCTCAAGAAACATCAGCTCCGGGGGAAGGTTGGCACGAATGCCGAATTTTGCGAAGAGCTTGAAAAGGGAACCCATCATCTTTGTCCCCATGGTGGCCGCTGGATACGGGACGTAAACCTCGCGCGGGGTTTTTACCTCGAGATAGGATTTGATGGTGAGAATCAGGTTGGCCAGATCCACCGGTTCTTTGTCGACAAAATGATAGGTCTGGCCGGAAAACTCCTCGCGATTGAGGAGGACGTGGTGAATAAAATGCGGAAGCTTGTTGGCATTGGTGTAGGAGTGAAGAACGTTTTTTTTGGTGAAAAGGGCCGGCATGGTTTCGTCGGCAATGGAAAAAAAGAGGCGGTGGAAGCCCTGGATCTTATGGTCGTGCTCCCCATACACCACGGACAGGCGAATGGAGGTGTAGTCAAGGCCCACTGTTTCGTGCATATGGCGGAGGGTCATCTCGGCCATCAGTTTTGATTTCGCGTAGTTGCTCAGATCGGGGGTGAGGGGTAAATGATCATCTTCGGTGAGATCCTGACCGTTGGGCAGGCAGGCAGCGGAACTGAAATGGATATAGGGAATCTTCAGGGCGGCGGCGGCCCGGGCGATGTTGAGAGCGCCAAGATAGTTGACCTCAAAGGCGAGCAGGCACTCGGAGTTAATATTGGCGATGGCGGTGTTGATAATAAAATCAGGACGATGTCGTCTCAGGTAATCACGGATATCGCTGCAGCTTCGAATGGAGAGTTTTTTGCTGCTCGGGGCCCGGAGGGCTATGGAGTCGGGCGTTGTATTTTTGAAATAGTTGTCAATGGTGCCGCCGATAAGGCCGGAACCGCCAATGAGAACGCCATGCAGCTTCTTGTTAGGGGTATTTGTGAGCATATACAGTCCTTATACTTCGAAGAATGGATCATTCATTCCAGAAAAAAACAGTGAACTGTGAAAACCATGGGAACCAAGGGCTCCGGGAAAAGAACAGGTTTGCTGCTTGCTCTCTCGGGGCAGACAGGCTGGCGCTGCAGCAGGTTCAGACCTGTGAGCCTGTTGCAGCGCCCGGTGCCGGTGGTACGGGGTTTTACCTGGTCAGCAGACGATCCAGCCGACCACGAATTTCGACGATAAACTCGCGGGTGCTGACCACCTTGGGATCCTTTATCTCGGTGATGAGGGCCAGATCCTTGGTCATGCAGCCATCCTCAATGGTGTCCATGGCCGCCTTTTCCAGGGTTTCGGCGAAGGAGACAAGCTCCGGGAGAACATCCAGCTGGCCCCGTTTTTTCAAGGCCCCGGTCCAGGCAAAAAGGGTGGCCATGCAGTTGGTTGAGGTCTCTTCGCCCTTGAGATGGCGGTAGTAATGGCGGGTGACGGTGCCGTGGGCAGCCTCATACTCAAAACAGCCATCCGGCGACACCAGGACACTGGTCATCATGGCCAGGGAGCCAAAGGCGGTGGCCACCATATCGCTCATCACGTCGCCGTCGTAGTTCTTGCAGGCCCAGATAAATCCGCCCCGGGAGCGGATGACCCGGGCCACCGCGTCGTCAATGAGGGTGTAGAAGTATTCGATGCCGGCGGCATCAAACCTTTGGGCGTATTCCCCATCATAAACCTCCTGCATGATGTCTTTGAAGGTATGGTCGTAGATCTTGGAGATGGTGTCCTTGGTGGAAAACCAGAGATCCTGTCTGGTATCGAGGGCATAGTTGAAGCAGGCATGGGCAAAGCTTGCGATGGAGTTGTCTTTATTGTGGATTCCCTGGATGATGCCGGGCCCTTCAAAATCGTAGATGGTTTCACGCCACTGTTTTCCGTTGGCGGCGGTGAACACCAGCTCCGCCTTGCCCGCACCGGGGACACGGTACTCGGTATTGCGATAGATGTCGCCATAGGCGTGACGGGCGATGGTGATGGGTGCCTCCCAGGTCCGCACCGAGGGCTTGATGCAGTTGACCACCAGCGGGGCGCGGAAGACGGTACCGTCGAGGATGGCGCGGATGGTGCCGTTGGGACTTTTCCACATGCTCTTGAGCTGGTACTCATCCACACGTTGGGCATTGGGGGTGATGGTGGCGCATTTGACCCCCACCCCGTACTTTTTGATCGCCTCCGCCGCGGCGGTGGTGACACTGTCGCTGGTCTCATCGCGATGGGGCAGGCCCAGGTCATAATATTCCGTCTTCAAATCTATATAGGGCATGAGCAGCTCGCTTTTGATATCGGCCCAGATGATGCGGGTCATCTCGTCGCCGTCCATTTCCACAAGCGGGGTGGTCATCCTGATGGTAGTCATTGAACATTCCTCCGGTTAACGGTTTATTCCTTTCTAGGGGTATCGTGGCAGCGGCGAGACTGCCTGTCATGGCACCCCATTGTCTGCAAGTGCAAGGGCGGGAAGCCATACTGCCCAAAACAGAAAATATCTTAGCATAGGAGAGAATCGATCTGCCAGCTTTTTTCTCTGACAGGATGGTTGGGCCGCTTTTTTTATGATACCGAAGCAGAGGGATGGAGACGCTGATGGCTGAGCGTCTGTTTTCTTGTCTTGACAACAGGGCGCGGGGTTCGATACAAGGAGCGGATGGCTGCTGAAAAATCCTTGGGCCGGAAAAATCCACGACAACCCTCCATAACTCCATGAAATGATGGCTTCATTGCACTTCTTACCAATCCCCGCCAGTTCCCTTCAGCCATGATTCCCTGGAAGGCATGGGCCAGCGGCTGTGTGGAATTGATCTTCCCGGCCCGTTGTTCGTTCTGCCGGATCAGCCTGATTCATCGAGGGGAGCTGATCTGCCCCCAGTGCCTTGCGATGATCCACTATTTGCGCTCTCCCCTTTGTTCCTGCTGTGGCCGCGAGTTTCCCGACAGTGTCGGCGGTGATCACCTCTGCGGTACCTGTCTGCGTAATCCGCCGGTGTATACCTGGGCGCGATCCGCTGTCTGCTACGCCCCCCCCGTCAGTCAGCTCCTGCACCGGCTGAAATACGCCGCAGATACCCGGGTAATGCCGGCCCTGGTGCAGGTTGTGGCTCCTCTGAGGGAAACCCTGGGGCGGGAATTTCAGGGCGCAGCCGATGGCATCGTCCCGGTACCGCTTTTTCCGTCCCGCCTCAAAAAACGGGGGCTCAACCAGTCGCAGCTGCTGGCCGGGATTTTTTTCCCCCAAGCCGGCGAAGCCCTGCTGGTGGACGCCCTGATCAGAACCCGCAATACTCCGCCGCAAACAACCCTGGATGGGATTGCCAGGAGAAAAAATCTCAAGGGCGCCTTCGCGGTGCGCGACGCCATGGCCATCCGTGGACGACGGATCTTCCTGGTTGACGATGTCCTGACCACCGGCACGACAGTGACTGAGTGCGGCAAGGCCCTGCTGGATGCCGGTGCCCGCGAGGTCCGGGTCGTAACGGTGGCCCGGGTGGCAGGTAGCAGGGAATAAATCCAAGGACTGATCCTGGCCCTTCAAGCCCCTCTTCTCCAATCCAGCCTTTCTTTCTGTAAGGATTTCCTGCCAGCGTGAAACTTGGGGCAGGCATGGGCTATTCCCAGGGAAAGAGCGGGCGCAGGGGCCACGATGGGCATTGTGGGCAAGTTTGTGCGAAGGGGTTTTTAAAAAAATTCGTAACTATTCAGCTGAATTTATTTTGTATTTTTT
>JACDZF010000160.1 GCA_013426795.1 Desulfocapsa sp. | reverse complement strand
GCTGAATAGTTACTCCTTTTTAAGGTTTTCGAATGAACTTGATAAATTATGTTTCATCTCATTATCAATTTCTTCATTTTCTTTAAGAAAAATCTGAATATGGTCGATAAAACAATTTATTTCTTTATTGTGCTTTTTTCTGTTAGTTAAGATCTCCAATGCATTAACCATGGAAAGAAACTTTGCTCTTTCGCTTGTTTCTAAATTTGATGCAGAAAAAATTTCCATCGACAAAAGAAGTTTTTTGTCATCACAAGGTACTTTTGAGTGATCTATAGATAGCGACTCAATAAATGATTTTTGATTTACGCTGACATCAACATAGCCAGACATGCCAAAATCAGATGACCGGTTTCGCTCGTAAACATAAAAAGGTTCTGGCGTTTGATGTTTCGGCTTGTGTTTCTGAAGCAAATCCATTCACCTCAATTTTCATTAGTCTGCCACCTTCCCAAGGGGCCATATCAGAGGAAGTTAGCGTAATATTTACGCCAGTTTTATTCAAAATGCTGACATTTTCTAAATTTCCAAGCGTCCCAAAAGTCCACGTTTTAAAAGTAAGGCGCACTCCATATGGTCGTTTTTGAGATTTATTTACGATGATATTTCGTTCAATAAATTCTGTCATTTTGATTAATCGTTTTTTCCGTGTAAACGTTTGAGCTAACCGGACCGTCACGCCGCAATGGGTCCGGTTGAGCGAATGGTTGGACGAAGCCGCTGCCGCAGCGTTAGCATAACATCTTTTCTGTAAATTTGAATAAGGCTTGGCAAAAGCAGGCCATTGCTTATCCTTTCGGACCAATTATCCACACAACCAACCGAAAGGAGAGAGCAATGACCTGTGAAGTACAGAATACCCAATTTGACATGGCGATGGAACTGTTCATTGACAATGGCTTTGACGGGATGGCTAACGCTATACCCATATTGATGAACGCTGCTATGCAGATAGAACGTTCACGCTATCTGCGAGCTGAGCCATACGAGAGGACAGAGCAGCGCCGCAGCCATGCCAATGGTTTCAAGCCGAAGAGCGTTAAAACAAGAATCGGTGAGATCGAGCTGGCTATACCGCAAACCAGGGATGGAGCCTTTTATCCCGGTAGCCTGGAACGAGGCCTTCGATCTGAGAGGGCCTTAAAAATCGCCATGGCCGAGATGTATATCCAAGGGGTTTCAACTCGCAAGATGGCAAAAATCACAGAAGATCTCTGTGGATTTGAAGTCAGCTCCAGTGAGGTCAGCAGGGCCAGTGCACTGCTGGACAAACAGCTTTCATCTTGGCGGTCTCGGAGACTGGGATCTTTTCCCTATGTGTATCTTGATGCCCGCTACGAAAAGGTTCGTCAGGCAGGGGCGGTGATCTCCGTTGCTGTGCTGGGGGCTGTTGGGGTTTCCTTGAGCGGTCATCGTGAGATTTTGGGCGTATCCGTCGAGTTGTCCGAACACGAGGTACACTGGAGGAACTCTCTCAGCAGCCTCAAAGACCGGGGGCTTCATGGGGTTAAGCTTTTTATCTCCGATGCCCATGAAGGTTTAAAGGCTGCTCGAAACGCAGTATTTCCGGCGGTTCCCTGGCAGAGATGCCAATTTCACCTGCAACAGAATGCGCAGAAGTATGTCCCCAAAGAGCACATGAAAGACGAGGTGGCCGGGCGTATCCGGGCCATCTTCAATGCGCCCAATGACGCAGAGGCAAAAAGGCTGCTTGAGATCTTCCAGAAAGATTACGAGAAAAGTGCTCCCAGGCTGGCCCAATGGGCGGAGACCGCTCTTCCTGAAGGACTGATGGTCTTTCTGTTTCCAGAAGAGCACAGAAAAAAGATCCGCACGGTCAATATGCTGGAACGGATTAATAAGGAAATACGACGGAGAACAAGAGTTTCTACCCTGTTCCCCAATACTGCCTCTTGCCTTCGCCTGGTAAGTGCTGTGACAAGAAAGGGCTTCGAATTTACAGAAAAAATGTTGCTTTATCAAAAAGTTAGGCTAAAGGTCTGCAATTTCTTAACCGGACATTACTGGAACCATATGAAACAAAAAAGATTTATTTAACCTATTAGCAAGATAAGGATAACTGGAAAAGACTATGAATATGAAGATTGTAGGAAAAATTTTAACCATGTCCATTGTGTCGGTGCTTCTTACGAGTTTAGGAATTTTCATGACTTCTCGTCATTACACGAACGTTGCATTTGATACTGAATCAATAGCATCTATTACTTCAGCTAAGAAGGTGGTCGATAATCATATCGAAAGCCTTAAAGAGAAATATTCGCAAGCAGGATTACTCATAGCATCAAATAACGATGTTGTAGATGCAGTTGCTGCGAAAGATAGCGATTCACTGCGACCTCTGATTATTCAAGCCATGAAAATTAGTGGAGCACATTTCGTTACGGTCTCCGATGAGAAAGGCGTTGTCATTGCAAGATCACATTCAGACAAGGCTGGGGATAGTGTGGTCGATCAAAACAATGTGATCAGAGCAATTGCTGGTGAGGCTACTGTTGGTGTTGAGCCAGGAACTGTTGTTAAGTTCTCGCTACGAGCTGGCTGCCCAGTGCGAATCGGTGCTAAAGTTGTCGGAGTAGTGACTATTGGTATCTCCCTCTCGGAATTCGATTTTGTCGATAAAATTAAATCATTCACTGATCTTGAAAACACAATTTTCGATAAAGATACACGGCTGATCACAACTATAGTGAAGGATGGTAAGCGTGTGGTGGGTACTAAGATGGACAACCCAAAGGTTCTTGATACAGTTCTAAGCAAGGGGGAAACGTTTAGCGCTAACAACGTTATTCTAGGGAAACCTTTCGTAACAATATACTGGCCAATCAAGGATCCTAATGGAAAGATTTCTGGGATGTTTTTCTTAGGTAAGCCATTGGAGGTTATTGAGGCCTCAAAGAATAAAGTATCCATGGCTGTCCTGTCTGTTACTGCAATATTAGCAGTCGTTATGATCTCTTTGTCTTGGCTTATCGTTCGAGGCATTACCAGACCTTTGAATAAAATGATCTATATGGTTAAGGATATTGCCGAAGGTGATGGTGACCTGACCAAGCGGTTGGTTATTGAGAGGAAAGATGAGATTGGAGAAGTGTCAGGGTACATTAATCAATTTATCCAAAACATACAGGGTATTGTCAAACAGATTGCTGAAAATGCGAACAGGGTCACTGACTCTTCAGACCAACTCTTATCAATCGCTAAAGATTTGTCATCTGGGGCTGAAGATACTTCTCAAAGAGCCTCTAATGTGGCAACTGCCTCTGAAGAGATGAGTGCCAATCTGAACAACGTTGCAGCGGCGATGGAACAGTCTTCAACGAATACTAATATGGTCGCATCAGCTGCGGAAGAAATGACCTCGACAATCACTGAGATCGCTGAGAATGCTGAAAGAGCCAGAAACATCACGAGTAAAGCAGTTGATCAGGCGAAAGCTGCTTCCGAAAGAATGGGAGAACTTGGCGATGCTGCGAAAAAGATCGGTACAGTAACTGAAACAATTACTGAGATTTCTGAACAGACTAACCTTCTTGCTCTGAATGCGACGATTGAAGCTGCGAGAGCTGGAGAAGCTGGAAAGGGGTTTGCTGTAGTTGCAAATGAAATCAAAGATCTAGCCAGACAAACGGCTCAGGCAACCTTGAATATCAAAAGCCAGATTGCTGATGTGCAGAAAACGACTACAGCTTCTGTTTCTGAAATCAACCAGATCTCCGAAGTAATTAATGATGTGAATGACATAGTGTCAACAATAGCCGCAGCTGTTGTAGAGCAAACTGCAGCCACTCAGGAAATCGCTACCAACATCGCTCAAGCAAGCCAAGGGATCCAAGAAGTCAATGAGAATGTAAGTCAGAGTTCAGTTGTGGCTGGAAATATCACAGAAGATATTAGTAAAGTGAATCTTGCTGCAATTGGGATATCAGAAAGTAGTAGAAAGGTACAGTCTAGTTCTGAAGGGCTTCAGCACATGGCTGCCGAACTGAATGCCATTGTTGGAAATTTTAAGGTTTAGCAGTTGTTTTGGTTCAGCGTGAATTGGACTTTTGGTCCGTTTGTGATAAACAACGACAAACGGAGGAAAATCCATGAAAAAAAACGTTACAACTACAGCCCTGAAGAAAAGGTTTCCATTTTGCGTCGCCACTTGGTCCAGCACATTGCAGTGTCTGACCTGTGTGACGAATATCAGCTTCAGCCCAGGATTTTTTATGCCTGGCAGAAGCAGTTTTTTGAAAACGGTGCAGCAGCATTTGTCTGTGACAACCGTCCTCAAAAACGGATTGTGAAGGCAAAAATGACAGAAAGCCCTCTCTGAAATCATATGTCAAAAGGAACAAGATATCCCCTTACAACAAGCGGTCTGAAAGTCCATTTCGGACTGAGACAAAACAGTTCAGCGAGTGGTTAGCCCGCTGCGGCAAGAAACTTGACCACCTTGCACTTGGTTGGTGAACCTACCGCACCTTGTGCAGGAGCCAGTAGCCGTAGGCTTGGGCGATGCCGAACAGTAGCTCTGGGGCGGCAAAGAGCCACACGATCGGGGCACCACCCATCGCCAGAAGGTAGTAGAGCTGCCATGTGAAGAACAGGCCGCGCGCAAAGGAGTCGAATAGCCCATAGATGGGTTTCGGATTCCAGATTCGAAGTGCTGACCAAACAAGGACGATGCTTCCAAGCAGATTGGCAAAGAGGACGTGCAGTGGCTCAAATGGTGGAAGTGGAGAGATTGAGCTAAGCAGTTGGTGAGTGACTGCGAAAGTCCACGGTGTTGCAAACGCGACGGTCGCGATGACATCGTAGATCGCACTCGTTCGGACAAGGCATCGGTAGTTCGTTTCTAGCATTGGTATTCCCTTCGTTAAGTAAGAAATCCCTGCGTTTAGAAGCCTAACGAACAAGGTTAGATTGTGGATCGCTGCGCTCTCACAATCTAACCTTGTTTGTTGGATAAATTTAATTATTATTTTAGGTTGTTAGCATTTTATCAATATCTGTTTTGTCCCAAACTTGAAATGAGATTTTCTGATTTAAGTTTTCTGAAGAGTTGAATAGCAATAATTGGTTATACAAATCTGTTTTGTCTTTAAGTTTTAAAAAGCGGTATACGAGTAAAATAATAATAACTTTACTGTGCCTTGATTCTCTTTCCGAAAGATGCCGATTAACTATTTTAATCTGACGTTTAACGTCACTTGTTAACTCTGTGTTGTTTATTTCTTGAATTAACCATGTTTCTGAGAAATCTTTTAAACAAAACTCAAGAAAAAAGTTGTCATTTCTTATACCTGTGAAAACCAGATCGAAACCTGTGATATTTCTTTTTTCATAAACTGCTTTTTCAATTAATTCTCGGTTTCTATCAGGGGTAGCATAATCCTGTTGTCGAAATTGAGGGACTAATAAATATGTTATGAGTGCGAATAAAGAAATGAATAAGAAAATAGTCCAATTAGGCAACGAATAGGTTAGAGATAGCCAATCTTTAAAAAAATTGAATGTAGAAATACTTAATCTATTCCACAGAAACGAGCATAGAACTGCCCCTAAGCCCGTAATAGCAGTAGCAATTACTTTGCTCAAAACAGAATCATTCCATGCCTTTATAAATATTTTTTTCATATTGTTCAACAATCCAGAAGGCTTTATGCCGTTAAAAATCCAACTAAGAGCGTTTTATCATTCGTTCCGCCCAGACAACACCTTTGTCATCCATGATCCCAGAACCGTGGTTCTACACCAGATGTCCGGCAGAAAGAGCGGGATGATAGATAAAATGTTGTTGGACTGAGCCGCGGGTTCGAAGGAAGTTGTTTTTAACACCTATGGAGTATGTTTATAACACTCTGAAACTGCAAAGCAAACTTTTTGTGAGACATGCAGATACCGTGGCAATAAACATAGGAATCCCTTGCCGGAGGGAGAGGAGGGGATGAAAATGTTTTATGGCTCCTCGCTAAATTGAGTGGGTAATGGTTGTCTGTTGTAGCGTATTTTTGTTATGCTCTCGGTCATTATGAGAGATACAGACTT
>JACDZF010000159.1 GCA_013426795.1 Desulfocapsa sp. | reverse complement strand
CTAGTATTCCTGCCATGAAGATTGACCTTGCAGGATTTTTCCCATGACTCACCGGATTTCTCAAATCCCGTTAGCTTCCTCCTGTTCTGAAAACCATTTTCTTTTTCTTGTAAATGCGGAGCAGGCCGGGTGTCGTCTCGATCAATTTCTGGTACGTTTGATTCCCGATGTCTCCCGGTCTGTGTTGTCGGATGCAGTACGACGCGGCACAATTCTTGTAAATAACGGTCATAAGAAGAACAGCTATTGTTTAAAGGCCGATGAATGTGTTGTTGGTTTTCTGCCGGCACCACCATCAATGGCATTGTTACCTGAAAAGATTCCTTTCAAAATTCTTTTTGAGGACTCGCATCTGCTGGTTCTCTCCAAGCCCCCAGGTCTCGTCGTCCATCCTGGCAGCGGCAACCATTCCGGGACCCTGGTCAATGGATTGTTGTATCATTGTCATTCCATTGCCAATGTCGGGGATACTTGTCTCAGGCCCGGCATAGTTCATCGTCTCGACAAGGATACCTCGGGACTGATGGTTGTAGCCAAAGAAGAGAGAACCCACCGAAGTCTTGTGGATGCCTTTAAGAACAGGATGGTTGCAAAAAACTATGTGGCCCTGCTGAGAGGATATCTTGAGCGCAAGACAGGACGGGTCGTTGCCCCCATAGGAAGGCATTCGGTCCATCGTCAGAAGATGACAATCAGGGAAGATGGACGGTACGCGGCCACGACATGGCAGGTTCTGCAGGAGTATTCTGCCGGATTCAGCCTGGTTCAACTGCAAATTGAGACCGGTCGTACCCATCAGATTCGAGTGCATATGGCATCTCTTGGACATCCCGTCGCGGGTGATCAACTCTATTCCATCGGACCACAAAAAGGAATGTTTCCCAGACAATTACTCCATTCATCTCAGTTGGGCTTTACCCATCCTGTTACCGGAGAAGCCTTATTGTTTTCGGAACCGTTGTGGGCTGATTTCTCATCCATTGTCGATCAGTTGAGTGCTGAGACCTTAATGGGCAGGCCGAGTCGATTGTGATGATCGGAGTAACTGGCGGTATGGGTTCCGGAAAGAGTTTTGTTTCAGGCCTTCTCGGGCGGTTATTGGGAGTTCAGGTGCTTGATGCCGACACGCTGTGTCGTCATCTGTTGCAGCCGAACATGCCGGGTTGGCAGGGAGTCAAGGATTTGTGGGGGGGTTGCTTTATCAATCCTGAAGGGAACATAGACCGTGCAGCCCTGCGAAAGGCCCTGTTTGCTGACGCGGAAGTACGATGCAGTCTCGAACAACTGCTGCACCCCATGGTCCGAGAGGAAATATTACGAATTTCCAGGGAAAGGAAAAATCAACGGTTGGGAATGGTCGTGGAGGTACCCCTTCTTTTCGAGGTGGGCTGGCAGGATGATTTTGATCTGATTGTGGCCGTCTATGCCCGGCCTGATTCATGTCAGAACCGGATTGTCCATCGTGATCAGGTGACTCTGGAAGAGGCCAGGGAAGCCATGAAAGCTCAGAAGCCCTTGGATGAAAAAGCCTTATTGGCTGATTGTGTCATTGATAATTCTGGCCCTTTGACCTGGACTATTTTTCAAGTGCATCACGCAGCTCGTTTGTTGAGCAGGGAGGCGCTTGCTTAATTGTCAAGAATAAGTCTCTTTATTCAATGTAGTTGCCCATTTACTCAAGTATGCGGCGATGGATTCATTTTTTTAAGAGCGCAGCGCTGATTTTATCGAGGATTTGTTTTTTGTACTGCGAAAAAGGTTGACATGATTTTTTTAAGTTCGTATATCAATGGTATCAAAATCCTAAGAGATATAATCCTTCCTTTAATCTGTCTGCTATAAATACTGTGCACCGTTCTCTATGCTTGCGAGTTCTATCAAAGTGACCGGTTTCTGTAAGCAGAAGGTTGCAATCATTTCAACGTTTTGATTTCATTAAACATCCAGTAATTTCTCTGATCATTTAGAACGAATATATTTTTTTACGTCTGAGTATTGCCTCTTGTGGTAACTCCGTATTTTCGACGATTGAACAATCTCGCTTAGAGTAACTCTCTTTTGAATACGTCTTCATATATTCTTGTATGATTGTCAAAACCCTGCACGCTGCTGTTTTCATTCCTCAGTGTTGTGCATGATTTTTTCGTCTTCCGGGTTATCTGTTTGACTCCCCTGAGCATTTTACCGAAGGAATATTTATGAGTTTGGTTTGTAACCGGGTCCTGCCAATGGCCATAATAGGAGAAATTGATTGATGAATCTGGCGGAATTAAAGCTTAAAAAAATTGATGAGTTGGTCAAGCTTGGACGAACATTAAAGATTGAGGATGTGAGTTCATTGCGAAAACAAGAGCTGATTTTTGCCATTCTGCAGGCACAGGCGGATGAAGATGGAAAACTTCGCGGCAGTGGAGTGCTGGAAATTCTACCGGATGGTTTCGGCTTCCTCAGAGCGCCGGATTATAATTATCTTCCTGGTCCAGACGACATCTATGTCTCTCCATCGCAGATCCGCCGGCTGAACTTGCGAACCGGCGATACCATTGATGGTCTGGTTCGCGCTCCCAAGGAAGGGGAACGCTATTTTGCTCTATTAAAGGTTGAAACGGTCAACTTTGATCCCCCGGAGGCGGCTAAAACCAAGACATTGTTTGCCAACCTGACCCCTTTGCACCCGGATGAAAAATTAAATCTTGAATGGCAGCCGGATAATTATTCCATGCGTCTTGTGGACATGATGGCTCCCATCGGAAAGGGACAACGAGGACTTATCGTGGCACCTCCCCGCACGGGGAAGACTGTATTGATGCAAAAGATAGCTAATTCCATTGTTAAAAATCATCCTGATGTCTATCTGATTGTCCTTCTCATCGATGAGCGTCCAGAAGAGGTTACGGAAATGACTCGATCGGTTCAGTCGGCAGAGGTGGTCAGTTCGACCTTTGATGAGCCGCCCCAGCGTCATATTCAGGTGGCGGAGATGGTGCTTGAAAAGGCAATTCGTCTGGTTGAACATAAAAAAGATGTGGTTATTCTCCTTGACAGTATCACCAGATTAGCAAGGGCCTATAATACGGTAACACCTTCCAGCGGGAAGATCCTCTCTGGTGGCGTGGAGGCCAACGCACTTCAGAAGCCCAAGCGCTTTTTCGGGGCTGCCAGAAACATTGAAGAAGGGGGAAGTCTTACTATCATAGCCTCGGCCCTTGTTGAAACCGGAAGTCGGATGGATGAAGTCATTTTTGAGGAATTTAAGGGAACGGGAAATATGGAGCTGGTGCTTGACCGGAAGATGTCTGAAAAGAGAATCTTCCCGGCCATTGATGTGAAACGTTCTGGAACTCGGAAAGAGAACCTGCTGATGGACCCTGACACCCTCAATAGGGTATGGATTCTGCGGAAATTACTGAGTTCCATGAATCCTATGGATGGCGTGGAATTTCTTTTAGATAAAATGAAACATCATAAGACGAATAAGGATTTTTTCGAATCCATGAATAGTTGACATGGACTGTTCACGTTTTATGTTGAAGTTTTATTCTTATTTATTATATTGATCTTGCTGTATTTTTATTGTGTGAAAATTGTTGGTTGGAGCGCTATTTTATAGGTTATGAAGTAGTTGATGGCATGATTTAATAGAACCTGCGAAATTTTCAGGTTTATTTTGGAGAAAAAACTATGAAGAAAGATATTCATCCTGAGTATTTTACCATCAAGGCGGTTTGCGCCTGTGGAAATGAAATGGAAATTGGTTCGGTATTTAAAGAGTTGAAGGTTGAAATTTGTGCCGCTTGCCACCCATTTTTCACAGGCAAGCAAAAGGTGCTTGATACCGCTGGACGTATCGATAAATTTAATAAGCGCTATGCGAAACATTTTGAAAATAAGAAGGCATGATTTGCACGGGGTCAGATGCGTAGTCAAATACGTTGCAATCATTCACTGGAACTTCCCCCCATCAGCTGAGCCGATGACAGATTGATTTGAAGCTTTGTTTTTCTTCCTTTTTTTGAGTTCTTTCAGGTCCACAGCAACGGTTCATATTGCTGTGGACTTTTTATTTTTATCTCTTTAGATCCCGTCTTATAAAATCCATGTTTGATAAGTTTGACGATCTTCAAGAAAAGATCGCACATCTGGAAGGCCGGCTTTCTGATCCATCACTCATGACAGATCAGAAGGCCTATCAGAAAGTGGCGAGAGAGCATGCCCACTTGTCTAAACTTCACACCCTTTATAAACAGTATCAGCAGGTTGAGATGGATATTGAGGAGAACAGGAAGCTCCTCCAGCTGGATGAAGATGTGGAAATTCAGGAGCTTGCCCGGGCAGAGATTGAAGAGTTGAAGGAGAATGAAGGCGTTTTAGAGGATGCAATTCGTCTCATGCTGCTCCCCAAAGATCCCAATGACGAAAGAAACACCTTCCTGGAAATTCGTGCCGGGACGGGTGGAGACGAGGCGGCTCTGTTTGTTGGTGATCTTTATCGGATGTACTCCCGTTATGCCGAGTCACAGGGATGGAAAATCGAGGTGATGGCCTCCAGTCCCCTGGGAACTGGAGGATTTAAGGAGATCATCGCATTAATTAGCGGTGAGCAGGTTTTCTCCCGGATGAAATATGAGAGCGGAACGCATCGGGTTCAGCGTGTCCCTGAGACTGAAACCCAGGGAAGAATTCACACCTCAGCGGTCACCGTTGCTATTTTGCCAGAGGCCGATGAAGTGGAGGTCGATATCAAGATGAATGAGCTGAAGTTTGATGTCTTTCGCTCCTCCGGTCCTGGCGGACAGAGTGTTAATACCACAGATTCAGCGGTGCGAGTCACCCATTTACCCACAGGGCTTGTGGTGATCTGTCAGGATGAAAAATCTCAGCATAAAAATAAGGCCAAGGCCCTGACGGTTTTGCGGGCCAGATTATTCGACCAGGTGCAGCAGGAACACCATGATAAAATCTCGTTGGATCGTAAAACGCAGGTTGGCAGTGGTGATCGCAGTGAGCGAATACGTACCTATAATTTCCCCCAGGGTCGGTTGACCGATCATCGCATCAATCTGACTATCTATCGCCTTGATTCAATCATGGATGGTAAGCTGGATGAGGTAATTGATCCTCTGATCAGCCATGATCAGGCAGAAAAGTTAAAAGAAATTGAGTAGCTTGTCGTATGTCTCGGAGTTGATTGCGGCATTTTGCTGATTCTCGTGTTTGATAACACCTCATCCCCTGGGCTCAGTTCTTTCCATGCGTGTATGTGATCTTGTTAAATTGGGAAGAGAACGGCTTGAATCAGCGGGCGTTGACCAGGCATCTCTTGAAGTGGAACTGCTTCTGGGTTTCTGTCTTAATAAGAAGAGATCAGACCTGTTTCTCGCAGCCACCACGGATGTCGAGCCGGATCATGAGCGTGAGTTCGTAACTCAGCTGGCCCGAAGGGTGAACCGTGAGCCCACTGCCTATATCCTGGGAGTGCAGGAATTTTGGTCTCTTCCCTTTCATGTAACACCCGATGTCCTTATACCCAGGCCTGAAACTGAATTTCTCCTGGAAACCGTCCTGCGGGTGATCCAAGGCAGACCAGAAAAATCCGGGCTGACCCTTGATCTCTGTTGCGGCAGCGGGGTTATTGGCATTGTCCTGGCCTTGGAGACTGAACGGACTGTCGTTGCGGTGGATCTTTCTGCTGCTGCTTTACGGGTGGCTCGAAAAAATGGTATCAGGCATGGAGTTGATGGGCGGCTTGTTCTGCTTCAGGCCGATTTATGCAGTGCCTTTGTCCCCCGCCCGATATTTTCACTGGTTGTTTCCAATCCTCCTTATGTGGGTAAGCATGAGTTCCATGCGTTGCAGCCGGAAGTTAGGGATTTTGAGCCCTGGCTGGCCCTGGATGGGGGGAATGCTGGCATGGATGTTATTCGTCGAATACGAGAAATGGTGCCTCGATTACTAAGGGCTGGTGGCGATTTTTTTATGGAGATCGGAGCAGATCAGGGCCAGGCGGTTATTGAGATGTTTGCGGATGATGATGGACTGGCTGTCTTTGAGAAGGTCGAAGTATTGTCTGATTATAGTGGTCGAGACCGTGTTTTGCATGCCAGAATGATGGCGTAATAAATAATTTACGAGTGGGTAGA
>JACDZF010000158.1 GCA_013426795.1 Desulfocapsa sp. | reverse complement strand
GGGGTCGGCGACTTCTCCGGCAGCGGCGCGGACGGCCCTGGCCCCTGCACCCCGTCTTTTTCCATCGCCCCATTTTTCAGGGGAAATCCCGGTTTGCCAGGACCATCCGGCCCATGCTGACGGTCTCGCATGGACTCGGGCCGGTTAAGCTCACCGCTGGGCTTTCTTCCAGACTCCGACCGCGCCCCGCTGACGGGTATGGCCAGGGGCTGACTGCCGGGGGTGGACTGGAATCCGGGACGCTCTCCCCCCCGCGCCGTCGGTCTGGGTCCATCCCCGGCCCGTCCGGGCATGGAGCGGATGGCCTCGGGCGGTCTTTTGTCCCGTGGAATTTCCCTGACAACCGGCATTCTGGTCAGCCGCTGAGGTTTCAGCCCGGGCTGGCCGACATGGATATTCTCCCGCAGAAATGGATTTTCCCGCCCCCTTTGGCCCTTATATTTTCCTGACAAAAAGGCATCCCGATGAATCACCGTGACCCCATTGCGCACCTGGGCATTGCGGAAATCCCTGCCCGGAATCACCGGATGGATATTCGTATGCATGATATTGGTACTGTGCGGGCCATAATGACCACGACCGTAGTACATTTCTCCCGGTGCCAGCGGCACCCAGGCGATATTGCTGGAGTTCTGAATCCAGCTGACGTAGCCCGGCCCCCAGTAAACCTCATGGCGCCTTGGCGGAACCCAGAACCAGCCACGGGAAGGGGCGTGGGACCAACGTCCGTAGTGATACGGGGCCCAGCCCCAGGGCTCACTGCCGATCCAGACATACTCGTTGCCGATCCAGACCCAGCGCCCATGGCGATAGGGGGCCCAGCCATCAGAGATATGGCTGGTCGGGATCCAGACGAATCCATAGTCAGGGGTTGAAACCCAGCGGCCATTGCGGCTCAAATCCCGGCCATAGACGGAGAGTTCCGGCGGCAGATACTCGTCATTCTCAGCGCCGGCAGTCAGCGCCTTATCCCAATCCCTGTTCCGCTGTTCCCAATTGGTGATGGAATCCAGCTCCATCAAAAAAGGAACCCCGTCATCGATGGTGAGCATTTTTCCCCCCTCGACCCTGACCTCCCCGCTCCGGCTTTCAGCATAGACCTCGCCCCGGAACACGGACAGATCAACATTGCCTTTATCGTCCAGGGCCACATTCATGACCACGTCGTCATAGCTCCTGAACGATGCCACCGGGGTATCGACCTGGAGCATGGTGTCACCCCTGTTGCGAAAGTTGACATAGCCCTGGCCGCTGCCGAGATACAACTGCAAGGCCTTCTCCTCCACTCCCAGAATCTCCAGCGAGCTCCCGGCATCAAGCCTGATAACACTGCCATCCCGACTCTCCACCTGCGCCCATGCCCCTTGCGGCACCCACAACCGGTCCTTGGGCTGGAGCGGCAGGTTCATAACCGCCGGCAGCCACTCACCCATCCCCAGGGACTGAACCTGCACATCGCCCTGCATCCGGGCCAGACGCAGGGCGCCCTGCTCATCGGCAAGAGCCGGGAGGGGCAGGAGAAAAAACATCGAAAGCACCACAATTCTTAACAGATACGCTCTGTTCATGGATTCACCATCTCTCACAAAAGAAATTATTATTCCGCGCAAAAATCGTTCCGAGGCAGAGGGCTGCGCCCGCATTCAAGGAATCTCTTCTTCCATTGGCCGGCATCCTTGTTCAGCCTGGCCAATCACTTCCGTCCTTGGTCGGGTATCCGGTCAAGGAGCTTGCAGGCAAGATCGGCGGCATGGGCGGAGGCGCCCGGGGCTCCGAGCTTGACCCGCACCTCGGACAAGCCCTCCTTCACCTCACGGCGGGCCTTGTCATCAAAGAGCAGCCGCACCAGTTCCGTCTCGATATTTCCAGGACTTACCTCATCCTGCAACAGCTCCGGCACCACGCGGCGCTCGGCGATAAGATTGACCAGGGAGAAAAACTGCATATGCCTGATAATCAGCCGTCCGATAAAATAGGTATGGGGAGAGACCCTGTAAACAACCACCATGGGAATTTCGAGGATGGCAAGCTCAAGGGTGACGGTGCCGGAGGCGGCGACAACGGCGTCACAGGCGGCCATCATATCATAGCGATCTTCACGGATCAGGTGAATGTCGATATCGGCGGCATACTCCTCCAGGCCGTTCTTCCACAGCTCCTCCTCGGAGATGGTGGCGGCCACCGGGAGCAGAAAGACGAAGGGCTTCTCATATTTCCCCGGCAGACGTCTGGCGGCGGCAAGAAAATCGGGAAGCAGGGAAGCGATCTCCTTGTGTCGGCTGCCCGGAAGAAGCCCCACCAGGATGTGATCCGGATTGATCCCGTGGCGCTGACAGAATGCCTGCCGATCCTGGGTTACCCTCACCGAATCGAGCAGGGGATGGCCCACGTAATGGGCTGTCACCCCCCGGCTGCGATAAAAGGACTCCTCAAAGGGAAGGATCACGGCCATGGTATCCACCAGCCGCTGGATGGTTTTCACCCGCCCGGTTCGCCAGGCCCACACCTGCGGGCTGATATAGTAGAAAATCGGAATCCCCAGTTTTTTGGCTTTGCCGGCAAGCTTCAGATTAAAATCAGGGAAATCAATGAGAATCAGCAGATCGGGGGGATCGTCCCGCATCCTCCTGCTGAGGATGCGCATGGCGCTGAGAATATCTGCAAAATGGGTCACCACCTCCACCAGCCCCACCACCGCAATCCGGCTCGCGTCAAAGAGCACCTCGACCCCGGCGGCGGCAAGCTCCCGCGCTCCCATGCCGCAAAAGATCAGCCCCGGCTGCCGCTGCCGCATGGCCTGGACCAGACGGGCGCCATGCAGGTCGCCGGAGGCCTCGCCGGCGATGATCATCACCTTCCGCGCCTTCTGCGGCGCGCCGGGCAAGACCGGAGATGGAGCGGGTGCTGACTCAGGAATCATGGCCGATCAATGCTTTTTCAAGGCAGCGGCAACCTGCTGATAAACTTCGGTCTGCTGGTTCTGCTGGATCTGGGCAATCACCTGGAGCGCCACTTCCAGGGCACGACGGCCGGAATGGCCGGAGACCAGAGGCTGGGCCCGGTTCCTGACGCTGCTGACAAAATGGACGATCTCGTCCCTCAGGGCGTCCCCGGCGGGAAAGGAAACGACCTCCACCTCCTGGCCCGGCGCGCCATTGGCCTGGATCTCATCGGTGAGATGGATGGTCATCACCTTGCGGCTGGCAAAATCGACGTTGATATAGGAACCCGGCTGGAAGATCCGCATCTTGCGGATATTGTTGCGCGCGATCCTGCTGGCGGTGACATTGGCGGTGGCCCCGTTTTCAAAGACGAGGCGGGCATTGGCAATATCGGTGGTGGCGGTGACCACCGGAGCCCCCACGGTCTGGATGGACTTCAGCGGCGAATGGACAATACTGAGAATAATATCAATATCATGGATCATCAGATCAAGGACCACATCGACGTCCACACCGCGATTCTTGAAGGTGGAAATGCGGCTGCTCTCAATGAATACCGGCACCGTCAAAAATTTCTCCATGGCCATAACCGCCGGATTAAAGCGCTCCAGATGGCCCACCTGAAAGATCATCTGTCTGGCATCGGCCCGTTGAATCAAATCATTGGCCTCAGCCAGGGTGGTGGTGATGGGCTTTTCCAGGAGGATATCAACGCCGGCCTCGATGCAGTCCAGCGCCACCCGATGATGGTAACTCGTGGGCACAACGATGGAAACCGCGTCCACCAGGGGCAGGAGCTCCCGGTAATCGGAAAAGGCCCGGCATCGGCAGTCTGCCGCAATCTTGCCGGCCACCCCCGCATCCACATCCACCACGCCCACCAATTCAACCCCTTCCATGTTCGCGTATTTCTGGGCGTGAAATTTCCCCAGATAGCCGACACCGATCACACCCGTTTTAATTTTCTGCTCTGTCTTCATTGAGTCATCCACTTGAGTTTCATGAAAATCTCTTGCAACTTCGGTCGTTCTCACTAAATCCCCAGATAGGCCTTCTGCACCTCGGGACTTGCGAGCAGGCTCTCGGCCCTGTCGGAGAGGATAATCCGGCCATTCTCGATGACATAGCCTCGATCAGCGATGCCCAGGGCCTGATGCGCGTTCTGCTCCACCAGAAAGATGGTGGTCTTGTGTTCCCGGTTGATCTCCTTGATAATCCTGAAGATCTGCCGGATCATAAGCGGTGCCAGCCCCATGGACGGCTCATCGAGGAGCAGGAGTTGGGGGCGGGCCATAAGTGCCCGGGACATGGCCAGCATCTGCTGCTCGCCGCCGCTGAGGGTGCCGCCATACTGATGCCGACGTTTGGCGAGGATGGGAAACAGGGCAAACACAAAGTCCAGATCCTGCCTGATCCCGGCCCGGTCGGTGCGCAGGAAGGCCCCCAGATCAAGGTTTTCCTGGACACTCAGATCGGCAAAGATGCGCCGTCCTTCCGGCACCTGCGACACCCCCATGGCCACAATCCGATCCGGGGCAAGGCCATGGATCGCCTTTCCTTTTACCAGAATCTCACCGGAACGGCACGGAACAATCCCGGAAATGGCCATCAGGGTGGTGCTTTTTCCGGCTCCGTTGGCCCCGATGAGGGTGACGATCTCACCCGGATGAATGGTCAGGCTCACTCCCTGAAGGGCCAGTACCTTGCCATACCCGGCCTGGACATCGTTCATCACCAGCATCGCTAGGGCCTCTCCTCATCCAGCAGATCTTCCCCGAGATAGGCCTTGATGACCGCGGCGTTGACGCCAATTTCCGCCGGTGTCCCGGAGGCGATTTTCTCCCCGTAATCGAGAACAAAGACCCGGTCGGAAAGGCTCATGACCAGTTTCATATCATGTTCAATAAGCAGAACCGCATGGCCATCATCCCGAATGCGGTGGATAAGATCAACCAGATCAGCGGTTTCCTGGGGATTCATGCCCGCCGCCGGCTCATCTAAGAGCAGCAGAAAGGGATCGGTGGCCAGGGCCCGGGCAATCTCAAGACGCCGCTGCGAGCCGTAGGAAAGATTGCCGGCAAACTCATCGGCCTGAGCGGACAATCCCACCTTCTCCAGAATCCGGTAGCTCCGCTGCACGGTATCCTGTTCTTCCCGCCGGGTCGAGGGGGGACGGAATATCGCCCCGAAGATGAACGAACGGGTTCGGCAATGCCTGCCGATCATCACATTTTCCAGCACCGTCATCTGCGCAAAGAGGCGAATGTTCTGGAAGGTTCGGGCCATGCCCAGTTCCGTGATTTTATTGGGCTTGAGGCCGGCCAGCAGGGTCTGCTTTCCGGTCTCGGGAGATGTCAGCCGGATCTCACCTTCAGCGGCGGTGTAGATTCCGGTCAGGCAGTTGAAAAAGGTGGTCTTGCCCGCCCCATTCGGGCCGATCAGGGCAACGATCTCCCCTGCCTGCACATCCAGATCAAGGTGATCCAGGGCGCAAATGCCGCCGAAATTCATGGTCAGGCCGGTAACGCTGAGGATCGGCTTCATGGTCACAATGGGGTCAGGGATGAAGAGCCGGAGCCGTCAGAATTTGTAATTTCCTTCATGATTCTGTCGGTTTTCAGTCAGGGCGACAAGCCTGTTGATGTTGGGATGGGAATACGAGAGTGGCATTGGGTTCGTTTCCGGGTCGTACCATCAATCATCGAGGCCGGAGCAAGCCGGAGAGCCATCAGCTTTCGGCCTGTTTCTGTGTATCATTATCGATTGACAGCGGCTTTTAATGCCGAAGTAGCCCATTGATTCAGGCTGGTACCGGCAGCGTGGGCAGCAGTCAGGGCGGCCTGATGGATTTCCGGCGGCACCCGCAGCATCAATTTCCCGGAACAGGGCTTCTGGGCTGGACGCCCGGTTTGTTCACTTATGGCGAGATAATCATGCACCGCCCCATGAAAAGCTGTCTCCAATTCTTCCACCGTCGTCCCATGGAATCCGACTATATCCGTGATTCCTGCAAGATGGCCGACAAAAAGGCGGTCTTTGTCATCAAACTCAATGCGGGCGATATAGCCCTTGTATTTCATAGTGTTCATGGTGTTACCCCTGCCTGTCTGAGAAATTCCCGGGCGTCCTTTACCCTGTATCTGAGCGCCGCCTTGTCAGGATGCGGCCGGTGAAAATCAACCCGTATGCCATTCAGGAAAAAACTGACCGCAGATCCTGGC